>NZ_JBFUBW010000050.1:0-38958 GCF_056405555.1 Variovorax sp. P1_G12 | reverse complement strand
GCCGTTGAGGCACCGCCGAGCAGCGCAGCGGTGCGCGGATCAGGGCTCGCGACTGTTTGAGTGGAGCGCAGCGGAGCGAGTTTGAGCGAGACCCCGCGTACCGTGAGCAGCGCAGGGCAGCCGCGAAGCGGCCGGTGACGTCGGCCGGCCCGGGGCCTACCGCCCGCCGCCGCCACACGCACTCAAGCACGCACACACGCATGCTTGCAACAGTCGCCCCATGCGGTCGCGCGAACCTACGCCCCCACAGAACGCAGCGACTCGGAAGTCAGCGTGAAATAGCGCGTACCGATCGCATCCGACACATGGTAGGCGGCCGCCTCGCAGCTCGCGAAAACGTGCACCAGCGCCGGATACTGCTGGTCGGGACCGGGATCGCACAGGCCTTCGAGGGTCCAGCCGTCGGGGTCGGGCAGGTCGAAAGACAGGGCGGTGAGCTTGTCGGGCGCGCTGCCCGCGAGCTTGGCGATGCGCTTGCGCAGCGTCTGCGTGACCCAGGCCAGCGAGCGCGGGTTGTCGCCGTCCAGCACCAGCAGGTCGACCAGCGTGGCGACATCGCGCCGCTGCTGGTAGCGCGCATGGAAGGTGATGGTGCTGTCGAACAGCGCCACCATGGCCTCGAAGCCGCTGACCTCGTGCACCGAGCCGGTCTCGAAACCGGCCGCCAGCGCGCTCGAGAGGAAACCCAGGCGCTCGATGTGGCGGCCGATCGACAGCAGCCGCCAGGCGTCGTCGCGTGTCATGCGGTCGGTCTGGGCGCCGGTCATGGCCGACAGCGCGCTGCTGGCCGACTCGAGCAGGCCCAGCGCGGCGCCGGTGGCATAGCCACCCTCGGAGTTCTCGCCGGACTGCTCGGCGCTGCGGCGCAGGAAATCGGTCTCGGCGCGCACGATCTGGTTCCAGTGGTCCTGCGACAGCCGCTCGCGCACCGCGGCGGCCGCCTGGCGGATGCAGCGCAGGCTGTAGCCCACGCTGCCGCCCTGGTCGAAGTTGCCCATCTCGGCGATCAGCGCCCGCTCGAACACGCGCCGCGACTTCGGCAGGCTCGGCACTTCGGGCGGCACCAGCGCGTTGCGCAGCGCCAGCCGGTGCAGCCAGACCAGCAGCGCGCGGGCGGAGTGGTTCTCGCCGCCGAGCAGGTCGATCGTGAGCCGTGCCAGGCGCACCGCGTTCTCGGCCCGCTCGGTATAGCGGCCGAGCCAGTACATGTTCTCGGCCGCCCGGCTGGTGACCGGGGCCCTATGCCGCGCCAGCGAGGCCGGCGTGGTGTGCGGCTGCAGCAGCGTGGTGCGGTCGACCTCGCCCTCGGTGCGCACCCAGACGTCGGCGCTGCTGCCGCCGCGCTGCATCGAGGCGATCTGGGCGTCGCGTCCCGCCAGCCGCGCGAGGCCGCCGGGAAGCACCCGCCACGAGCGCGGTCCGTCGCTGACCGCGAACACGCGCAGCAGCACCGAGCGCTGCGCGATGTGGCCGCGGCCGAGGTCCGGCGTCCAGGTCGGCATCTGCGACAGCGGCAGGTAGCTCTGCACCGTGTGGGCCTCGCCCTGGCGCACGATGCGGCCGGCCCATTCGTCGAGCTCGCGCCGTCCCATGTGGTGGCCGAGCACGGCATCGAAGCTGGTGTGCGAGTCGAAGTCGGGGTAGGTGGACTTGATCGCGCAGTCGGCCAGTTGCGGCAGCACGGCTTCCATTGCGGCGCGTTCGCCGCACCACCAGGTGGGCAGGGCCGGCAGTCGCAGCTTCTCGCCGATCAGGCGGCGCGCCAGCGCGGGCAGGAAGCCCAGCAGCGCGGGCGATTCCAGGAAGGCCGAGCCGGGCATGTTGGCCACCAGCACGTTGCCGGCGCGGATCGCCTGCAGCAGGCCCGGCACGCCGAGCGTGGAATCGGGGCGCAGCTCGAGCGGGTCGAGGTACTGGTCGTCGAGCCGCTTGACGAGCCCGTGCACCGGCCTGAGGCCCTGCAGCGTCTTGAGGTACAGGCGCTGGTCGCGCACCGTGAGGTCGCTGCCCTCGACCAGCGTGATGCCGAGGTAGCGCGCCAGGTAGGCGTGCTCGAAGTAGGTCTCGTTGTAGGGGCCGGGTGTCAGCAGCGCGATGTGCGGCGGCTGGCCGGCCGGGCACATGCGCTGCAGGCCCTCCATCATCGCGTTGTAGGTGGCGGCCACGCGCTGCACCTGCAGGTTCTCGAAGGCCTGCGGGAACTGGCGCGCGATCGCGAGCCGGTTCTCGAGCAGGTAGCCCAGGCCGGAGGGCGCCTGCGTGCGCTGCGAGACCACCCACCAGTTGCCGTCGGGCCCGCGTGCGAGATCGAAGGCCGCGATGTGCAGCCAGGTGTCGCCGGGCGGGCGCACGCCGTGCATGGCCCGCAGGTAGCCCGGGTGGCCCTGGACCAGCGCAGGCGGCAGCAGCCCCTCGGCCAGCAGCTGCTGGGGCCCGTAGACGTCGGCCATCACCCGGTCGAGCACGTGCACGCGCTGCTGCACGCCGGCCTCGATCTGGGCCCAGCTCTCGGGCGAGACGATCAGCGGGAACAGGTCGAGCGACCAGGGCCGCTGCGGACCGTCGGCATCGGCGTAGACGTTGTAGGTGACGCCGTTGTCGCGGATCTGGCGTTCGAGGCTGACGGCGCGCCGCGGCAGGTCGTCGAAGCCGCCCGGGCCCAGGTGCTCGAAGAAGTCGGCCCAGGCTGGGGCGAGCGGCGCCTGTTCGTCCGGACCGGCATCGTCGTCGTCTTCGGCGACCGGCGCGGCAGGCGGGACGGACGAGGCCTCGTAGAGCGGCGCCGGCTGTGAAAAGGGTGAAGCGGGCGCAGCCGGACGCGATGCGTCCTGCGGCGTGGCGGCGCCGCGCAGCTCATCGAAATGGCCCGGCGCGGCCGGGGGAGCGATCGAGGCCGCGAGCGCAGCGGGCGCTTCCAGCGCCTGGGCGTCGAAGAGGGATTCGTTCTGTGGGTCCACGGTGGTGATTGTTACTCGCCCCCAGGTTGCCCGCACTTCGTGTCGGGCGCCCACCCCCTACCGGGGGCAATACCAGCGGCCCGGCGAAGCCGGTTCCGCGGTATTCCTGGCCTTAGCGTCTCAGGTCCAGCGTGAAGGGGAACTCGCGGCTGCCGGCCAGCTCGATGGTCGCCGGCGGCGTGCGCATCAGCCCCGGCGTGTGGCCCATGCGCGAGAAGCGCGAGTGGCGCCGGCTTTCGGCTTCGTAGGCATTGACCGGGAAGGTGTCGTAGTTGCGGCCGCCCGGGTGCGCCACGAAGTACTGGCAACCACCGAGCGAGCGCTTCATCCAGGTGTCGACGATGTCGAAAGTCAGGGGGGCATGCGCACCGATGCTCGGATGCAGCGCCGAGGGCGGGTTCCAGGCCTTGTAGCGGACGCCGGCCACGAACTCGCCGACGGTGCCGGTGGGCTGCAGCGGCAGCGCACGGCCGTTGACGGTGACGACGTAGCGGCTTTCGTTGAGGCCGGTGACGCGCACCTCGATGCGTTCGAGCGAGGAGTCGACATAGCGCACCGTGCCGCCGGCCGAGCCTTCCTCGCCCATCACGTGCCAGGGTTCGAGCGCGTTGCGCAGCGACAGCTCGACACCCATCGCCTGCACCTGGCCGACCAGCGGGAAACGGAACTCGAAGTGCGGCGCGAACCAGTTCGGGTCGAAGGCGAAGCCGGCCTGCCGCATCTCGCTGATGACGTCGTCGAAGTCCATCCTGACGAAGGTCGGCAGCAGGAAGCGGTCGTGCAGCTCGGTGCCCCAGCGGGTGGCCGGCGCCTGGTAGGGGGCGTCCCAGAAGCGGGCGATGAAGGCGCGCAGCAGCAGTTGCTGCGCGATGCTCATGCGGGCATGCGGCGGCATCTCGAAAGCGCGTAGCTCGAGCAGGCCCAGGCGGCCTGTGCTGGAGTCGGGCGAATAGAGCTTGTCGATGCAGAACTCGCTGCGGTGCGTGTTGCCGGTGACGTCGACCAGGATGTTGCGCAAGGTCCGGTCGACCAGCCAGGCCGGCATGTTCTGGCCGTGGATCTCGCGGTTGCGGGCGATTTCCTTGAGCGCGATCTCGAGCTCGTAGACCTGGTCGTTTCGGGCCTCGTCCACGCGCGGCGCCTGGCTGGTCGGGCCGATGAACATGCCCGAGAACAGGTAGCTCAGCGACGGATGGTTGTGCCAGTAGAGCAGCAGGCTGGCGAGCAGCTCGGGCCGGCGCAGGAAGGGGCTGTCGGTCGGCACCGCGCCGCCCATCACGAAGTGGTTGCCGCCGCCGGTGCCGGTGTGGCGGCCGTCGGTCATGAACTTCTCGGCCGACAGGCGGGTCTCGAACGCGGCGTTGTAGAGGAACTCGGTGTGCTCGACCAGCTCGCGCCAGTTGTGCGCGGGATGGATGTTGACTTCGATGACGCCGGGATCGGGCGTGACCTGCAGCATCTTGAGGCGCGGATCGCGCGGCGGCGGATAGCCTTCCATCACGATCTTCACGCCGAGCTGCTCGGCCGTGGCTTCGATCGCGGCGACCAGGTCGAGGTAGTCCTCCAGCCGCGCCAGCGGCGGCATGAAGACGTAGAGCACGCCCGAGGCGCTGCCGAGCTTCTCGGCCGCCGGTCCGTTGGCGCGGCGCGGGTCGCGCACCTCGACGCACAGCGCGCTGCGGGTGATCCAGTGGGCCGACTCGCCGCGCCGCGGCTGGCGCGGCGTGGTCGGGTCGATGGCGGCGTCTGCCGTCGGGCGGGGGCCGTCGCCCGGCGCCTGCCTGCGCAGCGCCGCCGGCGCCGCTTCGGGCGCGCCGAAGGCATAGGGCACGGCACCGCGGTCGGCCTCCGCGCCGGCCGGCGGGCCCGCGTAGCGCGCACGGTAGTCGGCCGATGCCGGCAGGCTGCCGCGCGGCGCGGTCGGGTCGCGCTCGACCAGGTAGGGATAGTCGCCCTTGCGGGTCCAGGGCTGCGAATCGAGCGGCAGCCGGTAGCCCATCGGCGAATCGCCCGGGATCAGGTACATGCGGTCATCGCGCAGGAACCAGGGGCCGGTCTTCCAGCCCGGACCCGCGAGCGCGGGCGCATCGGTGTCGGCGTTGGCGGCCTCGATCGGCAGCATGTAGCCGATCACGGCGTCGAGCTTCTGCGTGAACACGCGTCGCAAACGGACGCGCTCCATCTCGTCGTCGAGCCTGGAGTCGAAGGGGTCGACGTTGACCGGCAGCCGGCGCTCGCGCCAGAGGTAGTAGTAGACGTCCTCGTAGCCGGGCTGGATGTAGCGCTCGGTCAGGCCCAGGCGGTGCGAGAGCTCCGTGGTGAAGCGGCGCGCATCCTCGCTGGTGTAGTGCGTGGGCGTGCGTTCGTCGGCGAAGAGCGCCGGGTTGTGCCACAGCGTCTGGCCGTCGGCGCGCCAGAAGATCGACAGCGCCCAGCGCGGCAGCTGCTCGCCCGGATACCACTTGCCCTGGCCGAAGTGCAGGAAGCCGCCCTTGCCGTATTCGGCCCGCAGCTTGTGCACCAGTTCAGTCGCATAGCCGCGCTTCGTGGGGCCGAGGGCGTCGGTGTTCCATTCGGCGGCGTCGCGGTCGCTGGTGGCCACATAGGTCGGCTCGCCGCCCATCGTGAGGCGCACGTCGCCGGCCGCGAGGCGCTTGTCGACCGCATCGCCCAGCGCCAGCACCTCGGCCCATTGCGCTTCGGTGTAGGGCTTGGTGACGCGCGGCGACTCGTGGATGCGCGTGACCTTCATCTCGTGGCCGAACGCGACCTCGGCTTCGTCGACCGCGCCCTCGATCGGCGCGGCGCTCGAGGGCGTCGGCGTGCAGGCCAGCGGGATGTGGCCTTCGCCGGCCAGCAGGCCCGAGGTGGCGTCGAGTCCGATCCAGCCCGCCCCCGGCAGGTAGACCTCGCACCAGGCATGCAGGTCGGTGAAGTCGACCGTGGTGCCGCTCGGGCCGTCGAGCGCCTTGACGTCGGGCGTGAGCTGGATCAGGTAGCCCGACACGAAGCGCGCCGCCAGGCCGCAGTGGCGCAGCAGCTGCACCAGCAGCCAGCCGGAGTCGCGGCAGGAGCCCGAGCCGTTGGTCAGCGTCTCCTCGGGCGTCTGCACGCCGGGTTCCATGCGGATCAGGTAGTTGACGTCCTGCTGCACCTGCTGGTTGATGCCGACCAGGAAGTCGATGGTGCGCTGTGCCTTGCGGTCGACCTTCTCGAGGTAGGCCTGCACCAGCGGCGTGGCCGCGTCGGCCACCAGGTAGGGCGCCAGCTCCTGCGCCTGCGCCTCGGTGTACTCGAAAGGGAAGTTCTCGGCCTGGGGCTCGAGGAAGAAATCGAAGGGGTTGTAGACCGCCATCTCGACCACGAGGTCGACCGTGACCTTGAATTCGCGCGTCTTCTCGGGGAACACCAGTCGCGCCTGGTAGTTCGCGAACGGGTCCTGCTGCCAGTTGACGAAGTGCTCTTCGGGCTCGACCCGCAGCGAGTACGAGATCACGTTGCTGCGGCAATGCGGCGCCGGACGCAGGCGGACCACCTGGGGGCCGAGTTGCACCGGACGGTCGTACTTGTAGTGGGTGACGTGGTGTAGGGCGGCGTGGATGGACATTGTTTCTCGGTGCGTCGAGGATGCCTCGGGATGAGTCGCATACTAGCCGACACAGAAAGCAATTTGCGCGCCAAAGAAGCGCACAAGGGAGTGAGTTGCAGATGGAATCGGGAGTCGTCTCGTGACGGCCGGGCGGCGGACGCGCGCCCTGGCGGTCTTCGCCGCGATGGCGGGCTCGGTGCTCGGCGCTGCGCTGCAGCTGCAGCAGGCGGCGCTGTGGCACTGGGCGTTCTATGCGGGCCTGCTCACGCTGGCCGCGTGCGGCTGGCTGGGGCTCGGTGCGCTGCGCTGGCCATCGGCGCTGTGGCTGCCGGCGGCGCTGCTGCTGGGCGCGATGGCCGGTGGCGGCTCGGCGGGCTGGCGCGCCGCGGCCTACTCGGCCGGCGCCCTGTCGCCCGCCATCGAGGGACGCGATCTGCTGGTGGAGGGCCGGGTCGCGAGCATGCCCCAGCTTGGCGCCGGCGCGACCCGGTTCGCGTTCGAGCTCGAGTCGGCGCGCTGGGTCCAGGCGGCGGACGCCGGCGACGGCCCGCCGCCGCAGGTGCCATCGCGCGTCTCGCTGGGCTGGTACGACACGTCCACGGGCCCTTGGGCGCGTCCGGCCGAGGAGGCCGTCAAGCCGGCGCCGCTGCACGCGGGCGAGCGCTGGCGCTTCGCGGTGCGGCTGCGGGCGCCGCATGGCAGCCTCAACCCGCATGGTTTCGACCATGAGCTTCGCCTGTGGGAGCAGGGCGAGCACGCGACCGGCCAGGTCCGCACCGGGGCCCGCGATCCCGCGCCGGAGCGCCTGGGCTCGACCTGGCGCCATCCGGTCGAGCGCTTGCGCGAATCGGTGCGCGATGCCGCTTTCGAGCGTATCGACGACCCGCGCCGGGCCGGCGTGGTCGCGGCGCTGGTCACGGGCGACCAGAACGCGATCGAGCGCACCGACTGGGACGTCTTCCGCGCCACCGGTGTCGCCCACCTGATGTCGATCTCCGGCCTCCACATCACGATGTTCGCCTGGCTCGCCACCGCGCTCGTCGGCGCCTTGTGGCGCCGCAGCGGCCGCCTGATGCTGCGCTGGCCGGCGCAGCATGCCGCGCTGGTCGGGGGCGTGCTCCTGGCCGCGCTCTATGCGGTGTTCAGCGGCTGGGGCGTGCCTTCGCAGCGCACCGTGCTGATGCTCACCGCCATCGGGCTGCTTCGCTTCACGGGCCGGCGCTGGCCCTGGCCCTTCGTCTGGCTCTTCGCCTGCGCCGTCGTGGTCGCGGCCGACCCCTGGGCCCTGATGCAGGCGGGCTTCTGGCTGAGCTTCGTCGCCGTCGGCGTGCTGTTCGCCTCCGACGGCGCGGCGCCCGCCGACGCGCCGGCAGGCCTCGCCGGGCGCCTGCTGCGCCTGCTGCGCGAGCAATGGGTCGTGACGCTGGCGCTGACGCCGCTCACGCTGCTGCTGTTCCAGCAGGTCTCGGCCGTCGGCCTGCTGGCCAACGCGATCGCGATTCCCTGGGTCACGCTGGTCGTGACGCCGCTGGCGATGCTCGGCGTCGTTGCCGCGCCGTTGTGGCATGCCGCCGCGTGGTCGGTGCAGGCCCTGTCGTGGGTGCTGGAGTGGCTCGCCGGCCTGCCGTTCGCGACCTTGTCGATGCCGGCGCCGCCGCTCTGGATGGCGATGGCGGGCGTTCTGGGCGGCACCTTGCTGGCGATGCGGCTGCCGGGGTCGCTGCGCCTGCTCGGGGTGCCGCTGCTGCTGCCGGCGCTGCTGTGGCAGGCGCCGCGGCCCGCCGCGGGCGAATTCGAACTGCTCGCGGCCGACATCGGGCAGGGCAACGCCGTGCTGGTGCGCACCGCCACGCACAGCCTGCTGTACGACACGGGCCCGCGCTACGGCCCCGACAGCGACGCCGGCCAGCGGGTGCTGGTGCCGCTGCTGCGGGCGCTCGGCGAGCGGCTGGATGCCGTCGTGCTGAGCCATCGCGACAGCGACCACGTGGGCGGAGCACCCGCGGTGCTGGCCGCGCAGCCGCAGGCGACGCTGCTGAGCTCGATCGAGGCCGAGCACCCGCTGCAGGTCCTGCGCCCGGCCCGGCGCTGCGAGGCCGGCCAGCGCTGGCACTGGGACGGCGTCGATTTCGAGGTCCTGCATCCGCAGGGCGACGACTACGCCGCCTTCGTCAAGCCCAGGCCCAACGCCATCTCGTGCGTGCTGCGCATCGGCAACGGCCGCGCGACCGCCCTGCTGGCCGGCGACATCGAGCGCCTGCAGGAGGCGGCGCTGGTGGCGCGCACGCCGGACCTGCGCGCCGATGTGCTGCTGGCGCCGCACCATGGCAGCAAGACCTCGTCGACCGCGCTGCTGCTCGACGCGGTGCGGCCGCGCATCGCGCTGGTCCAGGCCGGCTACCGCAACCGCTTCGGGCACCCGGCCGCGGAGGTTGTGGCGCGCTATCGGGAGCGCGGGATCGCGCTGGCCGAGTCGCCGCGCTGCGGCGCTGCGACCTGGACCAGCACGCGGCCGGAGCAGTTGGTCTGCGAGCGGGAACGGCAGGCGCGCTATTGGCATCACGTCTTGCCCCGAATGCAGGTCGTCGGGGTTTCCCCTTGAAAAGTTTCATTCACCGCAACTTTTTGTCTTTCGCTTGACGATGGGGAGCGTCGGAACTTCAATGAATGCCAGACATACAGGTTCCGCAGAACGAAACACAGGCATACGATGGCCGTCCGTCCCCGCTCCGTCCCCTCCGTGCTCGCCAACAGCGCCACCGAGCCGACCTCGTCGGTCGAGCGCGCCTGCCGCATCCTGCGAGCCCTGTCCGACCCGGGCGTCGCACGGCTGACCGACATCGCGCTGGCGACCGGCCTCGACAAGACCACCGTGCTGCGCCTCATCGAGGTGCTGATGCGCGACGGCTTCGTGGTGCGCGATGCCGATACCAAGCACTACAGCCTGGGTGCCGAACTGCTCGTGCTGGGTGCGGCGGCGCTGGCGCGCTTCGACCCGCGCCCGCTGGTGCGCCCCAGCCTGCTGCGCCTCACCGGCACCTTCGAGGACAGCGTGATCCTGTCGATCCCGAGCGGCATCGAGTCGCTGTGCGTGGACGTCGAGGAGGGGCGCTTCCCGATCCGTGCCAACTACCTCTCGATCGGCAGCCGCCGCCCGCTCGGCGTCGGTGCCGGCAGCCTGGCCTTGCTGGCCTGGATGCCCGAGGGCGAGCGCAAGGCCGCGCTCGCCGTCATCGCGCCGCAGCTCGAGCGCTATCCGCGCATCACGCCGAAGCTGCTCGAAGCGCGGGCGATGGAGGCGCGTGAGCGCGGCTACGCGGTGCTGCTCGATGTGGTGGTCGAGCGCATGGGCGGCATTGCGATGCCGATCCTCGGTGCCGACGGACGGCCGGTCGCGGCGATCAGCATCGCGGCGCTCAACGACCGCATCACGTCTCGCGAGGCCGAGTTGGCGAAGGCGCTGCGGCGCGAGTGCGCGACCTGCGAAGTGCTCTGGAGCGGCGCTGCGCACCAGAGCGCCATGGCCACCCGCAGTGCCGGCCGGCGCGCCAGGGTCCACTGATGGCCGCAACCGCCTACCTCGCGGGAGCGGGCAGCACCGCCTTCGGCCGTCACGAAGGGCTGGGCGCGCTCGATCTGATGGCCCGGGCCGCGCAGCAGGCGCTTGACACGGCCCGGCTGCAGCGCGCCGACATCGACGGCGTGCTGTGCGGCTATGCGACCACCTTGCCGCACCTGATGCTGTCGACGCTGTTCTGCGAGCGCTTCGCGCTGCGGCCGGCCTATGCCCACAGCCTGCAGCTGGGCGGTGCCTCGGGCGCCGCGATGCTGATGCTGGCGCGCGAGCTGGTGCGCGCCGGGCGCTGCCGCAACCTGCTGGTGGTGGCGGGCGAGAACCGGCTGAGCGGCCAGTCGCGCGACAGCTCGATCCAGACGCTGGCGCAGGTCGGCGACGCCGACTTCGAACTGCCCAACGGCGCCTCGGTGCCGGCCTACTACGGTCTGCTCGCATCGCGCTACATGCATGAGACCGGCACTCATGAAGAGGACCTCGCCGAGCTGGCCGTGCTGATGCGCGACCATGCGGCCGGTCACCCGGACGCCCACCTGCGGACCCCGATCTCCCTGGCCGAGGTGCTCGCGTCCCGGCCGATCGCGGCGCCGCTCAAGCTGCTCGACTGCTGCCCGATCTCCGACGGCGCCATGGCCCTGGTGGTGTCGGCCGCACCGCGTGGCGAGTCCCGCGTGGCGTTGACGGGCGCCGGGCAGGCGCACCGCCACCAGCACCTGAGCGCGATGGCCGACGTCATGCAATGCGGCGCCTCCGAGGCGGCCTCGCGCGCCTTCGACGAGGCGGGCCTGGCCCGAGGCGACATCGACTGCCTCGGCATCTACGACTCCTTCACGATCACCCTGGCCATGCTGCTCGAGGAGATCGGCTTCGCGCCGCGAGGCGGGGCGGCCGGGCGCGTGCGCCGCGGCGACTTCCGCGCCGATGGGCCGCTGCCGCTCAACACCCATGGCGGACTGCTCTCCTTCGGCCACTGCGGCGTAGCCGGCGGCATGGCGCACGTGGTCGAGATCTTCCGGCAGATGGCGGGGCAGGCCGGCGAACGCCAGCTGCGCCGGCCAAGGCACGCTTTCGTGCATGCCGACGGCGGCGTGATGTCCTCGCATGTGAGCCTGATCCTGTCGCGGGAGGGGGCGCCATGAGCGCGGAGCAAGGCGCGCTCGCCGCACCCTTCGTCGACGGCCTGGCGCGGCAGGTGCTGCGGTTCCAGTCCTGCGGCGACTGCGGCAGCCCGCAGACCTTGGCGCGCTACGCCTGCGCGAACTGCGGCGGTCCGCGGCTCGTCTGGCAGAACGCCTGCGGCCGTGCGACCGTGCATGCCGTGACGGTGGTGTCGCGGGCGCCGTCCGATGCCTTCCGCGCCCTCGTGCCGTACACGCTGGTGCTGGTCACGCTCGACGAAGGCCCGCGCCTGATGGCCCATGCCGCGGCCGGCGTGCGCATCGGCGAGCGCGTCTCGGCGACCTTCTTCGCGCACCAGGACCGGGTGCTGGTGCGCTTCGAGCCCGCGCGCGCCTGAGCGGCTTTCTTCGATCACAAAAAAGCAGGAGACACGGCATGCATGGATTCCTTCGATTCTTCCTTGGCCGGCAACGGCTCGTGGTGCTGGGGGCCGTGCTGTGCCTGGCCGCCGCTGCGGCGGCCCAGGCCCAGGCGCCGGGTTATCCAGCCAAGCCGGTGAAACTGGTCGTGCCGTATCCGCCCGGCGGCCCGACCGACATCGTGGCGCGGGTGGTCGCGCAGAAGCTCTCGGAGCAGACCGGGCAGCAGTTCATCGTCGACAACCGCGCCGGCGCCGGCGGCAACCCGGGTGCCGAACTGGTGGCGCACAGCGCGCCCGACGGCTATACGCTGGTGGTGGCGACCACGGCGCACGCCATCAATCCCTCGTTGTTCAAGAACCTCGGCTACCGGTTGCTGAAGGACTTCGCGCCGGTGTCGCAGCTCACCAGCGGGCCGCTGGTGATCGTCGCCCATCCGGCCCTGCCCGCGAACAACGTGGCGGAGCTGATCGCGCTGGCCAAGGCGAAGCCGGGCGAGCTGAATTTCGCCTCCTCGGGCAACGGCCAGTCGACCCATCTGGCGGCCGAACTGTTCGACTCGATGGCCGGCGTGAAGATGAAGCACATCCCGTACAAGGGCAGCGCACCGGCGCTGACCGACGTGATCGCGGGCCAGACGCAGCTGATGTTCGACACCATGCTGTCGGCCATGCCGCACGTGAAGAGCGGCAAGCTCAAGGCGCTTGCCGTGACCAGCCCGAAGCGCTCGCCGGTGGCGCCCGATCTGCCCACCGTGGCCGAATCCGGCCTGCCGGGCTACGAGGCCATCGCGTGGAACGGGCTGCTGGCGCCGGCCGGCACCCCGCCCGAGGTCGTGGCGCGGCTCAATGCCGAACTCAGGAAGGCACTGGCGCTGCCCGAGGTCAAGGACAAGTTCGAGGCCCAGGGTTTCGCCGCGAGCTGGAACACGCCCGAGGCGTTCGGCGGCTTCCTGCAGGCCGAGGTGGACAAATGGGCCAAGGTGGTCAGTGCCTCCGGTGCGACGCTGGATTGACGCGATGATCGATCCCGCACGCCTGAGGCACTGGCCCTTCGCCGACGTCGTTCATCGCTACACGGCCGAGGACACGATGCGCTACGCGTTGGCGCTCGGCGTCGGCGCCGACCCCATGGACCCCACGCAGCTGCGCTTCGTCAACGACACCGCGCCCGGCACGCCGCTGGCCTTGCCGACCCTGGCGGTGGTGCTCGGCTATCCGGGCGCCTGGATGCAGGATGCGGCCACCGGCATCGACTTCACGCAGATCGTGCACGGAGAGGAACAGGTGGTCTGGCACCGGCCGCTGCCGGCGGCGGGCACGGTCGTGGCACGCCATCGCGTGACCCGCATCGTCGACAAGGGGCCGGGGCGGGGCGCCACGGTCACCTATGACAAGGATCTTTTCGACCAGGCCAGCGGCGCGGCGCTCGCGACCGTGACGCACACCACCTTCGCGCGCGGCAACGGCGGCTTCGCGACCGAGGCCGCGCCGGGGGACGCGGCGCCGCCGGCACCCGCGGCGGTGCCCTCGCGCCCGCCCGACCGCGTGGTCGACATTCCGACGCTGCCGCAGCAGGCCTTGCTCTACCGGCTGTGCGCCGACCGCAACCCCTTGCATTCGGATCCCGAGGTCGCGCGCGCCGCGGGCTTCGAGCGGCCGATCCTCCATGGCCTGTGTACCTGGGGCATCGTCGGCCACGCGGTGCTGGCGCACTGCTGCGGGCATGACCCGGCGCGCCTGCTGAGCCTGTTCGCGCGCTTCTCGGCGCCCGTGTTCCCGGGCGAGACCTTGCGCGTGGCGCTGTGGCTCGAAGGCAGCGATGTGCGCTTCCAGGCCCGCGTGCCGGCGCGCGACCGGGTCGTGCTCGACCACGGCCATGCGCGGGTCCGGGGATGAATGGCCCCCACGCTCCCCCACTTCGTGTGGTCCGCTGCCCCCCGAGGGGGCCGCAGGCCGCCTTGGGGCGGCCCGGCGCCGGCCTGGGTGGCCCCCACGCTCCCCCACTTCGTGTGGTCCGCTGCCCCCCGAGGGGGAGTCAGCAGGCCGCCCGTCAGCGCGAAGCGCGGACTTCGCCGCGCTGGCGGCCCGGCGCCGGCCTGGATGGCCCCCACGCTCCTCACTTCGTGTGTCGCTGCCCCCCGAGGGGGCCGCAGGCCGCCTTGGGGCGGCCCGGCGCCGGCCTGGTTTTCTCACCCAAGGAGGCTCTCGTGAATACCCAGGATATCGCTCCCCCCGTCGCGCCGCTCACCCGTCGCCAGTGGCTGGCCGGCGCCGCCGCCGCCATCGCCTGGCCGGCGATGGCGCAGCAGGCCTATCCGGTCCGGCCGGTGCGTTTCGTCGTGCCTTTTCCTCCCGGCGGCCCGGTCGACACGACGGCCCGCACGGTCGCGCTCAAGCTGTCCGAGATCTGGGGCCAGCAGGCCATCGTCGACAACCGCGCGGGCGCGGGCGGCATCGTCGGCGCCGAGATCGCGGCCAAGTCACCGGCCGACGGCTACAACCTGCTGGTGTGCAGCATCCACCACGCGGTGCTGCCGAGCCTGAAGCCCAAGCTGCCCTACGACATCGAGCGCGACTTCGTGCCGGTGAGCTTCGGTGCCATGTTTCCGGTGGTGCTGGTCGCGCATCCGGCGGTGCCGGTGCGCAACGTCGCCGACCTCATCGCATTGGACAAGGCGACGCCGGGCAAGCTGAGCTTCGGATCCTCGGGCAGTGGCGGTGGCACGCACCTGGCCGGCGAGCTGTTCAACATGCAGGCCGGCACCCGGTTGCTGCATGTGCCCTACAAGGGCAGCGCACCCGCCATGACCGATCTGCTCGGCGGGCAGGTGCAATTCATGTTCAGCGATGCGCCCACGGCCCTGCCGCAGATCAAGGCCGGCAAGGTGCGCGCCATCGCGGTGGCGAGCGCGCGCCGTTCGGTGCTGCTGCCCGACGTGCCGACCGTGGCCGAATCCGGACTGCCTGGCTACGAGGCGTACTCGTGGGCGGCGTTCGTGGCGCCGGCCGGCACGCCGAAAGACATCGTTCAGCGCCTCAGTGCCGACCTGAACAAGGCGCTCGACGATCCGCAGGTCAAGCAGCGACTGCACGAGGTCGGTGCCGAAGCCATGCCGAGCACGCCGCAGGCCTTCGGGAAGATGCTCCACGCGGAGATCGACAAGTGGACGCGCGTGGTCCGCACCGCCAACATCCAGGTGGACTGATGAGCGCACAGGACCTCGACCCCGGCCCGCGCCTGCTGTCCCGGCGCGATGGCCCGGTGCTCGTGCTGACCCTGAGCAACCCGGCCGCGCGCAACGCGATGCATCCGTCGCTTTATCGCGCGGCGGCCGAACTCATGCGCGAGGCCGCGGGCGATCGCCAGATCCGCGCCATCGTGCTGGCCGGCGAGGGCGATCATTTCTGCGGCGGCGGCGACCTGAAGCGACTGGCCGACCAGCGCCGCCGGCCGCGCGAGGAACAGCTCGGGCACCTCGATGCGCTGCACGACTGGGTGATGGCGATGCAGGATGCGCCGCAGCCGGTGATCGCCGCGGTCGAGGGCGCGGCGGCCGGCGGCGGCTTTTCGTTGTGCCTGGGCTGCGACCTGATCGTCGCCGCCGAGGATGCGAAATTCGTGATGTCGTACGTCAAGGTGGCCCTGTCGCCCGACGGCGGCGGCTCCGATTCGCTGGCCCGCGCCTTGCCGCCGCAGGCGGCGCTCGAACTGCTGCTCGACGGCGGCGTCTGCAGCCCCGAGCGGCTGCATGCGCTGGGCGTGGTCAACCGGCTGGTGCCGCACGGCCAGGCGCTCGAAACGGCGCTGGCCTGGGCGCATCGGCTGGCTGCCGGCCCCTTCGACGCCCAGGCGCGCATCAAGCAGCTGGTGCACGCCGCGCGCGGACGCTCGCGCCGGGCGCAGCTCGACGCCGAGCGCGATGCCTTCGTCGAGAGCCTCTACAGCGAGGACTGCGGCGATGGCATCGCCGCCTTCCTTTCGGCCCGCCATCGCGGGTAGCCCCTTTCCTGGAAAACCATGTCCGATCTGCTCGAATCCGCCCTCAATCCCCAATCGGTCGCGGTCATTGGCGCCTCCGAGAACATCCACAAGATCGGCGGCCGACCGATCTACTACATGCAGCGGCACGGTTTTCGCGGGCGCATCTACCCGATCAACCCGGCACGCCAGGAGGTGCAGGGCCTCGAGAGCTACAGCTCGCTGGCGGCGCTGCCCGAGGTGCCCGACCTGGCGCTGGTGATCGTTGGCGGCGACAAGGCCGTGGCCGCGGTCGACGAATGCGCCGCGCGTGGCGTCAAGTCCGCGGTGGTGATCGCCTCCGGCTTCGGCGAGGCGGGTGCAGAGGGCCGGGCGGTGCAGCAGGCCATGGCCGACCGGGCGCGGGCCGCGGGCATGCGGCTCTACGGCCCCAACACCCAGGGGCTGGCGAATTTCGGCAATGGCGCCATCGCCGGATTCTCGACCCTGTTCGTCGAGGTACCGCCGGCCGACGGGCCGATCGGCATCGTGAGCCAGAGCGGCGGCATGAGCGCCATGGCCTACGGCCTGCTGCGCGGGCGCGGCCTGGGCGTTCGCCATGTGCATGCCACCGGCAACGAGGCCGACGTCACCGTGTCCGACCTCGCCTGGGCCGTCGCCCACGATCCGGAAGTGAAGTTGCTGCTGCTCTATCTGGAGACCATCGCCAACCCCGGGATGCTGGCCCGCACCGCAGCCTATGCGCGCGAGCGCGACCTGCCGATCGTCGCCGTGAAGGCCGGGCGCTCCGAAAGCGGGCAGAAGGCAGCGTCGTCGCACACCGGTTCGCTGGCCAACGAAGACCGCGCGGTCGATGCCTTCTTCAAGCACCACGGCATCTGGCGCGTGCGCGACCCGCATGCGCAGGCGCTGGCGGCCGAGGCCTATCTCAAGGGCTGGCGGCCCGAAGGCCGGCGGCTGGTGGTGATCAGCAACTCGGGCGCGAGCTGCGTGATGGGCGCGGACGCTTCCGAGGAGTTGGGCCTTCCGCTGGCGGAATTGTCGCCGCAGACGCGCCAGGACGTGGCCGACAGGCTGCCGGGCTTCGCGACCGCCAGCAACCCGATCGACATCACGGCGGCACTGCTGTCCAACAGCGGCCTGTTCGGCGACGTGCTGCCGGCGGTGGCGCAGGACCCGGCGGCCGACCTGTTCTTCATCCACATTCCGGTGGCCGGGGCCGGCTACGACGTGGAAGCCTTCGCCGCCGACACGGCCAGGTTCGAGGCCGGCACCGGGAAGCCGGTGGTGGTCGCTGCCTGGCAGGCCTCGGTCGCGGCCCCCTTCAAGGCCAGGGGCATCCCGACCTACGCCAGCGAGTCGGAGGCGCTCGGCGTGCTGGCGCAGCTCGCCTCGCACACGGCGCTGATGCGCAGGCCGCATCGTGCGTGGCCGGCCGAACCCTTGCCGCTGCTGCCGGCGGGGGCCGGCCGATTCATGAACGAGGCCGAGAGCCTCGCGCTGCTGGCGGCGCGCGACATTCCGGTCGTTGCGCACCGGCTCTGCCGCTCGGCACGGCAGGCGCGCGACGCCTGGACGGCGATGGGCGTGCCGGCGGTGGTCAAGGCCTGCTCGGGCGACGTGCCCCACAAGTCGGAACACGGGCTGGTGGCGCTGCACGTGCGCAGCGCCGACGATGCCGCCGCGCTGTTCGAGCAGCAATGGACCCGGCTGGCCGAGCTCGGTGCTTCGCAGGACGGCGTGATCGTGGCCGCGATGCACCGCGGCCGGCACGAGTTCATGGTCGGTGCGCGGCAGGATCCGGTTTTCGGGCCGGTGGTGGTGGTCGGCGACGGCGGCAGGTATGTCGAGGCGCTGCAGGACGTCGCCGTGCTGCTGCCGCCGTTCGACAGTGCCGACGTCGGCGCGGCCCTGCGCACGCTGCGCATCGCGCCGCTGCTGGAGGGGGTGCGCGGCGAGCCGCCGCTGGACGTCGCCGCCCTGTGCGCCGTGGTCGTGGCGGTCGGCCGCCTGATCGCCGCGGCCTCGGGACGGATCGCCTCCATCGACGTCAATCCGGTGCTGGTGGGCGCCCGGGGGGAGGGCGCCATGGTCCTCGACGCCCTCGTCGAGCGAGCCTGAGCACGCGACGGCCGTACCCGCCATCCGGGCAGGCCCGGAGCGCGACGGACGGGATCTTGGCCTTGAACTTGCTAAGCTATGGTCAAGGAGATTGGTCGTCCCATGCACAAATTCGATGAGATGTACGAACAGCTGCCCTACAGCGGCGCAGCGGTGCGAAGCCACTACAAGCGTTACGACCAATGGCTTGCGAGGCAGCCCGGCGAGGTGATGCGTTCGCGGCGCGAGGAGGCGGAAATGATCTTCCGCCGGGTCGGCATCACCTTTGCGGTCTACGGCGCGAAGGACGAGGACGGCTCGGGCACCGAGCGGCTGATTCCCTTCGACCTGCTGCCGCGCATCATTCCCGCGCACGAGTGGGCCTCGATGGAAAAGGGCCTGGTGCAGCGCGTGACCGCGCTCAACCGCTTCATCCATGACGTCTACCACGGCCAGGAGATCATCAAGGCCGGCGTGATCCCGGCCGAGCAGATCCTGAACAACGCCCAGTACCGGCCAGAGATGGTGGGCGTCAAGGTGCCCAACGACATCTACTCGCACATCTCGGGCATCGACATCGTGCGTGCGCCCGATGCCCAGGGCCACGGCGAGTACTACGTGCTCGAGGACAACCTGCGGGTGCCCAGCGGCGTGAGCTACATGCTGGAGAACCGCAAGATGATGATGCGGCTGTTCCCGGAGCTGTTCAGCCAGAACCGCATCGCGCCGGTCGCCCACTACCCCGACCTGCTGCTGGAAACCCTGCGCGCCTCGGCGCCGCCGGCCACCGCCGAGCCCACCGTGGTGGTGCTCACGCCCGGCATGTACAATAGCGCCTACTTCGAGCACGCCTTCCTGGCGCAGCAGATGGGCGTCGAACTGGTCGAGGGCCAGGACCTGTTCGTCAAGGACGACTTCGTCTACATGCGCACCACGCGCGGCCCGCGCCGGGTCGACGTGATCTACCGCCGGGTCGACGACGACTTCCTCGACCCCGAGGTGTTCCGCCCGACCTCCACCCTGGGCTGCGCCGGCCTGATGCGCGCCTACCGCGAGGGCAACGTGGTGATCTGCAACGCGGTCGGCACCGGCGTGGCCGACGACAAGTCGATCTACCCCTACGTGCCGAAGATGGTCGAGTTCTATCTCGGCGAGAAGCCGATCCTGAAGAACGTGCCGACCTACATGTGCCGCAACAAGGACGACCTGGACTACACCCTGGCCCACATGAAGGACCTGGTGGTCAAGGAGGTGCACGGCGCCGGCGGCTACGGCATGCTCATCGGCCCGGCCGCGACCCAGGCCGAGATCGAGGACTTCAAGAAGGCGGTGCTGGCCAAGCCCGACGGCTACATCGCGCAGCCGACGCTGAGCCTGTCGACCTCGCCGACCTTCGTCGACGCCGGCATCGCGCCGCGCCACATCGACCTGCGGCCCTTCGTGCTGTCGGGCAAGGAAGTCCAGATGGTGCCCGGCGGCCTGACGCGGGTCGCGCTCAAGGAAGGCTCGCTGGTGGTCAATTCGTCGCAGGGCGGCGGCACCAAGGACACCTGGATCCTCGAGGCCGACCGCGGCAGCAAGCCTCGGGCGCCGTCGCAAACCCAGAGCCAAGTGGCCTGATCGGAGGAACGTCTCATGCTGTCACGCACCGCCGATCACCTCTACTGGATGTCGCGCTACACCGAGCGGGCCGAGAACACCGCGCGCATGCTCGACGTCAACTACCAGACCTCGCTGCTGCCGCAGTCGGCCGAGGTCGCGCAATACGGCTGGCAGGGCCTGCTGTCGATCAGCGAGCTGCTGCCGCTCTACAACGAGAAGCACGAGGGCTTCAAGCCCGACGAGGTGATGGAGTTCATGGTCAAGGACGAGTCGAACCCGTCGTCGATCCTCTCCTGCCTGCGGGCCGCGCGCGAGAACGCGCGGGCGGTGCGCGGCGCGCTGACCACCGAAGCCTGGGAGACCCAGAACACCACCTGGCTGGAGGTCAACCGGATGCTGCGCAGCGGCGAATTCGAGCGCGATCCGGCGCAGTTCTTCGAATGGGTCAAGTTCCGCTCGCACCTCTCGCGCGGCGTGACGCTGGGCACCATGCTGCAGGACGAGGCCTTCTACTTCTCGCGGCTGGGCACCTTCATCGAGCGCGCCGACAACACGGCGCGGCTGGTCGACGTCAAGTTCCACGCGCTCAACAGCGAGTTCTTCGGCACCGCCACCGAGGAAGACCAGGAATACGACTTCTATCACTGGAGCGCGATCCTGCGCAGCGTCTCGGCCTTCGAGGTCTACCGCAAGGTGTACCGCGACGTGATCAAGCCCGAGCGCGTGGCCGAGCTGCTGATCCTGCGCCCGGACATGCCGCGTTCATTGCATGCCAGCCTGCACGAGGTGGTCAGCAACCTCGACATGGTCAAGAACGAGCAGAGCGCCGAGACCCAGCGCCGCGCCGGCAAGCTATTGGCCGACCTGCAGTACGCGACGGTCGACGAGATCCTCGCGACCGGGCTGCACGCCTACCTGACGCAGTTCCTCGACCGGGTGAACGAGCTGGGCTGGCGGATCAGCCAGGACTTCCTGGTGCCCGGGCACTGAGGATTGCCTTCAGCTTCACGGGACCTGATCGGCGTTGACCAGAATCACACCAGCGTCGCCCGCCGCACCGCCAGCTCCCAGCGCCCCATCGCCTCGTCCGCCTTCGCCCGGCTCAGGGTCGGCATGAAGCGCCGCTCGATGCGCCACAGCTTCGACAACTGCGCCACGTCGGCGTAGACGCCGGTCGACAGCCCGGCGAGGTAGGCGGCGCCCAGCGCCGTGGTTTCCGTGACCTCGGGCCGCACCACCGGGATGCCCAGCAGGTCGGCCTGGAACTGCATCAGCAGGTCGTTCACGCAGGCGCCGCCGTCGACCCGCAGTTCGGCCACCGGTGCGCCGCCGGCGGCGACCGCGTCGCGGCTCATGGCCTGCAGCAGCGCGGCGCTCTGGTAGGCAATGCTCTCCAGCGCTGCGCGCGCGATGTGCGCCACGGTGGTGCCGCGCGTCAGCCCGGTGATGGTGCCGCGCGCATCGGCATTCCAGTAGGGCGCGCCGAGGCCGGTGAAGGCCGGCACCATCATCACGCCGCCGGCGTCGGGCACGCTCTCGGCCAGCGACTGCACCTGGGCGCTGCCCTGGATCGCCTTCAGGCCGTCGCGCAGCCACTGCACCACCGCGCCGCCGACGAAGACGCTGCCTTCCATCGCGAACTGCGGCGTGGCGCTGGTCTGCGCCGCGCTGGTCACCAGCAGCCCGTTGTGCGAAGGCTGGAACGCGCCGCCCGTGTGCATCAGCAGGAAGCAGCCGGTGCCGTAGGTGTTCTTGGCCATGCCGGCCTCGAAGCAGGCCTGGCCGAAGAGGGCGCTCTGCTGGTCGCCCGCGACGCCGCCGATCGGCAGGCTGCGTCCGAGCAAGGCCGCGTCGGTGTCGGCGAAGTGCGCGCTCGACGGCTTGACCTCGGGCATCAGCGAGGCCGGGATGCGCAGCGCCCGCAGCAGCTCGGCATCCCAGGCGTTGCGGTGCACGTCGAACAACATCGTGCGCGAAGCGTTGCTGACGTCGGTGACGTGCACCTTGCCGCCGGTGAGCTGCCAGACGAGCCAGCTGTCGACCGTGCCGAAGGCGAGTTCGCCGCGCTCGGCCTGGGCCCGCGCACCGGCCACGTTGTCCAGCAGCCAGCGCAGCTTGGTGCCCGAGAAGTAGGCGTCGATCACCAGGCCGGTCTTCTCGCGGATCGCGTCGGCCATGCCGTCGGCGCGCAACTGGGCGCACAGCGGCTCGGCACGGCGGTCCTGCCAGACGATCGCGTGATGCACCGGCTGGCCGGTCTTGCGGTTCCACAGCAGCGTGGTCTCGCGCTGGTTCGTGATGCCGAGCGCATGGATGTCGCCGGCCTCGATACTGGCCTTGGCCAGCACCTCGCGCGCGGTGGCCAGCTGGCTCGCCCAGATCTCCATCGGGTCGTGCTCGACCCAGCCGGGCTGCGGGTAGATCTGCGTCAGCTCCCGCTGGGCGACGGCCACGATGCGGCCCTGGCTGTCGAAGACGATGCTGCGTGAGCTGGAGGTGCCCTGGTCGAGGGCCAGCAGGTAGGTCATGGAAGGGTCCTTCAGGTCTCGCGAGCGATCTCGCAGCGCACTTGCGCCTGCGCCAGCAGTTCGGGGAAGGGGGGAGGCGGCTCCGCATCCGTGAACAGGCAATCGATCTGCGACAGCTTTGCCAGCTCGATCATCGCGGGCCGGTTGAACTTGCTCGCGTCGGCCGCGAGCCAGACCTCGCGCGCCTGCGAAATGATGGTCTGGGCCACCTTCACCTCGCGCAGGTCGAAGTCGCGCAGCGTGCCGTCGTCCTCGATGCTCGAGACGCCGATCAGCGCGATGTCGACCTTGAACTGGCGGATGAAGTCGACCGTCGCCTCGCCCACGATGGCGCGGTCGCGCAGCCGCACCGAGCCGCCCGCCACGATCACCTCGCAGGCCGGGTTGTCGCTCAGGATGCTCGCGACGTTGAGGTTGTTGGTGATCACGCGCAGCCCCCGATGGTGCAGCAGCGCCTTGGCGATCGCCTCGGTGGTGGTGCCGATGTTGAGGATCAGCGAGCAGTCGTTCGGCACCCGCGCCGCCACCGCGCGCGCGATGCGCGCCTTGCCTTCGGCGTGCAGGGTCTCGCGCTGCCGGTAGCCGATGTTCTCGGTGGTCGAGCTGGGCACGCGCACGCCGCCATGGAAGCGCGTCAGCAGGCCTTCGTCGGCCAGCCGCTGGACGTCCCGGCGCACGGTCTGGAGCGTCACGCCGAGCATCTCGGCGAGCTGTTCGACCGTGATCGAGCCGCGCGAGCGCACGGTGTTCAGCAGCTTGAGCTGGCGGGGGTTGGAATTCACGGGGGAAAAGACAAATGGAGCGCTCGCTACTTTATAACGAAACAAAACGAATGGACTTCAGGGTTAACGCCGAAGAAAATCGCGCCATAAGGAACCAGAATGAAAAGATTCGAAAGCGAAAAATCCCTTGAACGCGGACTGAACCCCATCGCATCGGAACCCATTGCCGTGAGCGCCACCGTCTCGTCACCGACCGACTCCGCCGCCGACTGCGACGTGCTGATCGTCGGCGGCGGCATCAACGGCTGCGGCATCGCGCGGGATCTCGCGGGCCGCGGCTTTCGCGTGCTGCTGTGCGAGAAGGACGACCTCGCCGCCCACACGTCTTCGTCGTCGACCAAGCTGATCCACGGCGGCTTGCGCTATCTCGAGTACTACGAGTTCTCGCTGGTGCGCAAGGCGCTGCAGGAGCGCGAGGTGCTGCTCAAGAGCGCGCCGCACATCATGTGGCCGCTGCGCTTCGTGATGCCGCACGACCCGTCGATGCGGCCGGCCTGGATGATCCGCATCGGCCTGTTCATGTACGACCACCTGGCCAAGCGCGAGGTGCTGCCGGGTTCGCGCACCATCGACCTGCGCCGGCACGAGGCCGGCGCGCCGCTCAAGCCCGAGTTCAAGCGCGGCTTCGTCTATTCGGACGGCTGGGTGGACGATGCGCGCCTGGTGGTGCTGAATGCGCTCGACGCCCGCGCGCGCGGCGCCGAGGTGCTGACGCGCACGCGCTGCATCAGCGCGCAGCGCGGCACCGAGGGCTGGACCGCCGTGCTCGATGGCCCCGACGGGCAGCGCACCGTGCGGGCCCGCGCGGTGGTGAATGCCGCCGGGCCCTGGGCCGAGGCCTTCCTGCGCGGCGTGGCGCGCCCGGTGCACGGCGAGGCGCTGGCGACCCGGCACCTGCGGCTGGTGAAGGGCAGCCACATCGTGGTGCCGCGGGTCTTCGGCCATGACCACGCCTACATCTTCCAGAACCCCGACAAGCGGATCATCTTCGCGATTCCCTACCAGGACGACTTCACGCTGATCGGCACCACCGACATCGAGCTGCAGGGCGACGACCCTGGCGCGGCGCGGATCAGCAAGGACGAGATCGACTACCTCTGCACCCAGGCCAGCCGCTACTTCGCCAAGCCTGTGCAGCCGTCGGACGTGGTCTGGACCTACTCCGGCGTGCGCCCGCTGCTCGACGACGCGTCGGGCGACCCCTCCGCCGTGACGCGCGACTACCTGCTCGAGTCGAACACCACGGCGGCGCCGCTGCTGTCGGTCTGGGGCGGCAAGATCACCACCTTCCGCAAGCTGGCCGAGGATGCGGCCGACGAAGTGGGGCGCATGCTCGGCGAAACCCGGCCCGCGTGGACCGATGGCGCCTTCATGGCCGGCGGCGACCTGTCGGGCTGGATCGGCGCCACCACGCGCGGCTCGCGGCCCGACGACGATTTCGAGCGCTTCGTGGCGGCGGTGCAGGCACGGCATCCCTGGCTCGAGGCGGCGCTGGCGCGCCGGCTGGCACGGGCCTACGGCGCCCGGATCTCCGAAGTGGTCGGCGACGCCGCGTCGATGGCCGACTTCGGGCCGGCCGTCGCACCCGGCCTGCACGAGCGCGAACTGCACTACCTGCGCGACCAGGAATGGGCCTGCAGCGGCGACGACGTGCTGTGGCGCCGGTCCAAGCTGGGCCTGCGCTTCACGCCGCAGCAGCGCGACCAGGTGAGCGCCTGGATGCACAGGCACGCACGTTCGAAGGAAGGAGTCCCATGCAGCTGACACTCGAGCGCGTCACCAAGAAGCAGGGCCCGCAGACCTGGCTCTACCCGCAGAGCATCGCGCCGAAGAGCGGCGCGGTGACGGTGCTGCTGGGCGCCACGCAGGCCGGCAAGACCAGCCTGATGCGCCTGATGGCCGGCCTCGACGCGCCGACCGAAGGCCAGGTGCGGGTCGACGGCCAGGACGTGACCGGCGTGCCGGTGCGCGAGCGCAACGTGGCGATGGTCTACCAGCAGTTCATCAACTACCCCTCGCTCAAGGTGGCCGAGAACATCGGTTCGCCGCTCCGGCTGCGCGGCGAGAAGAACATCGATGCCCGGGTGCGCGAACTGGCCGACAAGCTGCACATCGGCATGTTCCTCGACCGCTATCCGGCCGAGCTCTCGGGCGGGCAGCAGCAGCGCGTGGCGCTGGCGCGCGCACTGGCCAAGAATGCCCCGCTGATGCTGCTCGACGAGCCGCTGGTCAACCTCGACTACAAGCTGCGCGAAGGCCTCAGGGAGGAACTCACCCAGCTCTTCGCGACCGGCGACTCGACCGTGGTCTACGCCACCACCGAGCCCGGCGAGGCCCTGCTGCTGGGCGGCTACACCGCGGTGATGGATGCCGGCGAACTGCTGCAGTACGGGCCGACCGCCGAGGTCTTCCATGCGCCGCAGTCGCTGCGGGTGGCGCGCGCCTTCAGCGATCCGCCGATGAACCTGATGCCCGGGCGGGCCGCCGCGGGTGGCGTGCAGCTGGAGGGCGGCCCGCTGCTGCCGCTGGCCCTGCCGGCCGGCGTCGAGGGCGCGGTCAGCGTCGGCCTGCGCGCCAGTGCGCTCAACGTCGGCGCGAGCGAGGGCGACATCGCGCTGCCCGGCAAGGTCGAGCTGGCCGAGATCTCGGGCTCCGACACCTTCGTGCACGTGGAGACGCTGGTGGGCGAACTGGTGGCGCAGCTCACCGGCGTGCACCGCTTCGAGCTCGGCACGGCGATCACGCTGTATTTCGACGCGTCGCAGGCCTATGTGTTCGATGCCGGCGAACGGCTCGCGCTCGCGCCGGCCTGGCGCAAGAGGGGGTGACATGGCCCGCATCGACCTCGACCTGGCGCACGCCTACCGCCCGAACCCGGCGCAGGAGAGCGACTACGCGCTGCTGCCCCTCAAGATGAGCTTCAGGGACGGCGGCGCCTATGCCTTGCTGGGCCCCTCGGGCTGCGGCAAGACCACGATGCTCAACATCATCTCGGGCCTGCTGGCGCCGTCGAAGGGCAGCGTCAAGTTCAATGGCCGCGACGTGACGCTGGAGACCCCGCAGCAGCGCAACATCGCGCAGGTGTTCCAGTTCCCGGTGATCTACGACACCATGACCGTGGCGCAGAACCTCGCCTTCCCGCTGCGCAACCGCAACATGCCCGCCGAGCAGATCAGGAAGCGCGTCGGCGAGATCGCCGAGATGCTCGACATGAGCGGCCAGCTCAACCAGCGTGCGGCCGGCCTCGCAGCCGATGCCAAGCAGAAGATTTCACTCGGGCGCGGCCTGGTGCGCAGCGACGTCTCCGCGGTGCTGTTCGACGAGCCGCTGACCGTGATCGACCCCCATCTCAAGTGGCAGCTGCGGCGCAAGCTCAAGCAGATCCACCGTGAGCTCAAGCTGACGCTGATCTATGTCACGCACGACCAGGTGGAGGCGCTGACCTTCGCCGAGGAGGTGGTGGTGATGACGCGCGGCAAGGCGGTGCAGATCGGCAGCGCCGAGGCGCTTTTCGAACGGCCGGCCCATACCTTCGTGGGCGATTTCATCGGCTCGCCGGGAATGAACTTCCTGCCGGTTCAGAGTGCCGGCGGAACGCTCGAGATCGCGGGCGCCCGGCTGGCCGCCACCCGGGAACTGCCCGAGGGCGCGCTCAAGCTCGGCATCCGGCCCGAGTACGTGGCGCTGGTCGAGCCGGGCGCGCCGGGCGCCGTGCCCGCCACCGTGGCGCAGCTGCAGGACGTCGGCACCCACCTGATGCTGAGCGCCAGGCTCGGCGACAGCGTGGTGAAGGCGCGACTGGCGTCGGACGCGGTGGTTCCCGCGCCCGGCGCCACGGTCTGGCTTCGGGTGCTCGGCCGCAAGAGCTGCTTCTACCGCGACGAGGTGCTTGTATGAGCGCAGCGCCGGGCCGCCCCAAGCAAGCTCGCACCGCAATGCGAAGCATGGAGGTGCTCCAATGAACGGAAACAACAAGCCGCTGAACCAGAAGGCCTGGTGGCTGGTGCTGCCGGTGCTGCTGTGCGTGGCCTTCTCGGCCATCGTGCCGCTGATGACCGTGGTCAACTACTCGGTGCAGGACATCATCTCGCCCGAAAGGCGCGTCTTCGTCGGCACCGAGTGGTTCGCCGCCGTGATGCGCGACGACGAGCTGCACGCGGCGCTGTGGCGCCAGCTCGGCTTCTCGATCGCGGTGCTGGTGGTCGAGATCCCGCTGGGCATCTGCCTCGCGCTGGCGATGCCGTCCACCGGATGGAAGTCTTCCGCGGTGCTGGTGGTGGTGGCGCTGTCGCTCCTGATCCCATGGAACGTGGTCGGCACCATCTGGCAGATCTTCGGCCGCGCCGACATCGGGCTCTTCGGCTACACGCTGCAGAAGCTGGGCATCGAGTACAGCTACACCGGCAACGCGCGCGACGCCTGGCTCACGGTGCTGCTGATGGACGTCTGGCACTGGACGCCGCTGGTGGCGCTGCTGTGCTTCGCCGGCCTGCGATCGATCCCCGACGCCTACTACCAGGCGGCGCGCATCGACGGCGCCAGCAAGTTCGCGGTGTTCCGCTACATCCAGCTGCCGAAGATGCGCGGCGTGCTGGTGATCGCGGTGCTGCTGCGCTTCATGGACAGCTTCATGATCTACACCGAGCCCTTCGTGCTGACCGGCGGCGGGCCCGGCAACGCGACCACCTTCCTGAGCCAGTACCTGACGCAGAAGGCGGTGGGGCAGTTCGACCTGGGTCCGGCGGCGGCCTTCTCGCTGATCTATTTCCTGATCATCCTGCTGCTGTGCTTCGTGCTCTACAACTGGATGCTGCGCGTCGGCACGCTCGACGTGGAGGAGGAGAAATGAACGAACGGCGCTTTCGCAAGCGCAGCATCTTCCTCGTGCTCTATCTCTTGTTCGCGCTGCTGCCCATCTACTGGATGGTCAACATGAGCTTCAAGACCAACGAGGAGATCCTGTCGAGCTTCTCGTTCTTCCCGCAGAGCTTCACCTGGGAGAACTACCGGCGCATCTTCACCGACGAGTCCTGGTATTCGGGCTACATCAACAGCCTGATCTACGTCGGAATCAACACCGTGATCTCGCTCACGGTGGCGCTGCCGGCGGCCTATGCCTTCTCGCGCTACACCTTCCTCGGCGACAAGCATGTGTTCTTCTGGCTCTTGACCAACCGCATGACGCCGCCGGCGGTCTTCCTGCTGCCTTTCTTCCAGCTCTATTCGACCGTCGGACTGATGGACACGCACCTGGGCGTGGCGCTGGCGCACCTGCTGTTCAACGTGCCGCTGGCGGTCTGGATCCTCGAAGGCTTCATGAGCGGCATTCCGCGCGAGATCGACGAGACCGCCTACATCGACGGCTATTCGTTCCCGCGCTTCTTCCTCACCATCTTCCTGCCGCTGATCAAGGCCGGCGTCGGCGTCGCGGCCTTCTTCTGCTTCATGTTCAGCTGGGTCGAGCTGCTGCTGGCGCGCACCCTGACCAGCGTGAACGCCAAGCCGATCGTGGCGACGATGACGCGCACGGTGAGCGCCTCGGGCATGGACTGGGCGACGCTGGCGGCCGCCGGCGTGCTGACCATCGTGCCGGGCGCGATCGTGATCTGGTTCGTGCGGCACTACATCGCCAAGGGCTTCGCCATGGGGAGGGTCTGATCATGTTCGACTGGATGGTCTGGACCACCCCGGTGGCCGTCTTCTTCACCTGCATCGCGCTGATGCTGGCCGGCATGACCGTGTGGGAGCTCAAGTCGCCCACCACCCTGCGCCGCGGCTGGCTGCCGCTGGAGACCACGCGCGGCGACCGGCTCTTCATCGGCCTTCTGATCGCGGCCTACATCAACCTGATCTTCATCGGCCTGGCGGGCAGGTTCCAGGAATGGCTGGGTCTCGAGGCCGAGCCCTCGATCTGGATCAGCTTCGTGCTGTCCATGGGCGTGCTGGCCCTGGTCATGCGAAAGGGCTGAGCCGTCTCACCTTCTCTTTGTCACCGGACCGGCTCTTCCGCTTTCCCGGAGCCGGATCTGCAAGAACCGGGAAGCGCATCGAGGAGACAACCATGAAGTTTCGCACCACAGCAATGGCCCTGGCCGCGGCGACTCTCGCCTTGCAGAGCGCCTGGGCCGGGGAAGCGGAGGCCAAGAAATGGATCGACAGCGAGTTCCAGCCGTCGAGCCTCAACAAGGAGCAGCAGGCCGCCGAGATGAAATGGTTCATCGACGCCGCCAAGAAGCTGCAGGACAAGGGCGTGAAGGAGGTCGCGGTGGTGTCGGAGACCATCACCACCCACGAGTACGAATCGAAGACGCTGGCCAAGGCCTTCGAGGAGATCACCGGCATCAAGGTCAAGCACGACATCATCCAGGAAGGCGACGTGGTCGAGAAGCTGCAGACCTCGATGCAGTCGGGCAAGTCGATCTACGACGGCTGGATCTCCGACTCCGACCTGATCGGCACCCACTACCGCTACGGCAAGATCCTGTCGCTGAGCGAGTACATGGCGGGCGCCGGCAAGGAGTGGACCAACCCGGGGCTCGACGTCAAGGACTTCATCGGCACCAGCTTCACGACCGCGCCCGACGGCCAGCTCTACCAGCTGCCGGACCAGCAGTTCGCCAACCTGTACTGGTTCCGCGCCGATCTGTTCGGGCGCAAGGACCTGCAGGACAAGTTCAAGGCCAAGTACGGCTACGACCTCGGCGTGCCGCTCAACTGGAGCGCCTACGAGGACATCGCCGAGTTCTTCACCGTCGACGTCAAGACCATCGACGGCAAGCCGATCTACGGCCACATGGACTACGGCAAGAAGGACCCGTCGCTGGGCTGGCGCTTCACCGATGCCTGGCTGTCGATGGCCGGCACGGCGGACAAGGGCATCCCGAACGGCATGCCGGTCGACGAATGGGGCATCAAGGTCGCGGCCGACAAGTGCACGCCGGTCGGCGCCAGCGTGGCGCGCGGCGGGGCGACCAACTCGCCGGCCGCGGTCTATGCGCTCACCAAGTACATCGACTGGATGAAGAAGTACGCGCCCAAGGAAGCCACCGGCATGACCTTCGGCGAAGCCGGGCCGGTGCCGGCGCAGGGGCAGATCGCGCAGCAGATCTTCTGGTACACGGCATTCACCGCCGACATGACCAAGGCCGGCCTGCCGGTGGTCAATGCCGACGGCTCGCCGAAGTGGCGCATGGCGCCCGGCCCGAACGGTCCGTACTGGAAGGAGGGCATGCAGAACGGCTACCAGGACGTCGGCTCGTGGACCTTCTTCAAGGCCCATGACGCCAACAAGACGGCGGCCGCTTGGCTGTACGCGCAGTTCGTGACCTCCAAGACGGTCTCGGCCAAGAAGAGCGTCGTGGGCCTGACCTTCATCCGCGAGAGCGACATCCGCCACGAGTACTTCACGCAGAACGCCAACAAGTACGGCGGCTTGATCGAGTTCTACCGCAGCCCGGCGCGCGTGGCCTGGACGCCGACCGGCACCAACGTGCCCGACTACCCGAAGCTGGCGCAGCTCTGGTGGAAGAACGTGGCCGAGGCCGTGACCGGCGAGAAGACGCCGCAGAAGGCGATGGACAACCTGGCCGAGGAGATGGACAACGTGATGGGCCGCCTGGAGCGCGCAGGCATGGCCAAGTGCGCGCCCAAGCTGGCGCCGAAGGGCGACCCGGCCAAGATGCTGAGCGACGAGCACGCGCCGTGGAAGAAGCTGGCGAACGAGAAGCCGAAGGGCGAGACCATCGACTACAACAAGCTGCTCACCGCATGGAAGGAAGGCAAAGTCAGGTAGCTCGCCCCAGGTTGCCCGGCACTTCGTGTCCGGGCGCCCAACGGGCCTGGCTGCGCCGGCCGGACTCAGGGGTCGACTGCCCGCTGGAGGTTGAGGTGCGCGGTGGTTTCGAGCCGGGCTCGCATCGGCGCCGTGAGATAGAGCGGGTCGCGGGCCAGGAAGCGGCTCAGGATCTCGCGCCGCCGCGGCTCGAAGACCTCGGGCGGGACGTGCGCGTATTCGATGCGGATCTGGCGCTCGTACTCGGCGAAGCGCTCGGGCGGGGCGCCGAGGATCGCGAGGTCGATGTCGACGAGAAGACGGGCGTCGTTGCCTGCCGGGGCGGCATCGTGGCGCGTGGCCATGACCAGCGCGTGCACGCGTTCGGCGGCTTCGGGCGCGACGCCTGCGCCGAGCAGCGCCTGCCGCGCCCAGTCGGCGCTGCGCGCCTCGTTGTCGTGCCGGTCAAGGTCGTAGATCGCGTCATGAAACCAGAGCGCCAGCGCGACTTCGCCCGGGCGCTCGGCCTGGCCGCGTTCGCGCTCGAAGTGAAGCAGGCATTCCGCCAGGTGCTGGCGCGTGTGATAGGCCCGCTGCGGCTCGTCGTAGCGCGCCAGCAGCGCGTCGAACAACGCCGTGTCGGGGCTCTGGACGCCGAGATCGCGCCAGGCGCCGGTCCAGGACGCGCGCAGCGCCTGCGCCTCCATCACTGCTCCATCGCGGCCTGCACTTCGCGGCCCAGGTCGATCACCGACATGGCGTAGTAGCTGCTCCAGTTGTAGCGCGTGATGACATAGAAGTTCTGGGTGCCGGCCACGTAGCTCGGTGCGTCGTAGCCGTTCTGCAGCTCGACCAGGGCCAGCAGGCCCCGGTGCTTGAGCGCCTCGCCGTACAGCACCGCACCGCCGGCGACGAAGGCATCGGCGCTGAAGGTCGGCACGATGTCCGGCCCCAGCAGCACCGCCTTCTTGAGGCGCGCCTCGTCGAAGCTCACCGGGAAGATCGCCGGCATGCCCGGCTGCCAGCCGAAGGCCTTGAAGTAGCTCGCCACCGAGCCGATCACGTCGGCCGTGTTCCTGACCAGGTCGATGCGGCCGTCGCCGTCGAAGTCGACCGCGTACTTCGCGATGCTGCTCGGCATGAACTGCGGCATGCCCATGGCGCCCGCGTAGCTGCCCACCGGGACCGTCGGATCCTCGGCGGTCCGGCTCTCGGTGCTCAGGAAGCTCTCGAGCTCGCCCCGGAAGAAGGCCTGGCGCTCGGCGGCGCGCGGATGGGCCTGCGGGAAGTCGAAGGCCAGGGTGGCGAGCGCGTCGATGACGCGGAAGTTGCCCATGTTGCGGCCGTAGATGGTCTCGACGCCCACGATGCCGACGATGATCTCGGGCGGCACGCCGTAGGTCGCCTGGGCCCGCGCCAGCGTCTCGGCGTTCTGGCGCCAGAAGCGCACGCCGGCGGCGATGCGCACCGGGTCGATGAAGCGGCTGCGGTAGGTCTGCCAGTTCTTTGGGGTGCCGCTCGGCGCCGGCAGCATCAGGCGCGGGACGTTCGGCAGCTGCCGGGCGTTGCCGATGGTGGCCCGCGCCCAGGCAGGGTCGAGGTTGCGGCGCGCCGCCACCTCGTCGGCGAACTGCATCGCGTCCTCGCGCGTGGCGTAGGCAATGCCGCCTCGCACCGTGGCGCTGCGCTTGTCGGGCGCGTTCTGGGCCGAAGCGGGTGCCGCCGAGAGGAAGGTGGCCGACAGCAGCAGGGCGGCCGGCAGGGCGTGGGAAAAAAGGCGTCGCATCGTGCCGATTGTGCCGCTCGCGCGGAATCTGCCGTGAAACGACACCAGTGGTTTCACGGCCACGCGAGCCGGCGGAACTCGCTGCGCAGGGCCGGCAGCGCGTCGGCCGGCGCCTTCGCGTAGCGCTGCGCCTCGAGGCGCAGCAGCCATTGCTGCACCGGCTCCGCGCCGCTGCCGAAGCGGTCCGCGAGCAGCGCCGCCATCTGGCGCGGCGATGCGCCTTCGGGCACCTCGACGCCGGCCCGCGCGAGCCGCGCGCGGGCCCGGGCCAGCAGCCGCAGCCAGGGGTCGTGCTGGCTGCGCTCCCAGAGTGTCCAGCCGGCGCCCGCGAGGCTGGCGACCACGAGCAGAGCGAGCAGCACCAGTGCCAGGTCCTGCAGGCTGGGCGCGGTGAAGCCGAGGGTCTTGAGCAGGTCCAGCTGCCGGCTCTGCGTGTAGTTGAGCACCCACTGGTTCCAGCCGTTGTTGACCGCCTCCCAGGCGGCGCGCAGGTTCTGCGACAAGGTCGGGTTCATGGCCCCGATCGCGCCGGCGATCAGTCCGGGCTGCGGCGACAGCCGGCGGAACTGGCCGACCCGGTCGGGCGAGATCGCGCCGGTGGGGTCGACCCGCACCCAGCCCGGGCCTTCTTCCCAGACCTCGGCCCAGGCATGGGCATCGCTGTTGCGCACCACCCAGTAATTGTCGACCCCGTTGAGCTCGCCGCCCTGGTAGCCGGTGACGATGCGCGCCGGAATGTCGAGCGCGCGCATGAGCACCACGAAGGCCGAGGCGATGTGTTCGCAGAAGCCGGCCTTGCGATCGAACCAGAACTCGTCGGCGGTGTCGTCGCCATAGAGGCCGGGCTCGAGGGTGTAGGCGTAGCCGCCGTTGCGCAGCCGTTGCAGCACGTTCTGCACCAGCGCCGGCGTGGCGGCGCCGGCCAGCGCCGGGTCGGCGCGCATCTGCGCCGCCAGCGCGACCGTGCGCGGGTTCGAGCCGGCCGGCAGCGCGACGTAGCCTTGCAGCGCCGCGGTGCGGCGCGTCGGGCCGCTCTCGAACTGCGTGAAGCTCTCGGCCCGGTAGCGCACCAGGTCGCCGATCGGGCGGTTCGCGATCCACTGCAGCTCCGGCGTCGCGAACAACTCGTAGTCGGACAGCTCGGGCCGCCTCGACGCGGCGTCCAGCGTCAGCACCCAGGGCCGGTTGGCGGGTTCGAGCGTGACCTCGTAGCCGGTGGCCGGACCGCGCACCCGCAGATTCTGCGGCACGAAGCTGCGCGAGAAAGGCAGCGGGGCGGTCCACTCGCGGCCGTCGAACTGCGTCAGCACCGGTCCGCGGAAGTAGAGGGTGGCGCGCGGCGGTACCAGGTCGCCGTCGAAGCGGATGCGCGCGGCGATGCCTTCGTCGAGCGCGAGCTCGGCCATGGCGCCCACGCGCATCGTGTTCGACAGCCCGGTGCGTCCGGTCATGGCGTCGTTCGGCGTGCCCCACAGCGGCGCCATGCGCGGAAACAGCATGAACAGCACCAGCATGATCGGCGCGCCCAGCAGCGCCATCCAGCCGGCCGTGCGGGCGGCCTGGGCGAGCGGCGGCTTGCCCACCGGCATGTGGGCGTTGACCAGCGCGGTCAGCAGGCCCAGCAGCGCCAGCAGCATCGCGCAGGCCGTCACCAGCGACTGCGAATAGAAGAAATTCGTGAGCATCGTGAAGAAGCCCAGGAAGAAGATCACGAAGGCGTCGCGCCGGGCGCGCAGCTCCAGCGTCTTGAGCGCCAGCAGGATCACCACCAGCGTGACGCCGGCGTCGCGGCCCAGCAGCGTGCGATGGGTCGCGTAGGTGGCGACCAGCGTCAGCGCGAGGAGGGCGATGCGCCAGCCTTTGCCCGGCAGCGGGCGGGCCTGGACCGCCAGCGTTCCGCGCCAGAACAGCACGATGGCGGCGAGCGTGCTGCACCACCACGGAAGGTTGGAGATCTGGGGCAGCAGGATCAGGCCGATGACGGCCAGCAGAAAGAGCGTGTCCCTGGCGTCCCGCGGCAGGGCCTGGAGCCTCGCGTTCAGCATAGGGCCAGCACCTCGAGGCACTGCCGCTTGTGGGCTTCGCCTTGCGAAGGCGCCACCACGCGGCCCGCGACGCGCAGGCCATAGTCCACGCCCAGCCGATCCGCCATCAGCACCCAGGCGCAGAGCCGCGACAGGCGCGCCTCCGAGTCGGGCAGGCCCGCCGCCTGGGCGTCGAGCCAGAGTTCCTGCCGCTGCGCCTGTTGCGTGTCGCGGCTCACCAGGTCCTCGGAGCCCGCGGCCTGCGCCTGGGCCGCGCGCTTCCACACCACCAGCTTCAGCGGGTCCCCGCGCCTGTAGGCCCGCACGCCGTCGTACTCGCCCGCCAGATGCGTGCGCAGCGCGGCCGACGCGGCCTGGCCGGCCGGCTCGCCCGCCGGAAGCGGCGGCGGATGGACCTCCGGCGCCGGATAGACCAGCACCTGCGAGGCCGGCCGCCACACGGTCCAGACGCGGAAGGTGCCGAGCGGAAACCGGGTTTCGGCGGTCAGCGTCGGCACCGGATGCAGGCCGCGGCGCCTTGGCTTGAAGGCCACCTCGACCGTGGCGCTGCCTTCGGCCGGCACGTCGCACCAGGCCCACTGGCCGCTGCGGTGCACCGCGAGGCCGATGCCGTAGCGCGTGCTGCGGCGCGTGTTGTCGAGCACCACGCGGAACACCGCGGCGGCCCCGGCATAGCGCGGCTCGGGCGCCATCAGGTGCATCGCCAGGCCGCGCAGCGTGCCATGGCACACGTGCATCCCGACCGCCACGCTGCCCGCCAGCAGGAAGGTCAGCAGGTAGCCCAGGTTGAGCTGGTAGTTGATCGATGCGACCAGCAGCAGCAATAGAGTGGCCGCCAGCATCCAGCCCGCCCGCGTCGGCACGATGTAGACGTTGCGCTGCGTCAGTTCGAGCGCATCCGAGGGCGGCCGGCGCGCCAGGAACCAGCGGTCGATGCGCGCGCGCAGCGGCGCCCGGCGCCCGGCGAGCCAGCTGCGGGCCGGCGCCGGCGTCGTCACGGCAGCGGCACCGCCGCGATCATGGCGCGCACCTGCTCGACCGCGCCGCGGCCGGCGTCGCCGACCGGCGTGAGCCGGTGCGCGACGGTCTGCGGCAGCACGGCCTGGACATCGTCCGGCGCCACGTAGTCGCGGTTGGCCAGCAGCGCCTGCGCCTTGGCGGCGCGCAGCACCGCGATGCCGGCGCGCGGCGACAGGCCCTGCAGGAACCAGCGGCCCGAGCGGGTGGCGGCCATCAGGTCCTGCACGTAGTTTAGGAGCGGCTCGGAGGCGTGCACCTGCAGCACGCGCTGCTGCAGCGCCGTGAGTTCGCCGGCGGTCAGCAGCGCCGGCAGTCCGGCCAGCATCTCGCGCCGGTCGGCCCCCGCCAGCAGTTCGCGTTCGGCGGCCCGGTCGGGATAGCCGAGCGAGATGCGCATCAGGAAGCGGTCGAGTTGCGATTCGGGCAGCGCGAAAGTGCCGAGCTGGTCGTGCGGATTCTGGGTCGCGATGACGAAGAAGGGGGTCGGCAGCGGCCGGGTCTCGCCCTCGACCGTGACCTGCTTCTCCTCCATCGCCTCCAGCAGTGCGCTCTGGGTCTTGGGACTGGCGCGGTTGATCTCGTCGGCCAGCAGCACCTGGGCAAAGATCGGCCCGGGGTGGAACACGAAGGCCTGCTGGCCGCGGTCGTAGATCGCGACGCCCGACAGGTCGCCCGGCATCAGGTCGGCCGTGAACTGCACGCGCGAGAACTGCAGCCCGAAGGTGTGCGACAGCGCGTGCGCCAGGGTGGTCTTTCCGACCCCCGGCACATCCTCGATCAGCAGGTGGCCGCCCGCCAGCAGGCAGGCCACGCAGTCGCGCACCTGCGCCTCTTTGCCCACGATCACCGTGTTAAGCTGGCCGAGCAGACTGGCGAGCTTTGCGGCTACGTCCATTTTTGTATCCATATGCAAACAATACCGTAAGCCCGGCGGGCCCATGCCGCGTAAGGCTACGACGTGATTCGATCCATGGGTAAAACCGGCTACTTCACACACCGCGACTGCTGGAAGCACGACATGGGCCCGGGCCATCCGGAATGCCCGGCCAGGCTCGATGCGATCGAGGACCGGCTGCTCGTCACCGGCGTCGGCGACGCACTGGAGCGCATCGAGGTGCCGCTGGCCACCTTGCCGCAGATCACGCGCGCGCACAGCGTCGCCCACATGGAGCACCTCGAGGCGCTGAGCCAGCGCCTGATCGAGGACGCCCCGGCCGGCGGGCCGGACCATGCGCAGATCGACCCCGACACCACGCTCACCCGCTTCACCGTGCTGGCGGCCCGGCGCTCGGCCGGCGCCGCCATCGCGGCCACCGATGCGGTGATCGCGGGCGCGATCGACAACGCCTTTTGCGCCGTGCGTCCGCCCGGCCACCATGCCTGCCGCGACAAGGCCATGGGCTTCTGCTTCTTCAACAACGTCGCGATCGCGGTGCGCCACGCGATCGAGGAGCACGGCCTGGAGCGGGTGGCGGTGGTCGACTTCGACGTCCACCACGGCAACGGCACCGAGGACATCCTGAGCAATGACCCGCGGGTGCTGATGGTCGGCATCTTCCAGCATCCCTTCTACCCCTACAGCGGCACCGAGCACCCGGCGCCGAACATGCTCAACCTGCCGGTGCCGGCCTACACCAAGGGCATGGATGTGCGCGAGCTGATCGAGACCTGCTGGATGCCGCGCCTGGAGGAGTTCAAGCCGCAGATGATCTTCGTCAGCGCCGGTTTCGACGCCCACCGCGACGACGACCTGGGTCAGCTCAGGCTCAACGAGCACGACTTCGGCTGGATCACCAGCCGGGTGATGGACGTCGCGCGCCGGCATTCGAAGGGCCGTATCGTCTCGATGCTCGAGGGCGGCTACAACCTCGACGCCCTGGCGCGCAGCGTCGAGGAGCATCTGCGCGTCCTCGCCGATCTCTAGGGCCTGTTGACAAGGGCCCTGGCCGTCGATGAATTTCACCGAGTTCACCCAGAAGCTTTCGCAGATCGAGGCCCGCAGCGTCTGGATCGAGGTCGCCATCCTGTTCGGTTGCGTGCTGCTGGCCTGGGCTGTCTGTCGCTGGTTCGGCCGCGACCAGCCCAAGGATTCGATCTGGTTCGGCCAGCGCACCATCGACGGCCTGCTGTGGCCGCTGCTGGCGTTGGTCTTCACCGACCTGGCGCGGCGCGCCACCCTGGTCTACCAGCCGGTGCTGGTGCTGCGCATCGCGGTGTCGGTGTTCGTGTCGCTGCTGGCGATCCGCTTCTTCGCCCGCGTGCTGAGCGCCGTGTTTCCGACCTCCGCGATGGCACGGCTGGTCGAGCGCACCATCTCGTGGCTGGCCTGGATCGGCGCCGTGCTCTGGATCGTCGGCCTGCTGCAGCCGGTGCTGGCCGAACTCGACGAGATCACCCTGGCCTTCGGCCGCCCGGGCGTCAGCCTGCGCACCATCCTGAACGGCATCTTTTCTGCCGGCCTGGTGCTGGTGATCGCCCTGTGGGTCTCGCAGACCATCGAGAAACGAATCCTGCGCGAGGCGGTGGCCGACCTGTCGATGCGCAAGGTGGCATCGAACGCGATCCGCGCCTTTCTTCTGCTGATCGGCCTGCTTTTCGCGCTGTCGGCGGTGGGGGTGGACCTGACCGCGCTGTCGGTGCTGGGCGGCGCGCTCGGGGTCGGCCTCGGCTTCGGCCTGCAGAAGCTGGCGGCCAACTACGTGAGCGGCTTCGTGATCCTGCTCGAGCGCTCGATCCGCATCGGCGACAACGTCCGCGTCGATGGCTTCGAGGGCCGCATCACCGACATCAAGACCCGCTACACGCTGGTGAGAGCGGGCAATGGCCGCGAGTCGATCGTGCCGAACGAGTCGCTGATCACGAGCCGGGTCGAGAACCTCTCGCTGGCCGATCTCAAGTTCAACATCACGACCGCCATCGTGGTCGGCTACGACAGCGACGTGGCGCGGGTGCAGGCCATTCTTTGCGGTGCGGCGGCCGAGCAGCCGCGCGTGCTGAAGGATCCGGCGCCGGTCGCCTTCCTGCTCAATTTCGCGCCGGACGGTCTCGAGTTCACGCTCAACTTCTGGGTCTCCGACCCGGACAAGGGCAGGGACAACCTGCGCTCGGCAATCAACGTTTCGATCCTCGACGGCCTGCGGGAGGCCGGCATCGTCATTCCGAGCCCGCAGCGCGTGGTGCGTGTCGAGTCGCTTCCGGCCGGCCCTTCTCCGGTCGCGGCGGCTCGCCTATAATCATAAAAAAGCACGACCGTTCTTTTTCTTTGAGCCTGAAGCGTCCCTGATCGAAATGAACAGTCCTCGCGGAGGCCGGCGCCTAAAATCGCTGGTTGCCTGGAAGCCCCGATTTCGCAATTCAATGGAGTCAAACCAATGAAGATTCTTGTCCCCGTCAAGCGGGTCGTCGACTACAACGTCAAGGTGCGCGTGAAGAGCGATGGCACCGGTGTGGACATTGCCAACGTGAAGATGAGCATGAACCCCTTCGACGAGATCGCCGTCGAAGAGGCGGTGCGCCTGAAGGAAAAGGGCGTGGCCACCGAGATCATCGCGGTCTCGTGCGGCGACGCGAAGTGCCAGGAGACCCTGCGCACCGCGATGGCCATCGGCGCCGACCGCGCCATCCTGGTGGAGAGCACCGAGGAACTGCAGCCGCTGGCCGTGGCCAAGCTGCTGAAGGCGCTGGT
>NZ_JBFUBW010000049.1:0-40689 GCF_056405555.1 Variovorax sp. P1_G12 | reverse complement strand
CAAGAAGGTCGACCAGTTGTTCGTGCTGACGATGGCCGCCTACAACCTCGTGCGCATGCGGACCTTGGCAGAAGTCCGTCCGTTGGCCCCGTAGAGGGGAAACGAGAGCCGAGAACGGGCCCTCGAAGCGGGATAACGGCGACGGCAGCGAGCCTGAAACGTCGAAATCCGCAACCGCCCACTTCAGGACGCCGGATGACTGCCGCGCGCCTGGTACTTCAGCAGCCTGCTAGTGCGCGAACGGCTGCCGCCGCGTCATCGGCCATGTCCTCGATGCGGGTGCGAGGGGTGCCGCTGGAGGACGCGATGCCACGGCCGTTGTAGAGGATGACCTCGCGGCCCTCGGCAAGACCGTCCGTCATCAACGGGTCCCAGTGGTCCATGCCGCCACGGAAGTGCTGCACGAGCAGCAAAGGCGGCTGCGAGGTGTTGGCGTTGCCCCAGCGGCGGTAGGCGAATCGAGTGCCACCGACCTCCACAAACTGGGTGGGTGCGGTCAGATGCGTGACAGACATCGGGGTGTCCTTGAATGGGAGAGTTGAGATGCAGCCCGGTGCAGAAAAGCCGGCTCCGAATCACTTCGCCAGGAAGGCCAGCGCCTTGGGCACGAAGTCCTCGTGGTACTGGAAGATGCCCCCGTGGCCCGCATCGGGGTAGACGATCAGTTCGCTGTTCGGCAGGCGCTTAGCCAGGTCGTACGTATTGCTGGTCGGCACCATCCGGTCGTCGTCACCATTGGCCACCAAGACCGGCTGCTTGACCACCGACAGGTCGGCCGGGCGTTTCTGCCCCCACGCACTCAGCGCCTGAAGCTGGGCCACATAGGCACCTACGGCGATCTCCTTGTCCCGGTTCTCGGTGCGCTCCTGCAGGCGCTTCAGGAAGGCCTTCCCGGCCTCGATACCGGTTGGCGTGCGCGTGAAGAACAGGTACTGCTTCGGGTCCTGGCCGGTGAACGTCGCGCGCAACAAGTCGTAGTTCGACACGCCCGCCACGGTGCTGATACCCGGGCCGCCCGCAGGTCCCGTCCCCGTGAGGATCAGCTTGCGCACGAGTTGCGGCTCCTTGAGCACGATCTCCTGGGCGATCATCCCGCCCATCGAGAAGCCGAAGAGATCCACCTGCTTGAACCCCTTGGCCTTGATGAAGGTGATGGCGTCGTCCGCCATCTGTTCGATGGTGTTGGCCGGCGAGCCGGTGGAAGCGCCGACGCCGCGGTTGTCGAACGCGACAACGTGATGTTTCGCGGCGATGCCATCCACCACGCGGGGATCCCAGTTGTCCAACACGGCGGCCAGGTGGACGAGGAAGATCACCGGCGTGCCGCCGCTCTTCTGGCCCAGCTCGCGGTAGGCGAAGTCAACGCCGCCCGCGGAGATGAGCTGCGTCGGCACCCCCCTCCATACCGTGCTCTGCGCTGTGGCGATCTTGGTAGGGGCACCCCAGGCCACCGGCGGTCTGTCGGCCGCGGCGCAGACCGACAACAGGATGGCAGAAAGTACGAGCAGGCACAAGCCGACTCGTGATAGGTGAAGCATGAGGTCTCCGTTTGGATTTGTGAGGGATCGGTGAGGAACTGGCCGCAATCAGAGTTGCGATTGATAGCGCTCGGCTGCGTGGGCTTGCCGGATGTCCGACAGCAGCGCCTGGCGCGCAGCGTCCAGTGCATCCCAGCGCCCGGCCTCGTGCAGCGGCGGGATCGTGACCAGCTCACGGCGATCGAAACCGACGAGGGCCGCATCGACCAGTTCGCCGACGTCCATCACGTCGGTGAGCGTGTTGACGTCGATGCCAGCGCGGCCCCAGATCTCCGTGCGGGTGGCCGCGGGCAACACGGCCTGCACGTAGACCCCCTTGGCAGCCAGCTCCAGGTTCAGACCCTGCGACAAGAACAGCACGAACGCCTTGGTGGCGCCGTAGATCGACATGCCAAACTCGGGTGCGAAACCTACCACCGAGCCGATGTTGACGATCGCACCAGTGCCCGACTGCACGAAGCGAGGAGCGGCTGCTGCGGCCAATCGGGTGAGCGCCGTGGTGTTGAGCGCGACCAACTGGTCGATGCTCTGTGCGGACTGCTGCAGGAAGCCGCCCGATTGCGCCATGCCGGCGTTGTTGATCAGGATGCCGATGCGGGCGTCGTCGCGCAGGCGCGCCTCGACCACCGCGAGTTCAACCTGCTGGGTGAGATCGGCTTGCAGCACGTCAATGGCGACCTTGGCCTCATCACGCAGGCGCGCCGCCAGTGCTTCCAGTCGCACCTTGTCGCGCGCGACCAGCGCCAGGTCGTGGCCCCGGCGGGCGAAGCGCTCGGCGTAGGTGGCTCCGATGCCGCTGGAGGCGCCGGTGATGAGGACGGTGGGCAGTGTGCTCATGGATTCTTTCTCTGCAGGTCGTTGGTTGCTGCGGTCAGGAGGCGGTGTCGATTTAGTCCAGGAACAGCCCCGTGTGGGCGACGAACAGCTCTGGGTACTGGAATTGCGAGCCGTGACCCGAGTCCGGGTACAGGATCAACTGCGCGTTGGGGATGTGCTGCTGCAGCGTGAACGAGTTGATGCTCGGCACCATGATGTCGTCGTGACCGTTGACGACCAGCGTGGGCTGCTTGATCTCCTTGAGGTAGGCATAGCGCTCACCGCGCGGCTGCGTCCACTCGACGATGGATGCGAACTGGGCCTTCAGGACCTCGACGGAGGACGCCGGATCTGAGTCCTTGCGCTCCGTGCGTCGCTTCCAGAACGCGCGGCCAGCAGCTTGACCGGTCTCGGACGGCGAGAAGAATAGGTACAGGAAGTCTTCTTCTGTGGGAACGGGATTGCCCGCGACCTGCATCACGCGCGGATTGGGGTTGGACTCGCCGTTACGCGGTCCGGTGCCCACCAGCACCAGCCGCCGCACGAGTTCGGGGTGGCGGTGCGCGAGGCTCTGGGCGACGAAGCCGCCGATCGAGAAACCCAGCACGTCCACCGCAGTCAACAGGCCCAAAGCCTGCACGAAACTTGCGATGCCGTCAGCCATGCCATCGACGGTGGTGGCCGGCTCTCCGCCAGAACTGGCCACGCCGGCATAGTTGACCAGGATGACCGGGCGGCCCTGCGCCAGGCCGTCGGTGACGAGCGGGTCCCAGTTGTCCATGCCGCCACGGAAATGTTGAAGGAACACTAGCGGCGTGCCGGTCTCGGCGCCAAAGCGCCGGTAAGCGAAGCGAACACCATTCGCGTCAACGAACTGGGTGGGCGCGGTGAGATGGATATGAGTCGTCATGTGAACCTCGTTCTAGATAAGCCGCAATGGGGACCCACCGTCGAGTCCCACGTGAATCGCCCGATCTCAGTCAGCAAGCGCCGGGTAGTCCGTGTAGCCCGCAGCCCCTCCGCCATAGAGCGTGGCCGGATTGAGCTGCGCCAACGGTGCGCCGGTCTTCAGGCGTTCGACCAGATCGGGGTTGCTGATGAACGGGCGGCCGAAGGCGAACAGGTCCCCCTTGCCCTCGTTGAGCCGGGCAGTGGCGAATTCCAGGTCGTAGCCGTTGTTGGCCAGGTAGGTCTGCTTGAACCGGCGGCGCAGCGCGTCGTAGTCGAACGGGGCGACATCGCGCGGGCCGCCGGTCGCGCCCTCGACCACGTGCAGGTAGACGATGCCCAGCGCGCTGAGTTGCTCGGCGATGTAGTCGTATTGCGCCTGCGGGTCGCTGCTGGAGATGCCGTTGGCCGGTGACACGGGAGAGATGCGCACCCCGGTGCGATCGGCACCGATTTCTTTCACCACGGCGCCGACGACTTCCAGCAACAGGCGCGCACGGTTCTCGATGGAGTCGCCGTAGGCGTCCGTGCGCTGGTTGGCGCCCTCCTTGATGAACTGCTCCAAGAGGTAACCATTGGCGCCGTGGATTTCCACGCCATCGAAGCCGGCAGCAATGGCGTTGGCCGCGGCTTGGCGAAAGTCGTTGACGATGCCCGGCAGCTCGCTGATTTCGAGGGCGCGTGGCTCGGACACATCGGCAAATCCGTTGTTGACGAAGGTCTTCGTCGCCGCGCGGATGGCCGAGGGCGCGACCGGCGCAGCGCCGCCAGGCTGCACGTCGACGTGCGAAACGCGGCCCACATGCCAGAGCTGCACGAAGATGCGCCCACCCTTGGCATGCACGGCTTCCGTGACCTGGCGCCAGCCCGCGATTTGCTCGGCCGTATACAGACCCGGGGTGTCCTGGTAGCCCTGGGCTTGCGCCGAGATCTGGGTGGCTTCCGTGATGATCAGGCCGGCCGAAGCGCGCTGGGCATAGTAGGTCGCGGCCAGTTCGCCGGGCACCAGCCCGGCGCCAGCCCGGTTGCGGGTGAGCGGGGCCATGACGATGCGATTGGCGAGCGTGAGGCTGCCCAGGGCATACGGTTCGAAGAGCGTGTTCTCGGTCATGTTGGTTCAGCGTCCGTTGTTGGGAGAAGCAGCAATGATGACGAACATAATCTAAAATGTCAAGACTTTGATTATGGTCGACATCAATGTATAGTGAAACCTTCAAGCAGGCATAAACCCACCGTCGACGAGAAATGAAGATCACCAAGGCACAGGCACAGGCCAATCGGGCGCACGTGATCGAGACGGCGTCCACACTGTTTCGGGAGCGTGGCTACGATGGGATTGGTGTTGCCGATCTGATGGCTGCTGCTGGCTTCACCCACGGCGGCTTCTACAAGCAGTTCCGCTCCAAGGCCGACCTCGTGGCCGAATCGGCAGCCTGCGGCATTGCTCAGACAGCGGCGCTGACCGCCGGCGTGGACATTCCGGAGTTCGTGAATGTGTACCTCTCGCGCGAGCACCGCGACGCCCGCGCGAGCGGCTGCACGATGGCTGCGCTGGGCGGGGATGCTGCGCGTCAACCGGAAGCGGTCCGGACCACGTTTGCGACCGGCATCGAGAGCCTGCTGGCTGCGCTGAGCCGCGAGGGGCTTGCGTTGGACGATGCAGCCTCAGGCAAGGCGAGAGCCAAGTCTCTCGACATACTGGCGCGCGCGGTCGGCGCCATCGTCATGTCGCGCGCCTGTCCGGACGATTCACCGCTGGCTGACGAGATCCTTGAGGTTTGCCGCGACGAGATCCTCGCGTCGCTGAGGCTTGCTGTGAGTCCGTCTGTGGCAGCGCGCGTACCTGTGCGCAAGCGGCGCACGGGTTGATCTTCGGCCTTTAGCGAGCGGCAACTGGTCGAGCAGATCCAATGGCCAAGGGTGCGGGGGCCACGACCTTGCAGGGCAACCTGACAGCACGGCTGGAGCGCGGTGAGTTCGATCTGGTCGCCCTGAGCCGCGTACTGATTTCAGACGTGCAATGAGCGGACAGAGTTCGCGAAGGGCGCACGCAGGAACTGAAAGGCTTTGATGCCGCCAATCTGGCCGCGCTGGCCTGACCGGACGGCGCTGGATGGCACTGCCCAGCGCGTGTTCCCACGGTCTCATGACCGCAGATGCGCACTTCGCTGCTGCGAAAGCCGGGCTGCGGGTTCTGGTGCAATCTGTGTCTCGGGATAGGCTACCCGTTTTGTGAACTACGGGCAGGTCGATGGCGAAGAAGCTCCAGAGCATGGACGATCTGTTCAAGGGACGGCTCTTCGAGCGAGAGATCATCGTTCTATGCGTCCGCTGGTATCTGCGCTACAAACTGGGCCTGCGTGACCTGGTGGAAATGATGGCCGAGCGCGGCCTTGCCCTGGCCCATACGACGATCATGCGCTGGGTCCAGCGTTTCGTGCCTGAGTTCGAGAGGCGCAGGAATCGCTTCGCCCGCAAGGCCGGTCGCTCGTGGCGCGTGGGTGAGACCTACGTCAAGATCCGAGGCAAGTGGACCTATCTTTACAGGGCTGTCGATCGAGACGGCCAGACCGTGGACTTCCGCTTGAGCGCGAACCGCGATGTCAAGGCGGCCAAGGTGTTCTTCTGCAAGGCGCTGGCGACTCAAAACGACCTCCAGTGACCATCACGCTGGACGGCTACGCTGCCTCGCATCGCGCCGTGCGGGAACTGTCCGCGCAAAGCACCCTTTGGAAGCGCACACGACTGCGGTCGTCCAAGTATCTCAACAACATGGTCGAGCAGGACCATCGGGGCGTGAAGTCGCGCATCAACCCCATGCTCGGCTTCAAGGTCTTCGATCGAGCGGGCCGTGACGATCGCCGGCGTCGAGCTGCTGAATCGCATTCGCAAAGGCCAGTTCAGTCTCCGCCGGCTGCGCGTCAAAGGCCAAGCCGCGCCCGCGGTCTGGAATGCAGTGCTCTCAGCATGATCAGCGCATCGCGCTCACGAAATTGTTCGGCCGCGCGGAAGATTTGCACCAGAACCGTCGTCAACCCATCGCGCGCCAATCCTTAACGCGTGCCAGCAGGTCTAAACCGGTTTTCAAGAAAATCAAGCAGTGCACGGTGCACCGCCGTGCTGTGTCGACGCTGCAGGTAGACGGCGGAAAGCCACATGTCGCTGCGCACGAAGTCCGACAAGACGGGTACCAGTCGTCCGCTCTCGACGTAGGGTTCGAGCATGACAGAAGGCAGATAGACGACGCCAGCCCCCAGCAGTGCGGCCTGGATCAGTGGGCCGGCTTCCGTTGCATCCAGCCTTCCGTGAACCGCGACCTCGACTGGCTGCCCGTCTGCTTCGAACCGCCACTTCGGCAGAGGATTCAGATGGGTACTGATCAGCGCGACGTGGTGAGCGAGGTCGCTGGGATGAGCTGGCACGCCGTGCTTGCGCCAGTAAATGGGCGCGGCGCAGACACTGAGCTCCATTGCCACCAGCTTTCTGACGATCAGGTTCTCGTTGGCCGAAGCGCCAAATCGGAGAGCGATGTCGACGCCATCCTCCGCAAGATCGACCATTCGGTTCGTGAGAACCAGACTGATGCTGACTTCGGGGTAGTGGCCAAGGAAGGCGTTGATCAGTGCCGGCAACTCCGTCAGGTCCATGCCGTGCGGCGCCGAGATGCGCAGGCGCCCGCTGGGGACCCGCGCGCGGTTCTGCAGTTCGGCTTGCGTGACGTCGGCCAGCTCAAGCATCGGCTTGCTTCTTTCGAGAAGCAGGTGGCCGGCGTCCGTCAGGCTGACCGCACGGCTGGTGCGGTTCAGCAGCCTGACACCGAAACGGCGTTCGAGGGTTGCGATGTACTTGCTGATGGTGCCCCTCGACAGCGACAGATGCTTGGCGGTGCGGGAGAAGCTCCCGGAAGAGGCGACTTCGCTGAATGTGCGCAGGAGGTCCAGGCTGTCCACGATGTTCTCCGTCTTTGATGGGCGATGTTCGTCAAGACGCTTGAGCGCCCGGCCCTCAGGCGAGCCCGAGTTTTCTTCGCAGGCTCGCATCCACGGGTCCGGACGGCAGGAAGCGGCGCAACTTAGTTAGAAGCGACGCTTGCCCGGGGGGGGTGTAACGCATGCGCCACGGGCCGAGGCCCGCTTCGACGACGGTGCTCGCCACCCTGTGCGGTTCGGGCGCATTGTTGACGCTGTCGGACACCGAGACTGTCACCAGGTCCCGTTCGCGGTCGTAGCCCGCGATCCGTGTCTTGGCTCGGGGCGCATTGGCGTCGAGGTTGGTCCGCGTGAAAGCCGGCTGCACCAGGGCGGCGCGAATGCCGAACTGGCGCACTTCGTGATCGAGCGATTCAGACAGCCCTTCCACCGCATGCTTGGTGGCCGCGTAGATCCCCATGTACGGCGCGGGCAATACGCCGAGTACCGAGCTGACGTTGACGATTCGCCCACGACGATGCGCACGCATGTGAGGGAGTACGGCGCGCGTCATGCGGAGCATGCCGAAGACGTTGGTGTCGAAGAGCGCCACGGCCTCGGCCGTCGAAGTCTCCTCGACCGCGCCCATCATCATCATCCCCGCGTTGTTGACCAGCACGTCGATGCGCATGGCACGGTCAATCACGGATTCGACGCCGAGTTGAACCGAGCGTTCTTCCCGAACGTCGATCTCGACGAACTCGACACCGGCCAGTGCGGGCGCATGGCGAAGGTCGCGCACGGTGCCGAACACGCGGCAGCCCCGCGCGACGAACATCTCCGCGGCTACGCGCCCGATGCCCGAGGACACTCCCGTTACGACGACAACTGATGAAACTGACATGGTGGTTCTTTCGGTCTTGAACGAATGGTGAGGAAGCGCCATCAATGCGTGGCCGGGTTGCCCTTGCCGGGCCGGATCCTGAACCAGATGGCATACATGGCCGGCAGGAATACCAGCGTCAGGATCGTCCCCGCGAGCGTCCCGCCGATCAGCGTGTAGGCGAGCGCCCCCCAGAACACCGAGTGCGTCAGTGGGATGAACGCGAGGATCGCCGCGAGCGCCGTCAGGATCACGGGGCGGGCACGTTGCACGGTCGCCTCTACGACAGCATGGAACGGGTCGAGCCCTTGCTCCTGATTGTGGTGGATCTGCCCGAGCAGAATCAGCGTGTTGCGCATCAAGATGCCCGACAGCGCGATGAGCCCCACGAGCGCATTGATGCCGAAGGGCTGCTGGAACAGCAGCAAGGTCGGCACGACGCCGATCAACCCCAGCGGGCTCGTGAGGAACACCATGACCATCGCGGATATCGAGCGCACCTGGAAGATGATGATCAATAGCGTGATCGCCAGCATGATCGGGAACAGAGGCAGCATCGCCTTGGTCGCCTTCTCCGATTCCTCGATGGAGCCGGCCTGGATGATGTGGTAGCCGGCCGGCAGCTTCTGCATCAGGGGCTGCAGCTTCGCGGTGATCGCGGTCGACACATCGGGGGGCTGCAGCCCGTCGGCGATGTCGCCCTGCACCGTGATCGTGGGCATGCGGTCGCGTCGCCTCATGACAGGTTCTTCCATGCGCACCTCGACCTCGCCGACCTGCGACAGCGGAATGCGCTGGCCGCCAGTTCCGGCGAGCGTGAAGTCCACGACCTTCGCGGGATCGAGCCGGGTGCCGCCGGCGGAACGGGCCACCACCTGCACCGTGCGGATGTCTTCACGTACGGTGGTCACCGGCACGCCGCTCAGCAGGAATTGCAGTTGTTGCGCCACCGCGCTGGAGGTCAGCCCGACGGCCTGAAGGCGGTCCTGGTCCAGGGTGAAATGCAATGTCGGCGTACGGGTGCCCCAGTCGGTACTGACGGTGCGCATCATCGGGCTGGCATCCATGACTTGGCGCACTTCGTCCGCGATCTTGCGCAGCTCGTTCGCATCGGGCCCGGTGACACGGTAGGCGACAGGAAACGGCGAGTACGGGCCGAACACGAGCTGGGTCACGCGCACCCGCGCCTCGGACGCGAGGCCGTCGGCAATGGCATGACGCAACCGGTACTTCAAGGACTCGCGTTCCTCCTGGCTGGCCGTGCGCACCACGATCTTGGCGAACGACGGATCGGGCAGTTCGGGCCCCATCGCAAAATAGAAGCGGGGCGCGCCCTGTCCTATGTATGACGTGACGATCTGTGCCTCCGGCTGCGTGGAAAGCCAGGCCTCGACCTTGGCCGTGGCGTCGCTGGTCTGGGTGATCGAAGTGCCGTAGGGCATCTGCACTTCGACGAGCACTTCGGGCCGGTCGGAGATCGGAAAGAACTGCTTCTTGACCACGCCCATGCCGAGAATCGACACGATGAAGAGGCCCACCATGGCGCCCGCCACCAGCCACTTGCGCGCAATGACGCGTGCCAGAACACGACGCAGCCGGTTGTAGCGTGGTGTGTCATAGATCGCGGCGTGGCCGCCTTCGATCTTCTTGAAGTTCGGCAGCAGCTTGATGCCCAGGTAGGGTGTGAACACCACGGCGACCACCCAGGATGCGATGAGCGCGATTCCGACGATCCAGAACATATTGCTGGTGTACTCACCCGCGGTCGACGGCGCGAATCCGTTGGGCATGAAGCCGACGGCGGTGACTAGCGTGCCCGATAGCATGGGCGCCGCCGTGTGGCTCCAGGCGTATGCAGAAGCGGCCACATGGCTGTAGCCCTCCTCGATCTTCACGACCATCATTTCGATGGCGATGATGGCGTCGTCCACCAGCAAGCCGAGCGCGAGGATGAGCGAGCCGAGCGTGATCCGGTCGAAATTCTTGCCGGTCGCGGCCATCACCACGAAGACCACCGCTAGCGTCAGCGGCACTGCCGCGGCCACCACGAGGCCAGCACGCCAGCCCATGCTTAGAAAGCTCACCAGCATCACGACCAGCAAGGCCGCGAAAAACTTGATCATGAACTCGTCGACCGATGCGCTGATGTTCACCGACTGGTCCGTGACCTTGGTCAGACTCAGGCCCAGGGGCAACTCCGCGTTGATGGCACGGGCCTCCATGTCCAGCGCCTTGCCCAGATCGAGGCCGTTCCAGCCTTCCCGCATGACCACGCCGATCAGCAAGGCAGGTTCGCCGCCGTTGCGGATCATGAATGTGGCCGGGTCTTCGTACCCGCGCTTGACCGTGGCAACGTCCGATAGCTTCAAGGTACGGCCTTGCGCGATCACCGGCGTATCGCGGATCTTCTGTAGCGTGTCGAATGCGCCGTCCAGTCGAATGAAGACCTGCGGGCCGCTGGTTTCCACCGACCCAGCCGGGCTCAGCGCGTTCTGGTTGTTGAGTGCGGCGAACACGTCCTGCGGGCCGATGCCCAACGTCGCCAGCCGGTCGTGCGCGAACTCGACATAGATTCGTTCCGACTGCTCCCCGGCGATGTTGACCTTCTTCACGCCCGGCACGTGCAGCAACCGTTGGCGCAGCGTTTCCGCATCGCGCACCAGCACGCGCTGCGGTTCTCCCTTGGCCTTGAGCGCGAAGAGGGCGAAGGTGACGTCGGCGTACTCGTCGTTGATCATCGGCCCGATCACGCCGGAGGGGAGGGTGCCCGCTTCGTCAGCGACCTTCTTGCGCGCCTGATAGAACTCTTCCTGCACCTGCGCTGGCGGGGTGCTGTCGAGCAATGTCAGGGTCGTGAACGCCAGGCCGGGGCGTGTGTAGGTCTCCGAGCGGTCGTAGTAGCGCAACTCCTGCAGGCGCTTCTCGAGCTTCTCGGCGACCTGGTCCTGCATCTCCTGCGCCGTGGCGCCGGGCCAGGCCGTAATGATGGTCATCACCTTGACGGTGAAAGCGGGATCCTCCGCGCGGCCGAGCTTGAAGAACGCGACCAAGCCCGCCAGCGAGACCAGGCAGATCAGGAACAACGTGATGGAGCGTTCGCGTACAGCCAGCGCCGACAGGTTGAAGCGGCCTTCGCTCATGGGCGGGCTCCGCCCGCGGCCGGCGTCGCGGCCGGGGTCGCGATACGCACCTGCTCGCCTTCGCGCAGCAGGTGCGCCCCAAGCGCGACGACCCGATCTCCCTGTTTGAGTTGACCGGTCACCCGCGCACGGTCGTCGTCAAGATGCTCGACCGCCACCGGCTGCCAGCGCACCGTCGACGGATCTCCGCCAATGACCCACACGCCCGTTGCCTTGCCTGTGTCGAACAGGGCGCCGATGGGCACCTGCGCACTGCTTTCTCGCGCGGGCCTGCCGTCCGCGATGTGGACCGTGACCGTGGCACCCAGGGGCGCGTTGGCCAGTTCGCCCTCGAGCACGTATCGCGCCTCGAACGTGCGCGTGAGCCGGTCGGCCGCATCCGAGAGCTGCCTGAGCTTTACTGCCACTGCAACGCCTTCCTTGCCGAAGAGCGTGGCCTGCCCGCCCGAGCCGACGACAGGGCGCATCGTTTCGGGCAACTGGACCACCGCCTCCCTGCGCCCAGCCTGCGCCAAGCGGACCACCGGCTGCCCGGCGTTGACCACCTGGCCGGGCTCGGCCAGCGTCTCCAGCACCGTGCCGTCCGCATCGGCGGCAAGTTCTGAATAGCGGTTGGAGTTGCGCGCGACTTCCGACTGTGCTTCGGCCGCACCGAGCTGGGCTTGAGCGGCATCCGCCGCAGCCTTGATCTGGTCGTAGGCCGAGGCGGAAATGGCCCCGGTGCCTCTCAGGTCGCGGTAGCGAAGTTCTTCGTCGCTCGCCTGCTTGGCACGCGCCCGGGCAGCGGCCACGGCCTCCTGCTGTGCGCGCGCAGCCAACCTCAGGTCGACCGGGTCGATGCGCATGAGCAGTTGCCCGCGCTTGACAGTCTGACCAGCGTCCACGAAGCGCTCCAGCACTTTTCCTGAGACACGGAAGCCCAGGTCGCTTTGAACCCGCGCGGCTACGGTGCCTGTGAAAGAGCGCGATGCGGAGTCGGCTGCTTGGACGGTGGCAGCGCGCACCAGCGGTGTCTGGGTGCGCGGATCTGGCGGCGCTTTGTCGTCGCAGGCGACCAACGCGAATGGCAAGGCGCAAAAGAGTGCGGATGTAGCGAAGCGGCGCGAAAGCATACGGGTCCCATTGACGAATCGATCAGGACCCAAATTCTGATACTAGTGACCATATTAGTCAATGGTCACAAGAAATATTTAGTTTTTATGGCGACAAGCTGCGCAGCACCAGGCCGGACAGCTGCGCCGGCGCCTGGTCGGTGTGATCGAAGCTGTGCCGCAGGATCAGGGGGTTGATATAGGGGTGAACGACCAGATAGATCGCCGCCGCCGTCTCGTCGATCGGTGTCTTGCGCTCGAAGTCGCCGGACTCGCGCCCTTGCTTCAGCACCTCGACGAGCAACTGCTGGATGCACTCTTCGTGTGCGATGGCCGACTGCCAGCGTTCGCTGGCCGCCGAGATGGCGATCTCGTAGAGCTTGCGGTCCTGGAAGAACAGACGAAGGCCCGAATCAACGATGGCCTTGAACATGCGGCGCAGTTTCTCGGGTGGACGGTCGGTGCCATCGACCGCAGCGCGGATGTCCACTTCGATCTCCCGCAAGCAGTTCGAGCAGATCATTTCCCCGATCGCCTGCTTGGACTCGAAGAACTTGTAGATGTATGCCTTGGAGAAGCCGATGGCCTTGGCGAGGTCGGAAACCGTGGTCTTCTCGTAACCGTACCGGCTGAAGTGCTCGGTTGCCGCAAGGACAATCTGCGCGCGCACATCGTGATCTGCCGGCCCCCGTGTGGCAGGGGAAGAGGAAGTTGCATTGCTCATGGCGACAGCTTAACGCTCCCGGAAAAAGGCCACAACAAGTGACCACATTGAATTATAGTCACAACTTCGTTTGATGGTCTCGTCCCACTCGTTCCAGAAATCGCCCATGTTCCAACGCACCCTTGTCATTCCCCTGCTTCTCAGCCTTCTCGCAGGTTGCGCTGTCGGTCCTGACTATGTCCGACCCGCCACCACTCTGCCGGACCAATTCATCGGCGAAGCAGCCCTCGACCGGCGCGCCGCTACCGCGAACGCCGAGTTGGTCGCCTGGTGGACTGCGTTTGGCGATGCACACCTGGCCCGCTACGTCGAACTCGCGCTGACGCAGAACCTCGATCTTGCGCAAGCATCTGCCCGCGTGGCGCAGGCCCGTGCTGGACTCGGTGCTGCGAACGCAGCGATGCTGCCCGCGGGCAACCTCAGCGGACAAGCTGCCCGGGCCTACCAGTCGGTCGAGACGCAGTTGGGCCAGGTTATGAACTCGCAACCAGGTTTCGATCGCTACGGCAACGCCTATGAAGCCAACCTTGGCGCAAGTTGGGAACTGGACATCTTCGGCGGCCTGCGTCGGGGCCGTGAGGCTGCGCTGGCCGACTACCAGGCATCGGAGGCCGGCGCAGCCGCCACGCGCCTGACCGTGGCTGCGCAGACGGCAGACATCTATATCACGCTACGCGGACTGCAGGCCCGCCTCGACGTGGCACGCCGGCAAGTCGGCACGCAACAAGAACTGCTCTCGAAGGTCGACTTGCTCTACGGCAAGGGGCTGGCAGCCGAACTTCAGTTGAGGCAGGCCGAAGGTGCGCTGGCGCAGGTTCGTGCGGTGCTTCCAGTGCTGGAGGCGGGCGAAGCTGCGGCCATGAACGCGCTCGACGTGATGCTGGGTGCGGCGCCGGGCGCTCACCGTGCGGAACTGGCCGCACCGGTTGCCATTCCCGTCGCACCGCGCATCGGCGCCACCGGATCACCCGGCGAGTTGCTGCGACGGCGGCCCGACCTGATCGCCGCCGAGAGGCGACTTGAAGCGTCTAACGCTCGCACCGGGGTGGCCATGGCCGAGTACTACCCGAAGCTGTCCTTGGGGGGGGTAATCGGCAGCGCCACGTCCGTGGCCAGCGGTAACGTGTTCACCGGCGGGGCCAGCCAGGCCGCGGTCTTGCTCGGCCTGCGCTGGCGCCTGTTCGACTTCGGGCGCATCGATGCGCAGATCGAACTCGCAAAAGGGCAGGAGGCGGAGTTGCTCGCGGCCTATCGTCTCGCGGCACTGCGCGCGACCGAAGACGTGGAAAATGCTTTCTCCGCCCTGGTCAAGCGTGAAGAACAAGCCACCTTGCTCGCGCAGGGCGAGGCAGCGCTCGGTCGTGCACGAGGCGCCTCGTTCACGGCCTATCAGCGAGGTGTCGTCAGCCTGATCGAAGTGTTGCAAGCGGACGAGAGCCTCCTGCGCGTTGCTGATGCGAAAGTGCAGGCGCAAACGGAGGCGGCGCGCGCGGCGGTCAGTGCGTTCAAGGCGCTGGGCGGCGGCTGGCAAGCCGAGACCGCTGACGCGGTGGCAATCCGCGCAGACGTACAACGATGACGGAGAAGCTCCTCTGTCAGCGCACGACGTACGACCTCGAGTTGTCGATCAAAGGGCTCTTGGTTTCGACCGACTGGGAGGAGTTCATGCGCTGCTGAAATCGGGGTCGGCCCACCTGCCTATCATGCACCGGACTCTGTCGATGGATCTCGAGCAGGTTCAGGCAACGCACCGTCGCCAATGGGCAGTGACCATGTCCCGACTCAATCCTGGCGGACGGCCTTAGAGCGCAGGCCAAATCCGTGGCGACCGATCGAAGCAATCCAACGCGGCCCTTCGCTCCCACGCGATCTAGCGAATACCCCACCTCACCCGGGCGAAGCCACACGCCGTTACCGCGGAACCGACGATGGCCCCCACGGCCACCAGCAGGAAGGCGGACTCAAGACTGAGCTTTCCCGCGAACACCAGCGCTGCGGCGGACAGCGCGCACATGAAGCGGAAGCTACCCGCAGCGAGCGGCCAGCCGACGCGCCGCGCGCCTTGCCCCGCGAAGTACAACGCCATCGCGATCGCGATGAAGCCGAAAATCGGGCCCATCACCCTCAGATAGTGGCCGCCGACGGCCCATATGTCGGGGTCGTTCGTGAAGTGAGACATCCACAGCAGGCTGGGCAGGAACGCCACGCTGAGGCCCAGCACTTCGAGCAGGCCACCGACGAACAGTGCATTCACCAGCGCAGCGCGGCGCGCTCGCGGGATGTCGTCGGCGCCGATGCAGGTTCCGACTACGGTGATGGCGGCGGTACCGAAGCCGAACATCACGGGCACCAGCAGCATTTCGAGCCGGGACGCGATCCCGTAGCCCGCGATCGTTGCCACGCTAAGGGTACCCGCAGCGGCAGTGATCGCGCCGATCGAAAGCGTCGACATCGCCGCGTTGAAGGTTGACAGCAAGCCCACGCCAAGGATGGCACCAAAGTGGTCACGCCGCAGCGGGTGCCGGCGAAGTCGAAGTTTCGAGCCCCCCAAACGCATATAGACAAAGATCGCTGCCAGCGAGCCCGCGGTGCACAGCACCTGTGCGATGCCCGCACCGGCCACGCCCATTCTCGGAAGCCCCAGTCCGCCCAGAATCAGGATTGGGGAAATGAGGAGTCCGGCTCCGACGCTGCCGAGCATGATCAGTGCGGGCGTCCTGACGTTGCCCGCGCCTCGCAACGCCGATTGCAGCAAGGTTGGAACCCAGAACAGGACCGCGCCGTCGAAGAGAATGTTCGAGTACTGAAGCGCTTGCTGCCAGGACGTGCCAGTGCCGCCCAATCCGCGATAGAGCATCGGAGCCGCGGCGATCGCAGCCACGGTGAAGAGTCCGCCTGCGACGATCGCGATCACGACGCTGTGCCAAACAAGGCTTTCGGCCTCGTCTTGCCGGCCAGCGCCGAGCGCGCGCGACTGCGGCGGAAACCCCACCCCCGACGCCGCCATTGGAGACCATGGTCATCAGCAGCATGACAGGCACGACCAGCGAAGCCGATGCCATCGCGTCGACACCCAGCCCGCTCACGAAGTAGGTTTCGGCCATGCTCAATACCGTCTGCATGAAAAGCACGGCCACCGTTGGCAGTGCGAGCCGAATCAGCAGCAGCAACAACGGCGCGTGCAGCAGGGGGTTCCGCGTCATCGGGTCGAACGTGAATCGCGCGGCTGAAACGGCCGACTCAGAAACTTCGCCGGCGCCGGCGTTGTGGGAAGTTGTCATCAGATTTCGACCAGCCGTTGGCGTCCAACGTAGCGACCCGCGGCTTGCCGCCTCTCAGCCACGGTTTTGTGCCTGCCTCACGCAGAGCGTGAGGCAGGGGTTGCTCAATTGGCTTTCGCGCGCAGGTCGGCGGGGTGCGGCAGCGTCGAGATGACCTTGCTGTTGAAGCGGGAGCCCGTGGCGACATTCTGGTCCGGCCTCAAGTTGTGGTGGATGGCTTCGGCCTCAACGAGCGAACGTGCCTTCGATTCAGCCAGGGTCTCGGTAACGCGTGAGCCTCTGACCACGTTCTGGTTCGGAGCCGTGGCAGTGCTCACCGCTTCGGCATTCACCTCCTCGCGCGTCTTGAAGGAGGTTGCGTTGTGTACACCGTCGTAGGCCTCTGCGTGGGCTCCGGCTGCGACCAGAAAGGTCAGTACCGGGACGGATACGATCTTCGTTGCTTTCGTGAATTTCATGGAACTTCCAGAGTGAAGGGTTGGCGCAAGCTTCCTGCGGTGCTCATCGCGAGTGCCTGCCGTTCAAGTCTTGCGCCGAATGCGAGTTCGACGATCACGCGATCGGGACACGCCACGTTTCCGTCGTCGAAACCTTATGCGGTGCAGCTGTCGGTTTCCCTTCAATCTGTCACTTTTGCTCTTTCATTCTGTCAGCGCCAGATCATGGAGAGCCTTGATGCACGGCGCTTTCAAGGCGAGCGCCTGCTCACAGTCGCGATTTGGCGTCGGCTCGGCCCGCCAGATTTTTGGCCCTTTCAATTGGCACAACCTTGCGTTTGACCCCTTCATGCACGACGGCAGCCTGGTCGCGCCGGGGCGCTGAGGCTGTCATGACAGTGCTCTACGAAACCCACGACCCGGCGCTGCGCAGCTGGGTCGAGTCGGCCAATGCGGCCGACACTGAGTTCCCCATCCAGAACCTGCCGCTGGCGGTATTCCGGCGTCGCGGCAGGAACGAGGCGTTCCGCGGCGGCGTAGCGATCGGCGAGCAGATCGTCGACCTGGCCGCCGCCGTCGCGCGCGGTGTCTTCGGCATCGACGCCGCCCGTCCGGCACAGGCGGCAGCCGGCGAGTCGCTCAACGCGTTGATGACCCTCGGCCTCGCTGCCTGGTCCGCGCTGCGGCTGGCGCGCGCCCGCGCAGAGATTGCTCGACGCGTGCCTGGTCGCGCAGGCAGATGCCGAATACACGCTGCCTGCGCGGATCGGCGACTACACCGACTTCTACACCGGCATTCACCATGCGACGACGGTGGGCAAGCTGTACCGGCCCGACAATCCGCTGCTGTCGAACTACAAGTGGGTGCCGATCGGCTACCACGGCCGCGCCTCGTCCATCGTGGTCAGCGGCACGCCGATCCGCCGGCCGCTGGGCCAGACCATGACTTTGATCAAGCAAGCGCCGGCCGGTGAACGCCGAAGCCACGGACGCTCCTCCCAGCCGAACCTATCGAGGTTGAAGTGGGTGCGTTTCTCGTGCATAATTCGTGCATACATCAATGGAGTGAGCACATGAGCGCCGCAATGGCCTTTGCCAGTGAGAGTTTGGCGGAGTCTTTCCGCGAGCCTGATCAAACGTACCTCTCGCCGCGTCGCATCGGCGAAGCCTTGGGCCTGCAAATCCAGGGCGTGGCCGAGCGAGCCCACGTCAGTCGAAACACGCCCACCGCCCGCCCTCAGAACGAGGGGCTGCAAAACTACCTGCGAGACGTCGTGCGCGTGCTCGCAGCGGCCTCAGATGTGGCCGGCGGAGACCGCGGGCGCGCCTTCTTCTGGTTCATGAACGAGCCGCTTGCCGAGTTCGACTATCAGACACCGGACGCATTGGTACGTGCGGGGAAGGCCCGCGTGGTCATCGACTATATCGAGTCGATCGCCGGCGGTGCGACAGGATGATCCTGCGCGATCTGGGGAATGACGAAGCCCAATACCGCATCCTGACGCCAAGTTGGGCGCACAGCCCCACCTCCGGCGCTGGTGCAGCCCGTAAGGGTGGGCGCTTCAACCGCGCCGGCCTCGAGGCGCTGTATCTCTCCCAGAGCGAAGAAACGGCACTCTGGCGGAATACCGGCAGCATGCGCTGCTGCTGAAGCCAGGCATCATCACTACGTTCCTCGTGAGCCGCCTGCGGGTCGTCGACTTTTCGGCCGGCTACACTGCCGACGTCTGGGATCCGCTATGGGCCGACTACGCATGCAATTGGCGGCAACTCGCATTCGATGAGGGCATCGAGCCGCCGAGCTGGGTGCTCGGCGACTTGGCGCTCGATGCAAGCGCAGCGGGGATCCTGTTCCCTTCGACCGTGCATGTAGGCGGAGTGAATCTCGTACTGTTCCACAGCAGCACGCTTTCCGCGGACGCGTTGCGCGTGCACGACCCAGACGGCCAGTTGCCCCGCGACAACAGATCCTGGAATCCCCCACAACGGCGTGACCTCGAGTCATAACTTCGAAGCCCGCGCGAGCGAAAGCAAAGGGCTCTGTCGCAACAAGCAGCGAATGGCGTCGGAAGGCGCGACGCCGGTCGAGGAGGGCGTGCTCATTGACCTGAGCTCTTGGTCGATTTCTTCGAGCGCGCGGCCTGTGGTCTTTCGTTGTCCTCCCGGTGGGCCTCAAGCTGGCGCAGCGCGGTGGCCGTCGCAGCCTGACTTTCTCGGAGTTGAGATACCTCGCGCTCAGATTGCTCCTGCTGGCGCTGCAGCTGCGCTGCGAGGTCGGTTGCCCGCTGCTCGGCGCCGGCGGCGCGCTCACGCAGGGTAGCAAGCTCGAGTTGCACCTCCTGGTGCTGGCGCGACCAGTTGGCTTCAGCATCGCGGTGCGCTGACTTCGCGGACTGGAGGGCCTGCTGCGCTGTTTCCTGGAAGTCGCGGGCAGCTTCCAGGTCGGCCGCGCGCGCCTTCTGTTCCTTCGCGAGCTCGACGTTGGCCTGGCGCGTGGCCATGCGCTCGCGATCGATCTCGGAGAGGAGACGACGCTCCTGCGCGAGATGGCGCTCCTCGGCTTCGTCCGCGGCGCGCTGCTTGGCGCCGAGTTCCATCGCAGCCTTCTCGCGCAGCGCTTCCCTGCTGACTACCGTCTCTTCAAAAGCCTTGCGCAGGCGCCGCACCTCAGCCTCCGACTCACTCAAAAGGCGCGCGGATTCCTGCCGCTGCGCGAGCGCCTGGGCCTCCATGGCTGCGACGGCCTGACGTGACGAGGCGAGGGCCTCTTCGTGCGCGATCCGGGTCTGCTCGTACGAGCTCTCACGCTGCTGCAGATCGGCTTCCTTCTGGGCCAGGGCACTAGCTCGAGCTCGCGCCGTGTGGCCTCGGTCTTCTGGACCTGCACCTGGGCGGCTTCGCGGCGTGCGACGTCCCAGAACTGCTGGGCGGCCTGGACGATGGCCAAGGGTAGCTTTTGTGCCTCGGCGTCGACCTGGCCGCCGATGCGGCCCTCCAGGCGCTTGCCGAGCGTGGCGAACCAGCGCTCCAACATCGGGCTCACGGTGTTGGGCGAGCCGCTGCCGATCTTCTGGCGCACGCGCTCGATCGTCGGGCGCAGACCTTCCTGCAGCAGCGCGTCGGCGGCCTCCCAGACTTGAGGCATCCTGGATGCCGCGGCTGGGTCGAATCGGGTATTGCAAGGTACCCACTGGCGACTCGGCCCCGACTGCGGGGGCACCGTCAAGCTAGTGTTGCTCGACATCGATGGGGATGAGGCGCGGCAAGCGGCCGAGGACGTTGGCACAGGCTCATCAATTGGTTTTGGCTGCGATGTGACATCCGCATCCGACTGCCAGTCGGCGGTGGAAAAAACGCTGGCTTGGGCTGGCAAGATCGACGTGTTGATCAACAACGCCGGCCTCACTCAAAAACGCGCACTGACTGACGTCACGGACGCCGACTACACGCTGATCACTGACGTGGTCTTACGGGGCACGTTGCAGATGTCGCAGGCGGTCAGCAATGCGATGTGACGCGACAGCCGCGCCGCCCGCGCGCAAGGTGGTGAGTCGCAGCATTCCATCGATGGTCTGAAACGTGTCGGTGCCAGTCAATGTGACGCGCCGACCAGTTTCCATGCGGTACTCGGTCGCGACTTCGCTCTGGTTGATCGCGCCTTCGTCGTCAGGAGATGCCTCGAGATATTCGGTGTACTTCAGGACCACGTGCCGCTTCCCGATCTGATCCGTGACCTCGATGTGCTCCGTGGCTGTTTTCCTTCGTTGCGGCATGCGCCTCCTTCGGACGTCCAACAGAAAATCACCGCGATCGTTTTGAGTGCAGCCTGTACGACGATGTGCGCGCCTCACGTCTGAATGTAGGCACGCAGTTGGTCGATCGTCTGCTCATGATCGGCAATGATGTCATCCATCAGATCCCGGATGGAGATCATGCCGATCACCTTGCCCGCGTCGACCACCGGAAGATGGCGAATCCGCTTGTGACTCATCAGGCCCATGCACTCGCGCGTGCGAGTGGTGGGCGTGACGGTCATGACGTTGGGCGTCATGATTTCAGATACCTGCACCGCCTTGGAGCTCTTGCCTTGGAGGTCGACCTTGCGCGCGCAGTCTCGTTCGGAGACCACGCCGACGAGCGTGCCGTCGGCGATCACCATCAGTGCCCCTACCTCGTAGCGAGCCAACAATCCAAGCGCATCCAGTACGGTGGCCTCCGGTACGGTGCGCCAGGCGGACGAGTCGCGACGTTTGAGCAGTTCCGAGACTGATTTCATGGGCACTCCTCTGGTTGGTTGGAAACACCCCGCAAGAACTGCGCCCAAGCGTCTTTCGTTACGCTCGCGTCGGTTCGTTACCCAGCAGGCGCAGTTTCGGGGTCCTGCGGCAGCCGCAACCCCAACTGCCCCATGACGGCATGCTCCTCCGCGATGGTCGACGAAGTTTCGCCATCAAGTCGGACGACGAATGCCTCGGCAGGGTTTGCCGTTCCGTGCAGCAAGCTGAAATAGGCTTGCTCGGGTTCTGTCGCAATAGCAGCGCCGGCTCGGGCAAGTGCACGTCGCTCGTGTCGCTCAGAAAGCCAGAGAGTAGAACTTTTCTGCCGGGGACGAGGCTTGGCCTTTGACGCAATCCAACAACTGGCCCTTCCTGATCATATGCATGGTCTCGATGCCGAAAATCACCGCTCGCGCGGATCGAAATGACTTGAATCCAAGCATCGGTCGCACGATGCGCTTGATAGAGCGGTGGTCTTGTTCAACAATGTTAATGAGATATTTCGACTGGCGCATCTCGATGTCCGCACCGGAGTGGGATCGAATGCTCTGAATGGCTGCCGTGTTGGCGCCGCTCTTGTCAATCGTGATCTTCTCGGGCACACTGTGCAGACCGATGGCCTGCTCAAAGAAGCTTCGTGCAGCGGCATGATCTCGCTTGGCGCGCAACAGAAAGTCGACGGTGTCGCCGTCGCGGTCGACTGCCCGGTACAGGTACTTCCACTGGCCGGCGACCTTGATGTAAGTTTCGTCCATCCGCCAGCTCGTGCCAACGGGGCGTTTGCGCCGTCGGAACACGGTCGCCAGTACCGGCAAGATCTTGATCGCCCAGCGATGCACGGTGGCGTGATCAACGACAACGCCGCGCTCGGCCATCATCTCCTCAATGTGGCGCAGACTCAGCGGATAGGCTGCGTACCAGCGCACACACGTGAGCATCACCTCCAACGGGTAGTGCATGCGCTTGATCACCTTCTTCAGGGCTTTGACTATCGACGGGGTCTCGGATTTCATACAGCCGAAGATTACCGTGCACCGCTACTGCGACAGAGCCGTTCCGGGTGATCAAGCAGCAGTTCGGATTCACGAAGGTGCGCTATCGCGGCTTGGCGAAGAACACGGCGCAGATCGTCATGCTGTTCGCATAGTCGAACCTGTGGATGGCGCGGCGAAAGTTGATGGAGGGTCGAAGGATGAGTGCGTCTGCGAGGCCCGAAACGGGCCTGCAAGGCGGCCGGAGCGGCTGCCCCGCGCAGCAAATCGTTGCCGAGCTTGCTCGATCGAGTCATCTGGTTGCGTCGGCATCACCTTATTCTTTCAGCCGTGATTGCAGATCCTGTTCTGCAGAACATCCTTCGCGAATGGCAGTCGGGCCAGCAGGGCGCTGACGCTGCTTGCGCCAAGCACTCACCGCAGTGCCGATGCGCTGATGTCCATGCGATAGCGATACACGCGCGCGTCGATCAGTTCACCGTACTTCTGCACCGGCACTTGCAGCTCGGCCACGACGCGTTGGACGGCGGCCTCGCTGGTGCACTCGATGATCACGTAGCAGTCCTGGCCGCCCACATAGCTGGCATCCGCCGTCACGGGCCTGGAGAGATTCGCATCGGCTTCGACGAAGTGAACGGATGCCGTGCCTGGTTTGTCAAGCACGTCGACGATGCCCGCCAGCGCCGGCATCATGGCCGGATCGCCCGACGGACGCAGCCTCACGAGCGCAAGCGCAATACCTCGCGCGACCCCTTCGCTGCGCACCAGGCGCCCCACGACGCGGGTCGGCTCGATGAAGCGGGAGATGTGGTGGTTGGACCAATCTGTCTGTTTCGCCAGGGCCGCCCGGTAGGCGGCACCGTTCAGCACATCGAATTCGGTGGCGCTGTAGATCTGCAGGTAGCGGGTCGGCGCGCCGACCGATTCGTAGCGCCTCGCCTCGATGAAGCCCGGAATCGCCACGCGTTCGGCGAGATGCTCGCGGTCGAACCACACATTGAAGTCAGCCTCTTCGTTGGGCAGCACTTCCATGGACGAGATCAGGATTCCTTTTCCGGCGAAGACCATGTTGTTTCTCTGTTCAGTTGATGGGGTTGGCAGCTGCGTGGATCAGTCGACCCGAATGTTCGATTCAGCGATCACCTTCTCCCACTTGAGACGGTCGCGCGTGATGGTGTCGGCCAGTTTCTTCGGCGAGCCGCCTTCGAGTTCCATGCCCATGTCGATCAGCTTCTTCTTCACGTCCGGCTCCTGGAGGATCTCGTTCACGTTCTTGTTCAGCAGCGCGATGAATGGCTCTGGCGTGCGGGCGGGTGCCAGCAAGGCGAACCAGTGCAGCAATTCGAAGTTGGCGAAGCCCTTGGTCTGCGAGACGGGCGGCAGACCGGGGTAGGCCGGCGAGCTCTTCGCGGTGGTGACCGCGAGCGCCTTCAGCTTTCCGGCCTTGGCCATTGGCATCGACTCCGGACCGATGGCCATCATCACCGACACCTGACCCGACATCAGGTCTTGGAGCGCGGGCGCGCCACCCTTGTAGGGCACATGCGTCAAGTCGACGGAAGCCACGCGCTTGTACAGCTCCATGCCCAGGTGGCTGGGGTTGCCGGCGCCGCTCGAAGCGTAGTTGATCGGCATGGGCGAAGACCTTGCAAACGCCGTGAGTTCGTCGATCGAATTGACCGGCAGCGAAGGATGGACCATCACGACGCTGGGCAGGGTCACGGCCATCACGATCGGCGCGAGATCCTTCTCGGGGTCGTAGGCGAGACGTCCCTTGTAGAGGGTCGGGTTGACCGAAAGCCCCGCTGTGGAAGCCAGCAGGATGGTGTAGCCGTCCGGGGGCGCCTTGGCGACGAAACCGGCGCCGATCTGTTCGGTGGCGCCCGGCTTGTTGTCCACCAGCACCGGCTGCTTGAGTCGCTGTGACAGCTGCTGCCCAATGAGTCTCGCCACCGTGTCGGATGCGCCGCCGGGCGGGTACGGAACCACGAGGCGGATGGGCTTGTCGGGGTAGTCCGCTGCTGCCGATGCAAGGCCGGTCATCACCAGCGAGAGGGCACACACCACACGAGTCAATGAGATCTTCATATGCATCCAATCAAAAGAACGAAGACTCATCGTATGAACTTGCCGACGTGCTAGATAGCGAGAAATTCGCATCAGGCAACATGACGAGAATCTATCAAGTCGAGGCGTCGCGCACGGCAATGATGCAGATCACTTCGGCGTGATCTTCGCGGCCTTCACCAGGCGTGCGTAGTTGTCCGCGTCCTTGCGGATGAACTCCCTGAAGGCATCGGGCGAGTCCCCCACCGGGATGAGCGAGGTCTCTTCGAGCTGCCGGCGCAAGTCGCCGCGCAGCGCGTTCTTGATCGCCGTGTTGATCCGGTCAATCACGGCACGGGGTGTGCCGGCCGGCGCGGCGATGCCGGTCCAGGTGACGACTTCGAACTCGGGCAACCCCGCCTCCTTCATCGTGGGGACGTCCGGAAGCAGCGGCGAGCGCTGGCTGCTGGTGATGGCCAGCGCTCGCAGCTTGCCGCTCCTGGCATAAGGCAAGGCCGTCGGCGAGGTGTCGAACAGCATGTCGATCTGCCCGCCCATGAGATCCACCAGGGCCGGGGCGCCGCCCTTGTACGGTACATGCAGCAGATCGACGCCGGCCTGCTGCATGAAGATCTCGGTGGAGAAGTGCTGGGCAGAGCCGACGCTGGCGCTGCCGAAACTCAGCTTTCCCGGACGCGCCTTGGCCATCGCGATCAGCTCCTTGACGCTGTGGGCGGGCGACTGGCTGCCCACGACCAGGATGTTGGGCTGATCGACGATCCGCATGATCGGCGCAAAGGCCTGCAACGGATCGAAGGGTGGATTGGCATACAGGAACTGGTTGGCGGCGAAGACACCGGCGCTGCCGACGAGCAGCGTGTAGCCGTCCGGAAGTGCCTTGGCGACATAAGCGGCACCGACATTGCCCGAGGCGCCCGGCTTGTTGTCGACCACGAAGGGCTGCTGCAGGGCGTCCTGCAGGCTCTTGCCGATCAGGCGCGCGACCAGATCCACGCTGCCGCCCGGAGGAAACGGAACGATCAGATGCACTGGCTTCGTCGGGTAGTCCTGGGCGGTCGCACACTGGACGACGAACGCCAACAGCACGGCGAGCAGCTTGCTAGGCATTGCAGGGCTCCGCCGACGGGGCGCGAGACGGATGCAGTGCCGCGCTGACTTCGGACGCGATGCCGAGCAATGCGTGATCGTCGCCCGCACGGCCGACCAGTTGCAGCCCGATGGGCCGCTCGTCGTTGTCCTGATCCGTCGGCAGCGCGATGCCGCACAGCGCGAGCAGGTTGATCGGGCGGGTGAAGTGGACCGGAGCCAGGTTGTGGTCGATGTCCTCGAGTCGCGGCGCGGTCATGGCCGTGGTGGGCATGGCGATGGCGGACAAACCGAGCCGGTCCATCTCGCCAGCGAAGGCCTGTTGCCAGCGCTTCGCGGTGGCCTGGGCCTTCAGGTACTGCACAACCGTGGTCTCCCGAGCGGCGATAAGCCGGGGCCGCACTGACGGGTCCATCGGCGCGTCCGGGTCGTCGAGCAGGCGGTCGTTCACCCATGCACCCTCGGCGATCATGATGGCGTTGGTGGGCTCCTTGAACGCAGCCAGGGGTGCCGGGAAGCGGAACGGCACCAGGGTGAAGCCCGCCGCTTCGAGGCGTTGCAGGTTCTGTGCGTAGCTGCGAGCGACCGCTTGCGCGAGGGGCGCGAGCTCATCCGCTTCGAGGACGCCGATCCGCTGTGGAGCATCGGCGTTCGCAGCGGGCGCGCCGACCAGTGCCTCGAAGCACAGCCGCGCATCCTGCACCGACGACGCGAGCAGGCCCAGGCTGTCGAGGCTGTCGCTGAGCGGGTAGACGCCGCCGCGCGGCAGCGCATCGATGGTCGGCTTGAAGCCCACGATGCCGCAGAACGCGGCGGGCACGCGAACCGAGCCGCCGGTGTCGGAGCCGATCGCCCACGGTACCAGGTGGGCGGCCACGGCGACCGCCGAGCCGCTGCTGGAGCCGCCAGGTGCCAGGGTGTCGGTGGCGCGGCCGGCCGGATTGCGCGGCGTGGCCATGTGCGAATTGGTGCCCCAGGCGCCCAGCGCGAGCTGCACCATGTGGGTCTTGCCGACGATGACGCCGCCGGCGTCGACGATGCGCCGGACGATCTCCGCGTCCTGCTGCGCGATGTTGTCCGACAGCATCGGGGAGCCGGCCGTCGTGGGCTTGCCCTGGATGTTCACCAGGTCCTTCAGCGCCACCGGGATGCCGTGCAGCGGGCCGCGGTCGCGGCCGGCGCGGAGCTCCTGGTCGGCCAGGGCCGCGGCGGCCAGGGCCTCGTCCTCGTAGACCGCCAGGAAGCTCTTGAAGTGGCCGTCATGCGCGGCGATGCGGCGTAGGCACTCGCGCGTGAGCGCCACCGAAGTCGTCGTGCCGTTTCGCAAGTCGCGTGAAAGCTCCGCGATCGGTGCGAAGGCGGGCGGTCGGGTCGGGTCGGGATTCGTCATGCGGCTGCTTCCTGAAAAAAGAGTTGTGTGTCCAGAATCTGGGGATAGGTCTCGCCTGCGCGCAGCCGAGCCAGCGTCCGCTGTTCGGCCTGCTGCAGGGCGATCGCGCGGTCGGCCAGGGCCCGCGCCTCGTCGGGCGCCATCACCAGGATGCCGTTCTCGTCCGCCAGCACGGCGTCGCCGGGATACACGCGCACGCCGCCGCAGTCCACCGGCAGGCAGAAGCTGCCCGACCGCCCGCCGGCGCGGGTGGTGCGGGCGCTCAGGCCGCGCGCCCACACCGGCACGCCGAGTTGGCGCAGATCCTCGATGTCCGTGACGCAGCCATCCACCACCACGCCCGCGACCCCGCGAAGACGCGCGGCCAGCACGCTGGCGCCGCCGATGCACGCGATGGTCTCGTCGCCCGCCCGGTCGACGAACAGGAGGTCGCCGGCCCTGAGCTGCCCGAGCGCGTGATGCAGGATGGAGCCGTCGGAGCCTTCGCAGCGCACGGTGACGGCGGTGCCGACGCTGCGCGTCACGGCCGCCATGGCGCGGATGCGGCCGTGCAGGAAGCCGAGTTCGTGAAAATGGCCGATGGTGGCCGGTTCGGCCTCCTTCAGCAGGGACAGCAGCTGCGGCGCGCAGGGTGGCGGCAGCTCTCCTATTTGGATGCCAGTCATTTCGGATATCGTCGTTGTCGAATGATGGCCATCCTAAGTACACGCCCCCGACACAGATACTGATCAATTCTCAAGATGGTTAATACAGGTTCCTTATCAACGAGGTTCACCCTGCACCAGTTGCAGGCCTTCGTGTGGACCGCGCGTCTGGGCACGGTGCACGCGGCGGCGCGGCACCTGCACCTGACTCAGCCCGCGATCTCGCACCGCATCCGCGACCTGGAGGAGGAACTGGGCGTCCAGCTTTTCGAGCGTCAGAACCAGCGCCTGCAGGTGACGGACCTCGGGCGCAACGTGCTGGTCTATGCCGAGCGCGTGCTGGCCTCGGCGCAGGACATGGCGCGGCTCGACCTGCGGCGCACCATCACGGGGCTGGTGCGCATGGGGGTGGACGAATCCTGCGCCATCATCGGAATGCCGCAGATCCTCAAGGACATCAAGGACGGCTATCCGGCGCTTCGCGTGGACCTGACGGTGGGCGGAGGCGCCCAGTTGCTGCAGAAGATCAACAACCACGAACTCGACATCGCGCTGCACACCGGGCAGAGCAGCCAGCCCGACGTGACCAGCCAGTTCATTGGGCTGACCCAGCACCAGTGGGTGGCGGCGCACGACCTGATGGTGGCCGATGAAGACTTCGTGCCGGCCCACGCGCTGAATCACCGCATCGTCTGCAATGCGCCGCCGTCGACGCTGCATGAATCGGCGTCGCGCTGGCTGGCCTCGGACGGTTATGCCTTCGAGGAGTACAGCAGCTGCAATTCGCTGTCGCTGATGGTGGCGTTGGTCGCCTCCGGCCACGCGATCGCCATGCTGCCCGCATCGATCACGCGCCGGCAGATCGCCGAAAAATCCCTGCGGGTCTTGCGCGCCAAGCCGGCCGTGCCGCACGTGCCCTATTACTTCTCTTACCTGGCGCATCACCGCAGCGAGACGACGGCGAGGATCCTGGATATTGCGCTGCGCAACCTCAAGGAGGCGGGTTTCTTCCCAGCCGACGATGCAGCTGAAGGTGTCGATGAGCGTGGGTAAGGGATGAGTTGAAGAAGCGCGAGAAAGTGAGACGGTGCGGATTGCGGTCGGTATCATCGCCCTAATAATTAATTAATCAGCCAATCATGAACAGCAGGAAGAGCCAGCCCGAGGGGGACAAGACGGCGACCAAGCACAAGGGACCGGGACGCCCGGAGGGCGCGAGCGTCGTCCGGGAGGAGATCCTCGACGCCGCCGAACAGATGTTCGCGAACCTCGGCTATGCCGGCACCACACTGCGCGAGGTCGCGACGCACGCCAATGTGACGCAGGCGCTGATCAGCTACTACTTCGGCTCGAAGTTCGGGCTCTTCGAGGAAGTGTTCCTGCGGCGCGGCCAGGTGATCTCGCAACAGCGCATCGAGAACCTCGAGGCGATGTGCGCTGCGGGCAAGCCCAACGTGCGCGGCATCGTGCGCGCCTTCCTGCTGCCGACCCTGACGCTGCGCGACACGCCGCAGGGCCGTGCCTTTCTGCGGCTGCAGGCCCGGCTGCACACCGAGCCGCCTGAGATCTCGTACAAGCTGCGCACCGATGCCTATGGCGGCTCGACCCGGCGCTACGTAGAGGTGTTGCGCGAGGCGCTTCCGAAGCTGGGCGAGCTCGATGCCTACTGGCGCGTGACGCTGATGATCGGCACCTACCTCTATGCCTTCTCCGACACCCACAGGATGGAGGAGATGACGCCCAAGGGCCTCTACGACCCCGAGGACACCGAGGGGCTGATCGAGCAGGTGACGCGGTTCGTGGTCGGCGGTTTCGAGGCGAAGTGACGGCAGGCTAGGCGGCGGCCGCCAGACTTTCGCGCAGCGCATCCGAGCTCATCACGTCGCCATACTTCTGCTGGATGTCGAACAGGCTCGCATCGTGTGGCGCGATGGCGCGGTCGCCCACGCAGTCCGATAGCACGATCGGTGCGAAGCCCCAGCACATGGCATCGACCACGCTCGCGCGCACGCAGCCGCTGGTGACGCAGCCCGCCACCAGCAGGGTGCGCACGCCGCGCTGCGTGAGCCAGGGTGCGAGCGAGGTGCCGAAGAAGGCCGAAGGCACGTTCTTTCGCACCACCAGTTCGCCCTCCCGAGGCGCAAGCTCGGCGACGATGGCGCTGGCGGGCGAGGCTTCCTTCAGCGTCAGCACGCCGGGCACCTTCGCGCTGAAGATGTTGGCGTCGCCATTGTCGTCGGCATAGACGATGCGGCTGTGCGCCACCGGCCAGCCGCGCTCGCGCGCCAGCGCCAGCAGCGGCACCGTGCGCGCGATCGCGGGCGCGATGTTGCCGCCGCCGAACACGGCCGGGTCGGCGAAGCCGTTGACGAAGTCGACGATCAGGAGCCCCAGCGGCGGCCGCACGCCCAGGCCGGCACCGAAGCCCTGGCGCTGGTAGACCCGCGCCTCCTCATGCATGCGCGGCTCCTGCTGTCTCGTTCATGAGTTCCTCGACCACCTTGCCGTCGCGCACCACCTGCAGGTCGTCGACGAAGACGTCGCAGCGGCGCATCGGAATGTCGATGTGGCAGGCGGTGGTGCGGCTGCCGCCGGCCTCGTTGTTGGGGCCGAGCGAGAACAGGAAGTTTCCGCTCACCGCGCGCGCGTCCATGCCCAGCGTGGCCTCGCGGTCGTAGAGGCCAAGCGTCGACCAGTAGGCGCGCTTCTGAAGCCCCCAGCCGATGTGCGAGATCGCGTAGGCCTCCGGATCCGCGAAGGACTCGATGTACTCGCGCAGCAGCTCGGCCTCGGTGCCGCCCTCGATGCGGATCACGAAGCCTTCCTGCACCGTGAGCTCGATCGGCTCGCCCACGTAGGACTTCATCGGCAGCAGCACGTCGCTCTTGGCGAGCACGATTCGCCCGTGCGCGCCGCCTTCGTTGGGCCAGGTGAAGGCGAAGCCGCTGGGCCAGTGGTCCCAGCGCCCCGGCTGGTCGACGAAGCCGTATTCGGCGGTCACCGGGTATTCGCCCAGCGGGCAATGCAGGTCGGTGCCGCCGGGCGACCTCACGCGCATCGACTTGCGGCCCTTGAGCAGGGCCACGCCGGCCTGAACGCGATGGTAGTCGGACATGGTCGGCACCATGCGCAGCAGCACCTCGGGCGGCTCGACCGCGAGCAGGATCTTGGTGCCGCTCGCGAGGATCTCGTGCTGCTCGGGCGAGAACAGCAGCGTCATCAGGTCGAGCACCAGGTCGCTGGCCTTGAGCGCCGCGATGGCGGCGCGGTTGCCCGTGAGCGGCGTGGTGCCGAGGTAGGCCAGCGTGTCGCGGCTCAACGATTTCTCCGCGTTGACCGGCGGCAGGTCGAGACGGCTCACGCAGGCACCCAGCATGGTGGCGGCGGTGATCGCGCAGCGCAGGGTCTGCGGATGGGTGTGGTCGCTGGTGAGCACGGTGACGGCGTCGCCGGCGCCCAGCTTCGAAAGGGTCAGGACCTGGGTCCAGGCGCGGATCAGGTCGGTGTCGCTGACAGCCATGGGTTCTCCTTGGAATGCGATCGGTGATGGGGTGAAGGCGGAATCAGTCCAGCGGATGACCGAGGAAGTCGCCGAAGGCGCGGTGAAAGCCCTGCTCGTTGTCCCAGGGGATCATGTGGCCGGCGCCGGCCACACGAGCCTCGCGCAGCGAGGGCGCGAGCGAGCGCATCTCGTCCACGTCCGTCTCGCGGACCACGTCGCCGCGCTCGGCGGTCATGAGCAGCAGCGGCACGTCGATGCGCAGAAGGTCCGCATGGATGTCGTCGCGCTGGAAGTCCTCGAAGCTCTGCACGATCGCGCGCTCGTCGCAGGTGTGGAGCCATTGCGCGCGCAGGCGCAACTGCTCGTCGCTCCAGGTCGGGCAGAAGTCGCGCATCTGCTCGAGCGTGATGCCGTGGCGCGCGAGCCGGATCGAATCCACGTACCAAGGCAACTTTGCGGGATAGGCGCGGCGGCCCGGGCCGGACACCGGCGGGTCGACCGCCACCAGCCGCGTGAGCCCGGCCGGGCGGCGCCCCGCGGCGCGGATGCCGATGCGCCCACCCATCGAATGGCCGACCAGCGCGTAGCGCTGCAGTTCGAGCGCCTGCGCGAACGCGATCACGTCGGAGGCCTGGGCGTCGAGCCCGTAGTCGAGCGCGTCCGATGACTCGCTCAGGCCGCGGCCTCGGATGTCGAGCACGTAGGTGTCGAAGTGACGGCCGAAGCGTTCGGCGACGAAGCCCCAGGTCACGGCCGGGCTGGTGATGCCGGGCAAGAAGATCACCGCGTCGCGCGTCGCGCGCTCGCCCTGCGAGCCGCCATGGCGCAGGTAGTGCTGGCGGATGCCGTTGGCGTGCACCTGCGCGCCATAGAGGAATGTGGAATCGCTCATCCCGTGACTGCCTTGCGCAATGTCGAATAGGCGCCCGACAGCAGCGCCCCCGCGCCCGGCACCACCTGCTCCAGGCCGAGCGCGCCGAGCATGGCGTAGGTGGTGGCCACCGCGGCCGTGACCACCGGCTTGCCGGTCGCGGCCTCGACTTCCGCGATGGCCGCGAGCGATGGCATCTGCACGCAGGCCGACAGCACGATCGCATCCACGTCGTCGGTCCTCATGCCGGCGACGATGGCCGGCAGCTTGCGCGGGTCGTGCCGGCCCACCTCCAGGTTGTCGGGAATCTCGAGCGCGCGCCAGTCGACCACCTCGAAGCCTTCGTGCTCGATGTAGTCGATCACCATCTTCGTGAGCGGCAGCATGTAGGGCGCCACCAGCGCGATTCGCCTGGCGCTGATCACGCGCAGCGCATCGACCAGCGCGCCCGCGCTGGTGACCACCGGCGCACTGCCTTGGTTGCCTTCGGTGGCGGCCCGCAGGCGGGTTTCGGATTCGCGGTGGTAGCCGCGCCCCATCGCCATGATCGCCACCAGGCAGGCATAGCCGAGCACGTCGACGCGGGCATCGCTGAGTTCGAGCGCGCAGCGGTCGGACTGCGCGTCCATCGCTGCGAGTTCGTCTTTGTTGACGTGCTTCATGCGCATGCGCGCCGAGTGGAAGGTGAAGCGTTCAGGCCGAATCTGCTCGCGCAGCCGAAGCATCGCCGGGATCTCGGTCTCCATGGTGGTGTTCGAGCTCGGCACGATCTGGCCGATGCGGAAGTTCCTGTTGCTCATATGCAGTTGCTCCGGTTCAGGCCAGCGAGGCTTCGGTATCGAAGCGCTCGATGCAGCGCGTCGCGTCGTATTCGTAGACCCACTCGGCCTTGATGCCGACCGCATTCGGATTGCTCGCCTGCTGCTGCTGGAAGGCCAGGTCGCGCTGCCGCTGCTCCTCGGGCGTCGACAGGTGGTAGGTGCGGCCGCGCTCGCGGGCCTCGAGTTGCACCCGCGCGGTGCGCGGCAGCCGTTCGGCCTCGTAGGCGCGCAGCGCGGTGTCCTGGTCGGTGCCGAAGTGCGCCAGCGCGGCGGCCAACACGTAGGCATCCTCGATCGCCATCGCCGCGCCCTGCGACAGGAAGGGCAGCATCGGGTGCGCCGCATCGCCCAGCAGCGTCACCCGGCCTTGCGACCACTGCGCCATCGGGTCGCGGTCGAACAGGCCCCACTTGAAGATCTGCGAGGTGTCGGTGCGCTCGAAGAGCCGGATGATGTTCGGATGCCAGCCCGCGTAGGCGGCCAGCAGTTCCTCGCGCGTGCTGGGCTCGGTCCAGGACTCGGCCACCCAGTCGGCGCTCTCGTTGACCGCCACGATGTTGACGGCCGCGCCGCCCTTGACGTAGTAGGTCACGATGTGCGCCTTCGGGCCCATCCAGAAGGAGGCATCTGGGCTCACGAAGGGCAGCGGATGCTGCTCGACGGGCACCAGCGCGCGCCAGCACATGTGGCCGGTGAAGCGCGCATCGGTCTTGCCCCACAGCGCATCGCGCACGGGCGAGTGGATACCGTCGGCACCGACGATCAGGTCGGCCTCGAAGCTCGACCCATCGGCGAAGTGGGCAACAGCCCCATCTTCGTCCTGCGTGACGCCGGTGCACTGCACGTTGAAACGCACGCGATCGGCCGGGATGCCCTCGCACAGGATCGCGTGCAGGTCGGCGCGGTGTACGTGATAGAAACCGGCGCCGAAGAGCCGCGGGCAGGCCTCCTTCAGCGGCGTGCGGAAGAGTTCGCGCGCGTCCTCCCAGTTGCGTCCCACCATCGCCTCGGGCAGGAAGCCGATGCGCTCCAGCCCGTCGCTGACGCCGAGGGCCTGCAACACCTTGGCCGCGTTCGGCGTCATCTGCACGCCGGCGCCGATCTCGCCAAAGGCCGACGCGCGCTCGAACAGATGGGCATCGATGCCGCGCAGGCGCAGCGCGCGCGCCAGTGCCACGCCGCCGATGCCGGCACCGACGATGCCGACGCGAATTGCTCTACTCATACTCGAATCTCCTGGTTGACGATGCCGCAGCACGGGCCGCGGCATGTGGATAAATAAACGTTCAATTAATTAATGAATTGCCGACGAGCCCTTGGCACGGCGCAGTACGCCGCCCGCCCGCCCGCCTCAGCCGCCCAGGTAGGCGCTCAGAAGCCCCGGGTCCTCGAGCAGTCCCGCGGCATCGCGCTCGGCGACCACGCGGCCGGTCTCGAACACATAGGCGCGCGAGGCCACCGACAGCGCGTTGTGCACGTTCTGTTCGACCAGCAGTACGGTCACGCCGTGTTGGTTGATCTCGCGCACGAACTCGAACACCTCTTCGGCCATGCGCGGGCTCAGGCCCAGGCTGGGCTCGTCGAGCAGCAGCAGCCGCGGCTCGGACATCAACGCCCGGCCGATCGCCAGCATCTGCTGCTCGCCACCGCTCAGGGTGCCGGCCAGCTGGCGATGCCGCTCCTTGAGCCGCGGAAAGCGGTGGTAGACCACGCCGACGCGCTTCTCGACCTCGGCCTTCTCCTTGCACAGGTAGGCGCCAAGCGTGAGGTTCTCGTACACGCTCATCGCTGGCCACACGTGCCGCTCTTCTGGCGACTGCGCGATGCCCAGTCCGACGATGCGGTCGGCCGCCATACCGCCGATGGTCCGGCCGTCGAACAGGATGTCGCCGCGCGTCGGCCGCAGCAGGCCGGAGATCGCGCGCAGCGTGGTGCTCTTGCCCGCGCCGTTGGCGCCGATCAGCGCGACCACCTCGCCGGCGCGCACCGTCATGTTGACGCCGTGCAGCGCGGCGGTCTTGCCGTAGCTCACGTGCAGGTCGTTGAGTTCGAGCAGTTTGCTCATGATTTCTTCCCCCCGCCCAGATAGGCCTCGATGACGCGCGGATCGCCCTGCACCTGCGCCGGTGTGCCCTCGGCGAGCTTCTCGCCGAAGTGCATCACGACCACGCGGTCCGAGACGCCCATGACCAGGCCCATGTTGTGCTCGACGATCAGGATCGATTTCACGAAACGCCCGCGCAGTTGCTTCAGGATCTCGCCGAAGCGCCGGGCCTCCTGGCTGTTGAGGCCGGCGGCTGGCTCGTCGAGCATCAGGATCTCGGGCTTGGCCGACAGGGCGAGCGCGACTTCGAGCAGCCGCAGCTCGCCGCAGGACAGCATGTAGGCCGGCACGTCCATGCGCTCTGCGAGGCCCATGGTGTGGACGATCTGCTCGGCGCTCTCGCGCACCGCGCGTTCGGTCGCGCGCACCTTCGACGTCGGGAAGAAGGTGCTCCACAGCGACTGCTTCGCTTCGAGGTAGTGCCCGGTCAGCACGTTCTCGAACACGGTCAGCGACTTCAGGATGTTGGTCTTCTGGAAGCTGCGCACGATGCCGCGCCGCGCCATGCGGAAGGGCTTCTCGCCGGTCACTTCCTGGCCGCTGTAGCGCACGCTGCCGCCGGTCGGCGTGTAGAAGCCCGTGATCAGATTGAAGCAGGTAGTCTTGCCCGCGCCGTTGGGCCCGATCAGCCCCACGATCTCGCCGGCACGAACGTCGAAGCTGATGTCCTTGACGGCCTTGATGCCGCCGAAGGACTTGCTGAGTGCGCGCACTTCGAGCGAGCCTCCGTTGGCGGCCAGTGTTGCGGCGTTCATGCGGGCCTCCCTGCCGTGCGTTGCGCCGGCGCGGCGGGGGCTGCAGCCTGCTTCGCGCGGGTCTCGCGGCGCTGCGTGATGAAGCCCATCAGCCCGCGCGGCAGGAACAGCACGATCGCGATCACGGCCAAGCCGAACAGCGACAGCCGCAGCTCCTTCGCCTCGCGCAGGTACTCCTCGAGAAAGGTCACCAGCAGCGCCCCGATCAGGGGCCCCACCAGCGTGCCCTTGCCGCCGATCAGCACCATGATGATCATGCTCACCATGAAGGCGAAGCGGAACACCTCGGGTCCGACGAAAGAGATGTAGTGCGCGTAGAAGCCGCCCGCCATGCCCGACAGGAAGGCGCCGAGCACCAGCGCCAGCATCGAGTAGGTCAGCGGGCGGATGCCGATCGACTGCGCGACGTAGCGGTTCTCGCGCACGGCGACCGCGGCCCGGCCGGCATTCGAGTTCACGAAGCGGAACGACAGATACAGCGCCAGTGCCAGCAGCAGCCACGCCGCCACGTAGTAGAACTGCTTCGCGCCGAGGTTGCCGACGTCGGCCAGCAGCGCGGGCTGCGGCACGCCGGCAATGCCCATCGGTCCGTTGGTCAGCGCGATCCAGTTGTCGGCCACCAGGCGCAGCACCTCGGAGAACGACAAGGTCACGATCACGAAGAACGGCCCCTGCAGCCGCAGCGTGATGCCGCCGATGATGACGCCCATGACCGCAGCGAGCAGCCCGGCCACGGGGATGGTGGCCCAGATCGGCCAGCCGTAGGTGGTCGAGAGGATGGCGGCGGCGTAAGCGCCGGTGCCCAGGAAGGCTGTGTGGCCGAGCGAGAACTCGCCGACGTAACCGACCACCAGGTTGAGGCTGGTGGCCAGCACCGCGTAGAACAGCACCATGATCGCGATGTGCAGCACGTACTGGTCGCGCACCAGGAGCGGCACCAGGGCAGCCAGCGCCATCAGCGCCAGGAGGCAACGTTTTTCGAATCTCATGCACGCTCCGCACGTTTGGCAAACAGGCCGTAGGGCCGAAAGACCAGCGTCAGGATCACCAGCACGAAGCCGATGATGTCGACCCAGCCGGTCGCGACGTAGCCGCCCCACAAGGCCTCCGAGACGCCGAGCAGCAGGCCCCCCGCGATGGCGCCGGGGAAGCTCCCCATGCCGCCGAGGATCACGACCACGAAGGCCTTCATGCTCACCAGCCCGCCCACCGATACCTGCGCCGAATAGATCGAGCCGAGCAGCATGCCGGCCAGCGAGGCGATCACGGTGCCCATCGCGAAAGTGCTGGCGTAGACGTTGGCGGTGCGGATGCCGACCAGCCGGGCCGCCATCGGGTCCTGGAAGGTGGCGCGCATCGAGCGGCCGAGCCGGGTCTTCTGGATCGTCAGGTAGGCGGCCAGGATCAGCAGCGCGCAGACCGCAACCGCGAACAACCGCAGCTTGGTCAGCACGATCGGACCGAGAAACACCGGGCCCGCGGAGATCGGCGCCTCGACCTTGAGCGGAGAGGTGCCGACCATCAGCAGGGCCGTGTTGGCGAGGAAGATCGACAGGCCGATGGTCAGCAGGATGCCGGGCTCTTCGCCCTGGTCGCGGATGCGCTCGATCAGGAAGCGGTCGATCAACCAGCCGAATGCGCCCATCACAACGGCGACCAGCAGCAGGCCCGTGAAGAGTCGAGTCCGAGCCGCGTGGTGGCCCACCAGCCCATGACGCCGCCGAGCATGTAGAGCTCGCCGTGGGCGAAATTGACGACCCGCATGAGGCCGAGGATCAGGGTCAGTCCCAGCGCCGACAGGGCGTAGAACGAACCCGTGACCAGGCCGTTGACGAGGTACTGTGGCAACAGTTCCATGTTGGGTTTCCTTGTGCCGCTATGCGTTGCGCGAGCGTCGGCCGCTCATGGCTTCTCGGTCGCGGCTTCGGCGACCACGCGCGGTTCCTTGTTGGCGATCTGCACCAGCACGACGTCGAAGCCATAGCCCTCGCCCTTCTCGGTGAAGCGGAAGCGGCCGTTGGGCGCGGTGTAGTCGGTCTTGCGCAGTGCGTCGCGCACCGCTTCGGGCTCTGCCTTGCCGGCGCGCGCGATGGCTTCCATCATGATGTTCATCGCGTTGTAGCCGGCGGCGCCGTACTTGCCGGGCTTCTCCTTGTAGCTGGCGGTGTAGCGCTCGACGAAGGCCTTGTTGGCTTCGCCCGGCAGGCTCGACGCGTAGGGCACCGCGGCGTAGATGCCTTCGGACGCATCGCCGGTCAGCCCGACGAAGTCGGCCGTGGCCCAGGAGCCGACGCCGAAGATCTTGGTCTTGAGGCCGAACTCCTTGAACTGCTTGACGAGGATGGCGCCGTCCTGCGTCTCGGCGGCAACGAAGACGCCGTCGGCATTGCTCGCGCGCAGCTTGGTCAGGAGCGTGTAGAAATCGGTCGCGCCATGGTCGAAGTACTCCTTCATCACGGTCTTGACGCCGAGCGCGCTCAGGTCCTTCGAGAAATCTTCGACGCCGCCGCGGCCCCAGTCGTCGTTGACGCCGATGTAGGCGACGGTCTTGAGCTGCAGCTTCTCGGCCAGGATCTTGCTGAAAGTCTTCGACATCAGGCGGTCGGTCTCGGCCGAGCGGAAGAAGTACTGCATGCCCTTCTCGGTCAGGTCGGCCTTGGAAGACACGCCGGTCAAAAGCGGCACCTTGTACTTCTCGGCCACCGGCATCACGGCGGCGGTCGCCGAGCTGCAGAAGGCGCCGGCCAGCGCCACCACCTTGTCGCGCTGGATCAGCTTCTCGGCGGCGTTGACCGAGTTCGCCGGACGGCACTGGCCGTCTTCGATCACCAGTTCGATCTTGCGGCCGAGCACGCCGCCGGCCGCGTTGCGGCGCTCGACCGCGAGCTTGGCACCGCTCACGAAGGCCTGGCCGTTGTAGGCGACCGAGCCGGTGAGGGGTTCGATGACCCCGACCTTGATGGCCTCCTGGGCCGTTGCGGCGGACCCCAGGCCGAGTGCCAGGCTGGCGGCGCAGGCTGACTTGAACAACTTGAACATCGACGATCTCCTTCGAAGAAATGAAGTGATGGCGCCGCCGGCCGTGCCGTCGGCGAAGACATAATTAAACGATCAATTAATTTATGGGCCGAGAATAGCATCCGATGGGATGCACCATTTCAGGGTTACTACGGAGTCCGCCAATTAATTAAACGACTAGCAAGCAAGCTTGATGCCAGCCAAGAGCCTTGCGCCCTTGCATTGGATCCAGTCTGGCCACAGCCACGCCGGAGTTTCGGTTGACGGCTGCGCAGGATAGATCGTTGCCTCCCCGCCGCGGCGGGCGGTTCGTCTTCCGCCCAGATCTATGGCGCGGGGCAGGGCGGGAAACGGCGCCGTCGTTGTTGGATTATCTAGTCGTTTATTGACAAATGACTAGCTATTGCAACATACTCCCAGCATGACCTCTGGCTCCAACCTCACGGTCGAACAAGCCGTCCTCGTCCTCGCAGAAAGACAGCCACTGCTTCGCGCGCGGGACCTGGCCGGGCAGAGCCTGCCTACGGTGGCGCTCACCAGACTGGTCGCGGCAGGCAAGCTCGAGCGCGTCGCCCGCGGCGTCTACAGCCTGCCAGGGCGCGCACTCAGCGAGCACCGATCACTGGCTGAAGTGGCGTTACGCGTGCCGCGTGGTGTGGTGTGCCTGCTATCTGCGCTGCGCGTCCACGGCATCGGTACACAGGCGCCGTTCGAAGTCTGGGTGGCAATTCCTCGCCACTCCCCCACGCCCCGCCTGGACCAACCAACGCTGCGCGCAGTGCGCATGTCAGGGCCCGCGTTGACCGAAGGAATCGAGCCGGTCGTGATCGATGGCGTGAAGGTACCCGTGTTCAACGCAGCCAAGACGGTGGCCGACTGTTTCAAGTATCGCAACAAGATCGGCCTCGATGTGGCTCTGGAAGCGCTGCGCGATGGATGGTCGAAACGCAAACTGTCGATGGATGCGCTATGGCACTACGCCACGGTGGATCGCGTAGCCAATGTGATGCGCCCCTATCTTGAAAGCGTCACGGCATGAGCCGCAACCTGGCTGCATCCATCCGAGCACGCTTGAAGCAACGCGCCGATGCGACGAAACAGGATTTCAATCTGACCCTCACCCACTACGGGCTTGAAAGGCTACTGTACCGACTGTCAATCTCGCCGCATGCCGCGAACTACCTGCTTAAGGGCGCCCTGCTGTTTTCTCTTTGGTACGACCAGCCGCATCGGCCGACGCGTGATGTCGACCTGCTCGGATTCGGACCGGACGACGTCGACACCGCAGTCTCGGCTTTCCGCGCGATCTGCCAGATCGCGGCGGAGGATGGCATCACGTTCGACCCAGCCTCCGTCAAGGCCTCGGTCATCCGCAAGGACGCGGGCTACGGCGGCGTGCGGATCGACCTACAGGCGAAGCTGGATGGTGCGCGCATCGCATTGCAGGTAGACATCGGTTTCGGCGATGCAGTCACACCAACGCCGGAATCGGTGAACTACCCGGTCCTGCTCGAGGACCTGCCTGGCCCCGCGACTGCGCGCCTATCCGAAGTACACCGTGGTGGCGGAGAAGTTCCACGCGATTTGCGTGCTGGGCTTGGCCAACACCCGTATGAAGGACTATTTTGATCTCTGGGTCCTGCTGACCGAAGGCGCTTTGGATCCCGACGAACTGCGCCGCGCGGTCGAGGCCACGTTCGCGCGGCGCAAACTCGCAATGCCCACCACAGTACCGTCTGGCCTGAGCGGTGCATTCGCAGGGGATGCAACGAAGCAAACCCAGTGGGCTGCGTTCCTGAAGAAGAACCGGCTGGATGTCATGGACTTTCCCGAGGTCGTCGCGCTGTTGCGCAGCGAGTTCCAGGCACTCGGGTCCACGTGAACCGCCCAATCCAGAGAAGCCACAATACGCTGCACCGTGCTCCTCGTCGTCGCATGAAGACGAGCGCTCACATGGCAAAGAAGAAAGCGAATCCATCGTGGACCGACGTCAAGGCCAAGCTGGACGACCGCGCATGCTCCAGCACCCCATTCACACGTGCACCCATTGCCCAAGCGACAGCGTGACGTCGACACGAACAGGGCGCTGTGCTGATCGGAATGGTCTACCGGCCCCGTCGACGTCCTGTCTGGGGATGTCAACGCTGCTTTCAAATGTCGCAGCGCCAGCGAAGTTGAAATGTCGCATTTCTGGCCTCTTCTGATGGGATCCGACGAATGCCGTGACTGCCTTGCCTCTGCACTACAGGTCCTTGTCAGCCGAAGGCCGGAGCGATCGGTTAGTTTTGCCGCGTTGAACGAGCTGTTGCTTTCGGAGCACGTTGACGCGCCTCTGAGTTCGCAGCGTTCGGCGAAGGGTTCATTGATTTGCAAGCCTATTGATTTGCAAGCCTTGC
>NZ_JBFUBW010000048.1:0-41174 GCF_056405555.1 Variovorax sp. P1_G12 | reverse complement strand
GACCCACCGCGTCGGCGATGTTGCCGGTGCCGGCCTCGAACTTGTTCGGGATCGGCTGGAACACGGTCTTCTCGAAGGTCACGTCGGCGATCATGTTGCCGCCGCCCTGCCAGGGCGGCATGTCTTCGAGCACCTCTCGCTTGCCCCAGACCACGCCGATGCCGGTCGGGCCGAACACCTTGTGGCCCGAGAAGACGAAGAAGTCGGCGCCGATGTCCTGCACGTCGACCCGCATGTGCGACACCGACTGCGCGCCATCGACCAGCGCCAGCGCGCCGGCCCGGTGCGCGAGCTCGACGATCTCCTTCACCGGCACCACCGTGCCGAGTGCATTCGAGACCTGCGTGACGGCGACGATCTTGGTCCGGTCGTTGAGCAGCTTGCGGTACTCGTCGAGCAGCACCTGGCCCGAATCGTCGACCGGGATCACGCGCAGCTTCGCGCCCTTGGCCGAGGCGAGCTGCTGCCAGGGCACGATGTTGGCGTGGTGCTCAAGGTGGCTGACGATGATCTCGTCGCCCTCGCCCACGTGCTGGCCGCCCCAGCTCTTGGCCACCAGGTTTATCGCTTCGGTGGAGCCGCGCACGAAGATCACTTCGTCCACGTCGGGCGCATTGATGAACTTTCGCACCCGCTCGCGCGCCCCCTCGTAGGCATCGGTCGCGCGCGCCGCGAGTTCGTGCGCGGCGCGATGGATGTTCGAGTTCTCGTGCTCGTAGAAGTAGGCGATGCGGTCGATCACCGACTGCGGCTTGTGGGTGGTGGCGGCATTGTCGAACCAGACCAGCTGCCGGCCGTTGACACGCTCCTGCAGGATCGGAAAGTCGCGCCGCACCGCATGCACGTCGAAGGGCTGGCGCTCGCCGGCGGCCACCGTCGGCACGTCGCCGTGCGGTGACGGCTTGGCCGGCGTGACGTAGCCGCTCGGCAAGCGCACCGCATCGACGAAGTAGTACTGCGGCTGCGTCGAGGGTTCCGGAGCCGGGCCGGCTGGCGTCGGCGGCTGCTTCGCCAGCAGTCCCTGGACATCGCTGCTCCCGGGCTGCGCGAACGGATAGTCGGCCAGCCCATCGTGCACGCCGGGCGCGCCGGGCGCGCCGTCGGTGCCGCGACCGCCCGGTGACGGCCGGCCGTAGCTGTCGCCCAGGAAGTAGAACGGCGACGACTGCGAAGGCGTTGCCGCCAGCGCTTCGGGCACGCCCAGCACCGCACCGCCGAGCCGCGGCTCGTAGGCCGGCAAGGCGCCCAGCACGTTGTCAGGAACGCCGTTGCCCGCCAGCGCGTGCGGCTGCAGCGCCGGCGCGCGGTTGCCGAGCGACAGTACCTGGGTCGGCGAGGCCGGGATCAGGTTGGTCCCGGGCACCTGCCCTTGCGGGATCGGCGTGCCCGGCACGCTGGGGCCGAAGCCGGCCGGACTGGCCGGCGGCGAGCCGGGCGGAGCGAGTTGCGACGGCGCCTGCACGCCGGGCGGCACGGCCTGCCCCGGCAGCGCCGCGAACAACTGGCTCGCCATGCGGGCCAGCACGGCGGGGTCGAACGGCGCCTCGGTGGGCTGTGGCACGTGCGGCAGCCCCGGTGGAGAAAGTGAGGTGCTCACTGCGCGACTTATTTGTAGGTGTCGAGGACGGTGTAGTCGTGGTACTTGCCGATCTCGACGTCGTCGAGCACGGCCAGCGCATCGGTGGTCAGCACCGCGACCGAGCAGTAGAGCGAGATCAGGTACGACGCGATCGCGTGGTTGTTGATGCCCATGAAGCGCACCGACAGGCCCGGGCTCTGCTCGCCCGTGAGGCCCGGCTGGAACAACCCGACCACGCCCTGGCGCTTGTCGCCCACGCGCAGCAGCAGGATCTTGCTCTTGCCGTCGGCCACCGGCACCTTGTTCGACGGGATCAGCGGGATGCCGCGCCAGGTGATGAACTGCGAGCCGAACAGGCTCACGGTCGGCGGTGGCGTGCCGCGGCGCGTGGCTTCGCGGCCGAAGGCGGCGATGGCCAGCGGATGGGTCAGGAAGAAGGCCGGCTCTTTCCAGACCTTGGTCAGCAGTTCGTCGAGGTCGTCGGGCGTCGGCGCGCCGGTCAACGGGAAGATGCGCTGCTCGTCGGTCACTTGCGACAGCAGGCCGTAGTCCGGGTTGTTGATGAGCTCGCTCTCCTGGTTCTCCTTGATCGTCTCGATCGTCAGGCGCAGCTGCTCCTTGATCTGGTCGTGCGGGCTGCTGTAGAGGTCGGAGATGCGGGTGTGCACGTCGAGCACGGTGCTCACGGCATTGAGGTTGTACTCGCGCGGATGGTCTTCGTAGTCGACCCAGGTGCGCGGCAGCTGGTTTTCGCTTTCCTTGGCCGTGCAGACGACCTGGATCGACTCGGGGTTGCGGACCTTGTTCAGGCGGTAGATGCCGGCCTCGACCGGGACCCATTGCAAGAGGTGCGTGAGCCAGCGCGGGCTGATCGTTTCGAGCTGGGGAACGCTCTTCGTGGCATTGGCTAGCTGGCGGGCGGCGTTGTCGCCCAGGGCGGTGGTGCCACCGACGGTTGCGGTCATAGGAAGAAACTCCGTGGTTCGAGGTGGAATTGCAGGAAAGTGTCGAAGGATTCGGGTTTTCCCTCAACGGGCTATAGCCGACAAACTGATGAGTTGGCCGGCGCGCGCCTCGTCGAGCTGCTGGCAGCGCGAGAGCAGGGCTGCGACGTCGAGCTGCAGCGCGACGGCGAGCTTCTCCGCCGTGACGATCGAGGCGATCACTCGTCCCCGTTCGATCTCGCCGACATAGGAGCGGTCCAGTTCCGAGCGTTCGGCCAGCTGCACTTGGGACCAGCCGTTCTGGACGCGCAACTGACGCACCGTCACGCCGAAGCGCTCGATCAGCGCACTCACTGGACCGACACCGCGAGCGCCTCGCCAACGGGCGCTGCGTTCTGTACGCCGGCCTGCGTCACGCTGGCGCCGGCGGGCACGTCCGCAGTCAACCAGACGTTGCCGCCGATCACCGCGCCGCGGCCGATCGTGACGCGCCCGAGGATCGTGGCGCCGGCATAGATCACGACCTCGTCTTCCACCACCGGGTGGCGCGGCAGGCCCTTTTGAAGGATGCCGTGCGCATCGGTCGGAAAGCGCTTGGCCCCGAGCGTGACGGCCTGGTAGACTCGCACGCGCTGGCCGATCACGGCGGTCTCGCCGATCACGACGCCGGTGCCATGGTCGATGAAGAAGCCGCTGCCAATCTGCGCGCCGGGGTGGATGTCGATGCCGGTTTGGCCATGGGCCAGTTCGGCCACGATGCGCGCCAGCAGCGGCAACTGCAGCCGATAGAGCTGGTGCGCCAGCCGGTGGTAGATCATCGCCAGCACGCCCGGGTAGCACAGCAGCACCTCGTCGACGCTGTGCGCGGCCGGGTCGCCCTGGTAGGCGGCGATGACGTCGCTGTCGAGCAGCCGGCGAATGCCCGGCAGGGCGGCACCGAAAGCGCGCACGCCCTCGCGGGCCTGGGCGTCGATCTCGGCCGCCGCCCGCGGCGCATGGCGCCCGACGTAGTGAAGTTCGAGACGCGCCTGCTCCAGCAGGGCATGCAAGGCGGCATCGAGCGTGTGGGCGACGTAGAAGTCCTCGCCGTCGTGGCGCAGGTCGGAAGGGCCGAGCCGCATCGGAAACAGCGCGCCCTTGAGCTGCTCGATCACGACCGACAGCGCATCGCGCGACGGGAACTCCCGACCGGCGGGCTCGCGCGGGCGCTTCTGCGCATCGCGCCATTCGCCGCGCACGCTGCGCAGCGCGCCGACCACTTGGTCGACATCAAATCCCGACATTGCTTTTCCTCCGCGTTGCGAGTCCATGCGGGCGCGCGCTCGTGACGGCGCGCGTCCCGCACTCAGTCCTGAACCCAGGGCAGTTGATGGAAGCGCCAGCCGTCGGCCGCGCCCCGGTGCTGCGCGGCGTCTATCTCGCCTTCGAAGCCTTCGAGCACGTTGAACACATGGCTGAAGCCGGCTTTCGCGGCCGCCTCGGCCGCCAGCGCCGAGCGCTTGCCGCTGCGGCACAGCAGCAGCACCACGGCATCCTTGCCGCCGTCCTTGGCCAGCTTGGCTTCGAGTTCGCGCACGAAGCGCGGGTTGCGCGTGAGCGCGGTGCCGGTGGCCCAGGGCACGTGCAGGCTGTCGGGCACATGGCCCACGAACTTGCGCTCCTCGCCCGAGCGCACATCGACCAGCACGGCATCGCGCTGCTGAACGAGTTGCCATGCGACGGGCGGCGTGACGCCCCCGGCGTAAGGCAGGTTCTCTTGCTCCGCAGCGGCCTGGGCTTGCTCCAGCACGGCCGGCAGTGCGAGGGTTTCGACGTCCGATGACATGAAAATGCTCCGTTGGTTTGAGTGATTGCTCGGGTCGCCTTGATGGCGATAGACCACTTCAGGACGAAGCCCTTCAAGCACAAACGACTGAAAAGTCAATTCCTAACAACCAACTGATCTATTCATTGCCAGGCAACGCCGGACGTGTGCAGAGGGCTCAGAGCTTGGCGATCGAGACCTCGGTCGACTTGACCAGCGCGACGACATCCGAACCCACCTTGAGTTCGAGTTCGTCGACCGAGCGCGTGGTGATGACCGAGGTCACGATGCCGAACGGCGTCTCGACGTCGATCTCGGAGACGACGGTGCCGCGCACGATCTCGCGGACCTTGCCGCGAAACTGGTTGCGGACATTGATGGCCTTGATGGTCGAAGTGGTGGTGGATGTCATGCGAAGCTGCCTTGAATGGGAGGAGAGGGGCGTGGTGGAATCGGAATCGAGGCTCAGCGACCCGGTACGAAGAGCGCTGCCTGGAGGGTGTCGACCCGCCGTGGCAACAGTTTTTCGGCGAAGAAGGCATCGGCGATGCGCTGCTGCTCGCCGAGGCCGCCCGTCACGACCGGGCGGACTTCGTAGCTGCGCCGCGCGTTGGCCTGTTCGATGGTGGCGACGTCCAGCCCCCACACCGGCGCCAGCAATTCCGCGGCGTCGCGGGGATTGCTCTTGACCCACTTGCCCGCCTTGTCGAGCGCGGCGTAGATCACGCGCAGCACATCGGGACGCGCCTGTGCGAACTTCGTCGAGGCCAGGTAGTAGCGCTGATAGGAAGCGATGCCGGAACCGTCGACCAGCACGCGCACGCCGGCCTGGCGCTGCGCTGCCGCGAAGAACGGATCCCAGGTCACCCAGGCGTCGATCGCGCCCTTCTCGAAAGCCGCGCGACCGTCGGCCGGTGTCAGGTACGCGACCTCGACGTCCTTCAACGCGACCCCGCCCTTGTCGAGCGCGGCCAGCAGAAGGTAGTGGCCCCCGGAGCCTTTCGCGACCCCGATCTTCTTGCCCTTGAGGTCGCTCAGGGCCTTGAGGGGCGAGTCGGCTCGCACCACGATCGCCTGCGCGGTCGGCGAAGGCGCCTCCTGGGCCACGAACGTGAGTTGCGCGCCGGCAGCCTGCGCGAACACCGGGACCGTGTCCGCCACGTCGGCGCTGAAATCGAGGTTGTCGAGGTTCAGCGCCTCGAGCAACGGCAGGCCGCTGGTGAACTCGTGCCAGCTCAACTTGACGCCGAGCGGCGCGAGCTCGCGCTCGAGCGTCCCCTGCGCCTTGAGCACGGCGATCAGCGTCGACGACTTCTGGTAGCCGATGCGCACCACCGGGCTGGCCTGCGCGAAGGCGACCGTGCCTGCCGCGACCATGCCCACGGCCAACAGGGCCCGGGCCAGGCGTCGAATCATCCTCATGGCTTGGCCGCGACAACGGCGTCGCTGACCTTGATGGCCTTCGGAATCAGTTTCAAGTCGAAGAACGTGTCGGCGATCTTCTGCTGGTCGGCCGCGACGTCGGGCGTGATCGGCTTGACGTTGAACTCGTAGCGCTGCAACGCGAGTTCGACGACGTCGACCGGCAGGCCCTGCAGCGGCGCGATCAGCTCGGCGGCCTGGCGCAGGTTCTTCTTGAGCCAGATGCCCTGCGACACCGAATCCTCGAACAGCGCCTCGATCACCTTCGGGTTCTTCGTGACGAAGCCGCGCTCGCCCAGGTAGTACTGGTAGTTGTTGACCACGCCGGGCGAGCCGTCGGCCAGCACGCGGGCGCCGGTGGCCTTCTCGGCAGCGGCCTGGAACGGATCCCAGATCACCCAGGCGTCGACGTTCTTGCTCTCGAACGCGGCACGGCCATCGGCGGGGGCCAGGTACACCGGCTGGATGTCGCTGAGCTTGAGGCCGTTCTTCTCGAGCTGCTTGACGAGCAGATAGTGCACGTTGCTGCCCTTGTTGAGCGCCACTTTCCTGCCCTTGAGATCGGCGACCGAGCGGATCGGCGAGTCCTTGGTGACGAGGATCGCTTCGGCCCGCGGCGCCGCCGGGTCGTAGCCGAAGTAGACGAACCTGGCACCCGCGGCCTGGGCAAAGATGGGCGGCGCTTCGCCGACATAGCCGACATCGACCGCGCCGACGTTGAGGCCTTCGAGCAGCTGCGGGCCAGCCGGAAACTCGACCCACTTGACGCCGAAGCCGAGCGGCTGCAACTTCTTCTCCAACGTCCCCTGGACCTTCTGCAGAACGAACAGGCTCGCGGACTTCTGGTAGCCGATGCGCAGCTCGCCCTTGACCGCTTGCGCATGGGCCGAGGTCACCGCGAGGAAGCCGGTGATCAGCGCGATGGCACAGACGACCAGCGCGCTGAGCACGATATCGCGCAAGGTCTGCCAGAGGGAGCCCTCCGGCGGGTCGAGGTGGACGTGTTCTGCGGGGACGGGCGACATGTGAATTCCTGGGATCGTCTAAGAGCGGACGCGATTCTCGAAAGAGGTCGTCGAAAGAGGAACGACCGTTAAGTCAGTTGCATATAGCCAAATCAACCGACTACGCGGCGGCTGGCAAGGCGGCCGGTGTGGAGGCGCGTGCACGGCGTGCGTCGACGCTCCAGGGGCCCGGGCCAGCGGCAGCGATGTACAGGAAGACGAAGGAGAACAGCACCGCCGCCTCGCCCTGGTTCAAGAACGGCACCCCCACGAAGCCCTTGGTCGCATGGCCGATGAAATAGGCGAACGCCAGCAAGCCCGAGAGGACAAACGCTGTCGGACGCGTGAAGAGCCCGATCAGCAGCAGCACGCCGCCGACCAGTTCCAGGACGCCTGCCACGCCGAGCAATGACAGGATCTGGAGATTGTCGAAAAAGGCGACGTGAGGAAAGCCGAGCAGCTTGGCCGACCCATGCTGGATCAGCAGAAAAGCGGAGACGATGCGCAGCACGGACAGGACGCGGGGCGCCAGGAGTTCGGGATTGCGAAAGGACATGGTGAGCCAATCAATAAGGAGGGAGTGAAGGCCAGTGCGGTCAAATGCACGGCAGCAGACCGGCGAATTCTGCGGACGTACAACACGTCCGCCAACGAACGAATGCGAGTTTGCAGATGCGCTTTCCGTTGGCTTGCATAAGCATCCAAGCAATCGGTCTTTGGCGGCTTGGCGGACGCGGCGTACAAGTGCGGTCTATGTCTTCGACCCGCCAACTCAAGCTGGGTGCATTCATGCGCCCCGTCAGCATTCACACCGGCGCCTGGCGCTATCCGGGCGCCTTCGCCGACGCCAACTTCAACTTCGCGCACTTGAAGCGCTTCGCGCAGACACTGGAGCGAGCGCGCTTCGACGCCTTCTTCATGGCCGACCATCTCGCGGTGCTCAACATGCCGATGGAGGCGCTCCAGCGCAGCCACACCGTGACCTCCTTCGAGCCGTTCACCCTGCTGTCGGCGCTGAGCCAGGCCACCGAGCGCATCGGCCTGGTCGCCACCGCGTCGACCACCTTCGACGAGCCCTTCCACATCGCGCGCCGCTTCGCTTCGCTGGACCACCTGAGCGAGGGCCGGGCAGGCTGGAACATCGTCACCACCTCCAACCCCGATGCGGCGCTCAACTTCGGCCTCGACGATCACATGCCGCACGACGAGCGCTATGCGCGGGCGCGCGAGTTTTACGAAGTCGTGACCGGCCTGTGGGACAGCTGGGCCGACGACGCCTTCATTCGCGATGCTGCGAGCGGCCGCTTCTTCGATCCGGCTCGCCTGCACACGCTGAACCACAAGGGCAAGTACCTCTCGGTGCGCGGCCCGCTGCACATCGCGCGACCGGTGCAGGGCTGGCCGGTGATCGTGCAGGCCGGCGCGTCGGAGCCCGGACGGCAGCTCGCCGCCGAGACGGCCGAAGTGATCTTCGCCGCGCACGGCACGCTCGCGGAGGGCCGCAGCTTCTATGCGGACGTCAAGGGCCGGCTGGCCGCACTGGGCCGCGAGCGCGACCACCTCAAGATCCTGCCGGCGGCGTTCGTGGTGGTCGGCGACAGCGTGGAAGAGGCGCGCGCCATCCGGGCGAAGCTCGACAGCCTGGTGCACTACGAGAGCGCCATCGCTTCGCTATCGATCGCGCTCGGCGTCGATGCGTCGAAGTTCGACCCCGACCGCCCTCTTCCCGCCGTGCCGGACACCAACGCCAGCAAGAGCAGCCAGCAGCGCGTGATCGCCCTCGCCGAGCGCGAAGGCTTCACGGTGCGCCAACTGGCCCAGCGGCTTGGCGGCTACGGCGGCCTGGCCTTCGTCGGCACGGCGCAGACCATCGCCGACGAGATGCAGGAGTGGCTGGAGTCCGAAGGCTCGGACGGCTTCAACATCATGTTCCCGTGGCTGCCGGGCGGGCTCGACGCCTTCGCCGACAAGGTGGTGCCCGAACTTCAGCGGCGCGGCATCTTCCGGCGCGAGTACGAGGGCGCCACGCTGCGCGAGAACCTCGGCCTTCCGCGGCCGGCCAACCGCTTCTTCGCGGCCGCCGCACCGTCTGCTTCTTAGGGCTACTTGTTGGGCTGGGGCGTCAAGCGCAGGTAGGGGCGCACGGCCTTGAAGCCCTTCGGGAAGCGCTCGGCCAGTTCGGTCGGGTCCTGCAGGCTCGGCAGGATCACGACGTCGTCGCCGTCCTTCCAGTTGGCGGGGGTAGCCACCTTGTGGCTGTCGGTCAGTTGCAGCGAGTCGATCACGCGCAGGATCTCGTCGAAGTTGCGGCCGGTGCTCGCCGGGTAGGTGAAGGTGGTGCGGACCACCTTCTTCGGATCGAAGATGAAGACGCTGCGCACGGTCGCCGTGGTCGACGCATTGGGGTGGATCAGGTCGTAGAGCTCGGCCACCTTGCGGTCGGGATCGGCCAGGATCGGGAAGTCGACGGTGGTGTTCTGCGTCTCGTTGATGTCGCCGATCCACAGCTTGTGCTTGTCCGCCGGATCGATGCTGATCGCAATCGGCTTCACGCCGCGTTTCGCGAACTCGCCCGACAGCGCCGCCGTTTTGCCGAGTTCGGTGGTGCACACCGGCGTGAAGTCGGCCGGGTGCGAGAACAACACCACCCACGAATCGCCCGCCCACTTGTAGAAGTCGATCGTGCCCTCGCTCGAGTCCTGGGTGAAATCGGGGGCGGTGTCGCCGAGTCGCAGAGTGGCCATGGAAGCTCCTGAGAGGTCAAAAGCTCGATTTTGGAAAGACATGCCACTCGCGCCAACGAAGGCCTTGTACTTCGATATGCAGTTTCTGTATCGCCCCGCTGCGGCTCTTCGACCCGGCTACTTTTCGGCGAAGGCGCGCTCGACCACGAAGTCGCCCGGCGTCGAGGTGTTGCCTTCCTTGAAGCCGCGGGCCTCGAGGATGTGCTTGAGGTCGACCAGCAGGCCCGGGCTGCCGCACAGCATCACGCGGTCTTCGGCGGCATTGAGCGGCGGCAGGCCGAGGTCGTCGGTGAGCTTGTTGCTCTCGATCAGCTCGGTGATGCGCCCCATGTTGCGGAACTCCTCGCGCGTCACGGTCGGGTAGTAGAGCAGCTGCTTGTCGATCATCTCGCCGAGGATCTCGTGCTTGGGCAAGTGGTCGGTGACCAGGTCGTGGTAGGCCAGTTCGTCGATCTGGCGCACGCCGTGCACCAGGACGACCTGCTCGAACTTCTCGTAGGTGTCGGGGTCGCGGATGATGCTCATGAAGGGCGCCAGACCGGTGCCGGTGCCGAACAGGTACAGGCGCTTGCCCGGCAGCGTGTAGTCGATCAGCAGCGTGCCGGTGGGCTTGCGGCCGACGATGATCGTGTCGCCGACCTGGATGTGCTGCAGCTTCGAGGTCAGTGGGCCTTCCTCGACCTTGATGCTGAGGAACTCCAGGTGCTCCTCGTAGTTGGGGCTGACGATGCTGTAGGCCCGCAGCAGGGGCTTGTTGTTGACCTTCAGGCCGATCATCGTGAAGTGGCCGTTGGAGAAGCGCAGGGCCGGATCGCGGGTGGTAGTGAAGGTGAACAGGCGGTCGGTCCAGTGGTGGACGCTCAGCACGCGTTCTTCGCTGAAGGCACTCATTGGCGCGTGACGGCCCGATCCGACTCAATGCGCTCACCCGACGCCGGCGCCTCCACCAGTTCGAACTCGATCAGTGCGCCATGGGTTCGCGCCGGGTCGAGCGCGGCGCTGGTCTGTGCCGCGTCGGTGGTGCGCAGCACCAGCGCGTAGGGCCCTTCGCCGCGTGCGGCGAGCCGCTGCGTGAGCGGGCTCGAGGGCTCGCCGATCGGGTCGCGCGGTGCCGACAGCACCAGGGCACTGCCGCCGACCGCGACGACCGCGATGCGTCCGCTGCTGCCCGGGAGCGCCACCGCCTGGCCGACATGGGCGCGTTCGTCGTCGCCGCCATCGCCATCTCCGAACAACGCGCGGTAGCGCGCCAGGCTGGCGTCGAGATCGTGCACCGCGATGGCGAGGCTGGCGACGCCGAGCGCGCCGTTCGGATGCACCCGGGCGGCGCCTTCGGGCACCCGCAAGGCGCGCGGCGTCACGTCGCCGCACAGAAATGGCAGGTCGGGCGACGGCGGCCGCGCGGTCTGCCAGCGCAGCCGCTCGCCGTCGGGACGCAGCCGCCCGCCATCGAGCGGGCCATCGAGGACCAAGCCGCGCGCCGCGGCGCCGGCCACCGTGTCGGCGGTGCTGCGCGGCAGCAGCGCATAGTCGACGATGCCTTCGCCGTGGCGCTGCAGCAGCTTCCACCAGCGCTCCTCCGGTGCCGGCGCCTTCCAGGCGATCAGCTCGAAGTAGCTGCCATCGGCGAACACCACCAGCGCGTTGTGTGTGGTGCGGCCCGGATGATCCCCGCCGTGCTGCACGTTGAAGCCCAGCGCCATGTAGTCGGCGATGGCAGATTCGAGGTCGTTGACGACGATGACGATGTGGTCGAGAGGAAGAGACATGGCTTTGCTTTCGAGGTTCAGGCAGCGATGGCGTCCGGTGCCGTCTCGTCGGCGTTGGCCGCCGCAGCACGGGAGTTGACCAGCTTGACCTCGGCGCGGATGGCCTGCGGATTGCGCAGCAGGTTGAGGATCGGGCAACTGCGCTCGACCGCCTCGAACAACGCGTCGATGTCGGCGCGGCTGGCGGGCGAATCGATGTGCACGGTGTAGCCGATCTGGTGCGGCCAGATCGGCGTCTGTTCATGGCCCGGCCTGCCACCGCGCGGATCGATGATGCCGGTGACCTCCACCTCGAGGCTCTCCAGCGGCACCTGTCGCTCGGCGGCCTGGATCAGGAAGATGTGGGTGACGCAGGTGCCCAGCACGCCGAGCTGGAGCTCCGGCGAGCTCGGGCCCAGGTTGTAGCCGGCGAAGTCGGGCGGGCTGTCGCTGATGACCTGGTGCTCGCGGATGCGAAGGCGGCGCACGCCGCTGCGGCCTTCGGCACGCACGCTGGCCTTGAGCTGGGCGGGCTGCGCGGTGCCGGCTTCGATGGCGGCGTTGCGTGCGAGCACGGCAGCGCGCTTCTCGGAGAGGTAGTCGTTCAAGTGGCTCATGACAATCTTTCTTGGTTCAAACAGGTCCGGCGGGAAGCCGGTGATTCTTCGCATCGGCCGTCCGATGCGGAACGAAGAAGAAAGAGCAGGCTTAGTCGGTTTCCGTATATCCCTTGAGACGACAACGCGCAGTGGCTCGGGACAGCAAAATGTCACTCGAACCGAGCACACCCGTGCGAGCAAAGGATTGCGACATGAAGAAACTCTGGTTGCATCCCCTCGCTTGCTGCTGCGCTTTCGCGGCCGGCGCCGGTGCCGCCGAGAGCTGCGAGACCCTGCGCGCCCAGATCGAGGCGAAGATCGCCGCGGCGGGCGTGACGCGCTTCACCGTCACAACGCTCGATGCCGCCGCGCCGGTCGAGGGCCAGGTGGTGGGCAGCTGCGAACTCGGCAGCAGGAAGATCGTCTGCCAGCGCGACCGCGGCAACGGTCCCGAACCACCTCCATCGCGCGTCCGCGGCGAGCCGATCCTCACGGAGTGCAAGAACGGCAGCGTCTCTGTCGGCGGCGATTGCCCCCGATAAAGCGGGCTCAGCGGCAGACCGTGGTGGTCCCCACCGGCGTACAGGTTCTGCCGTCGAGGCCCTGGTATCGCTTGTCGAGCGCAGCCAACCAGGCGGCACCGCGCGTAGTCGTAACCCTTGTCCGCATGTAATTTCTCGGCCACTGGCGCGGCCTTCCGCGCTTGCCACCCACCGCCGACAGGGCCCGGCGCTCATCCCGCCGACCTGACGTATGACGCGCGGCCGATCGCCAACAGGCGATCGCTATCGTCGAACAGATCGACGTCCGCCACGCCCACGGTTCGGCCGTTCCGGCGGACACGCGCAATCACTTTCAGGTCCGTGGCGACGGCCGGACGCAGGTAGTCGACGCGGAAGTTGATGGTCGGCAGGCCCCGGCCGAGTTGCATCGCCAGCGCGAAGTCGCCCACGGTGTCGATGATCGCGGCCAGCGGACCGCCGTGCCACTGCTTGCTGCCGCGTTCCCGCTCGAACTCCGGCTTCATCGGCACGCGCACCGTGAGCAGGCCCTGCGCGAGGTCGAGCGATTCCGCCAACAGGCCCAGGGTCGCGATGTAGGGCGAGTCGTCGAAATGCCGCTGGACCTGCGCCAGCGTGAAGGTCTCCACCTGCGCCGTGCTCATGGATTCACCAGAACCTTGCCGACGATGCGGCGCTGCTCGATGCTGCCCAGGGCCTGTGCGCCATCGGCCAGCGCGTAGCGCTGGTCGATGGGCACCTTCAGCTCGCCTCGCTGCACCTTGTCGAGCAGGGTGTGGATGTCGTCGCGCTGCCAGCCGTTGGAGCCGCGGATCTGCAGTTCGAAGGTCCAGATGAACCGGAGGTCTTCCTTCGGGTCGTAGCCCGCCGTGGCGCCGCAGGTCAGCGCGCGCCCGCCGACGCGCAGGGTCCGCAGCCCCTTGACCCAGGTGTCGCCACCGGTGAAGTTGACCACCACGTCGATGCCGCGCGGCAGCGTGCCTTCCGGGTTGCGCTTGATCGTCGGCTTGCCGTGCCGCGCGTGCGACACCTGGAGGAAATCTTCCTCGGTGTAAAGGATGGTCTCGTCGGCGCCCAGCGCCTTCAGCCGCTCCGCCTTTTCGGGCGTGCCCGCGCAGGCGATCACATACGCGCCCGCCGACTTGCAAAGCTGCAGCGCACAGACGCCCACGCCGCCGCTCGCCCCGAGGATCAGCACCTTCTCGCCGGCCTGCACCTGGCCGATGGTGCTCACCATGCGGAGCGCGGTGCCATAGGCCACGGGCAGTGCGGCGGCTTCGTCGAAGCTCACGGCATCGGGCAGGCGGATCAACTGGTGCGCCCGCGCAAGGCATAGCTCGGCCAGCCCACCATGCACCGTCTCGCCCATCAAGCCGCCCTCGATTCGGTTGATCGGGTCGACCAGCACGCGGTCGCCGACCGACCAGCCCTCCACGTCGGCGCCGATGGAGACGATCTCGCCGGCCACGTCGAGGCCCATGATGGCCGGCAGCGGGATCCGGATGCCGGGCATGCCGCGGCGGGTGAACACGTCGTGGTAGTTGAGCGAGGCCGCGCGCACACGCACCACCACGTCGCCCTGCCCCGCCACCGGGTCGGGGAAATCGGTCTCCAGCTTCAATTGCTCGGGGCCGCCGTGTTCTCTCAGGACAAGTGCCTTCATCAGGTGTTCTCGGTTCGTTGGGATTGCTTCAAGGGAAAGGGGAGCTACCAGCTGGCGACGCCGCGCACCGCGGCCTGGGTGAGCGCAAGGCCGTGCTGCCACACCGCGTTGCGCCAGTCCTCGGCCACGGGGTTCAGCGCGTCGAGCACGTCGGCGGCCATCTGTTGGCGCACGTCGTCTTCAAGGCCGGCGCCATGGCGCCGCAGCCACTGGTCCAGGCGCAGCGCGCGTCCGGTGACCGCGCCGCGCGTGCCGAACTCGATCACCGCGCCCGCCAGCTGGCGGCCTTCGAGAAACGCCTGCACGCCATAGAAAACGAGGCCCTGGTAGTGAGGGCGGGCCAGGCCGTTGGGCCTTGAGCCGATGACCTTGTCCGCGCCCCACCAGCGGGCTGCCTCGGCCTGCTCGGCTGAGCCGTCTTCGTTGAAGCACAGGAAGAAGGGCTGGCCGCGCTCGCCGATACCTGTGTGCCAGTCGATCAGTCCGACCTTCTCGGCGCTGCCGAGGTGGCTGCGCACGATGTGTTCCAGGGTCACGTTCGACCACTCGCGCTGCACCCCGCCGTAGAACGGTCCGAACGGGTCGACGTACTGGCCGCGGGCCAGGGTGTCGAACAGCGCATCGGCGCCGTGGCGTTCGACGAAGGCCTTCTCGGCCGTATCGCCGGCAGCCAGCTGGTCCTGCGACCAATAGGCCGGCACCAGGTGCTCGCGCAGTTCGTCGTAGTGCGGGTTGACCGGATGCGGCTGCCGGTGGTCGACGAAGTTGCGGTTCAGGTCGACATTGTTCTCGGTAGTGCGAGTGCCGCGCGCGAAGCCATAGGGGTTGATGCCGTGCACCAGCAGCACGCCGGTGTCCGCCGGGATGCGCGCGGCATCGCCGCTCTTGAGCCAGGCCACCTGCGCGGCCGACCCGGCATAGCCCTCCTGGCCATGGGTTCCGCTGATGACCAGCAACTGGCGCCGCCCGTTGCGATTGCCCAGGTGAGCAACGTCGATGGCCAGCGCCTCGCCCGAGGGCCCGCGCTCTTCGGGATGCTCGTGGGCCTCCAGCGTGACGGCGCCTGCCGCCTCGGCCGCGCGGCGAAAGCGCTCGCGTGCGCCCACATAGCTGGCGGCAAAATAATCGGTGAAGTTCATGTCAGCCTTGATCGGTGAAAGTGAGTGCCAGGCCGAACGCCTGGCGGGCCGGCACGATGAGCCGATGGGGCAGCTCGATCACACCCTGGATCCCCCCATGCGTGAGCACGGCGCGTGCGGCGGCCAGGTCATGGGTGCGCAGCGTGAGACCGGCGTACCGGTCACCCGAGCCGAATTCGCGCCGGGCCTGCCCGTGCAGGTGCACGTCGACCTGCTCCGGCGTCAGGAACAGCACGACCGAGCGTCCGGTGTCGAGGCGCAACCCGCCCAGCACAGGGCTCACCGCCTGGTCGCCGAACGCCTCGACGAACGGGCGCACACTGGCCGCCGGGTCGGTGGCCGAAATCACGAACTCGCGAATGCCGGTGGCGCCGTTCGGATGGGTGCGCCACGCCTCTTGCCATACGTTCTCGGGCGTGTCGTGCTGGCAGAAGAACACCACGCCGCCGGCGCTGGTGTCGGCGGGCAGGTGCAGGACCTGGAAGCGGGCATCCGCCACCCGGCCCCCGGGCAGGGCGACCGGCCGCGAGAAAGACAGCGGCTCATCGACCGGCACGCCACGCGCCTTCAGCCGGCGGGCGACGTCGTGCACGTCGCCCGGTTTGAAGACGAGCCCGATCAGGCCGTTCGGGTACTGCCACATGGGCTTGTCGGCCTGCGCGGCGGCCTGCGGCGGTTCGTAGCCGAGGAGCTCGAGGTAGTCGTCGCCGAAGATGGCCAGATGGTTGCTGGTGCCCAGCGTGTGATGGCCGCGCGCCAGCAGCGAGAAGCCGAGGTCGCGAAATCGCGCCGAGGCGCTGTCGAGCTGGTCCTTCACGCCGATGACGACGTGGTCGATCTGAAGAGGCAAGTCGCTCATGGGATTTTCCTGTAGAGGCTCAAAGGCGTTGGCCGCCGCTCGCGTCGATGCGCTGGGCGGTCACCCAGCGAGCGGCGTCGGAGGCCAGGAAGGCCACGACGTCGGCGATGTCGTCGGGCTGCCCGACGCGTCGCAGCGCCGTGGTCGCCGCAATCGCCTGCGCCGACGCCGGATGGCTGGCGGCGGGGTTCATGTCGGTGGCGGTGGCCCCCGGCATTACCGCGTTGACCGTGATGCCGCGCGGCCCGAGCTGCTCGGCGAGCAGCAGCGTCAACGCTTCGAGCGCCGCCTTGCTCGGCGCATAGGCGGCCATCGCCGGATAGGCGGCGCGCGTGCCCATCGACGACACGTTGATGATTCGCCCCCCGTCCCGCAGCCTCGACAGCGCGCGCTGGATGATGAAGAAAGGGGCCTTGAAATTGACCTGCAGGATGCGATCGAGGTCGGCTGGCGTCGTGTCCTCGATGGTGGCGCGCAGGCCCACGCCGGCGTTGTTGACGAGGATGTCCAGCCGGTGCTCGCCAAGCCGCGCTTGCAGCACCGGGTCGAGCGCGTCAAACAGCTGCTCCGGCCCGGTCGCCGCCTGCAGGTCGGCGGCAATCGCCACGGCCTGGCCGCCGGCCGCCTCGATGCGCCGCACCACGTCGAAGGCCGCCTCGGCTGCCTGGTTGTAGTGCACGGCCACCAGGGCACCGCGCTGCGCGAGCTTCAAGGCAATGGCGCGTCCGATGCCGCGGCTGGCGCCCGTCACCAGCGCCACCTTGCCGCGCAGGTCTTGGGTGGGCTCGCCTTCTGGACTTGTTCGATCCACGTCGCTCATCTCGACCACGCCTGTGCGGCTTCCAGTTCACGTGCCTCGCGCAGCAAGGCTGCGCGATCGATCTTGTTGGTGCCCGCCCAGGGCAGCTCGCTGCGAAACGCGATGCGCCGCGGATGCTGGTAGGCCGGCCCGCGCTGGATGGTGAACTGCTTGAGCGCGTCGACCGTCGCCGTCGATTCCGCCGCGAGCACGATGAAGGCCACCGGCACCGCGCTGCGTTCCTCGTCCGGCAGCGGGACCACGGCCGCATGCTGCACCTGGGGGTGCTGCTCCAGCAGCTTCTCGACTTCGCCGGGGTAAATGTTCTCGCCGGAGCAGACGAACATGTCGTCGGCACGGCCCACGAAGTAAAAGAAGCCCTGCGCATCGCGCCGCATCACGTCGCCGCTGATGTACCAGCCGTCCCGGAACACCTCGGCACTCTTGGCCGGCAGGTTCAGGTAGCCGGTCGCGACCGCCGGGTTGCGCATCCACAGCACGCCTTCGTCGTCGCCGGTGCCGCCGACCAGCTTGACCTCGCCGCCGGCAATCGCGAAGCCGAGCGCCAGTGGTGGAATCGGCCTGCCGTCGGCAGGCGGCGCGAAGACGGCCGGCCCGGCTTCGGTCGTGCCATAGCCGTTGCCGACCTGGGCGCTCGGAATGGCCCGGCCGATGCGCTCGATCAGCGAATAGGTCATGGGCGCGGAGCCCAGCCCGATGCGCTTGAGCTTGCCCAGATCCAGGTCCGGCCGCAGTTCGAGCACCTTCACGACGCGCGCGAACATGGTCGGCACGGCCATGACGCTGGTGACGCCCCATTGCGCCAGCGCTTCGGTGTAGGCCGTGGCCTCGAACGCCGGCAGCAGCACCAGCGACGCACCGTGGAGGAAGACCCCCTTGGTGACCATCAGCCCGTTCATGTGGAACAGCGGCTGCGCCACGATCTGGCGCTCGTTCTCGGCGCCGGGGGGCACGCCGCGCGCCTGCAAGGCCCACAACTGCCCGGCATGGCTGAGCGGCACACCCTTGGGCCGGCCGGTCGAGCCCGAGGTGTAAAGCACCTGGGCGAGCTCGCCCGGCTCCGGGACCACGGTGTCGAACTCGGCCGGTTGCACCTGCGCGCCGAAGCCCGTGGGGCCCTCGTCGTCGAAGTCGATCTGCTCGATGGGTGCGGCGAAGGTGCCGCGCCGCGGTCCGTCGACGAATGCGATCCGGACTTCGGAATCGGTGGCGATGTAAACGAGCGTGTCGCGCGCCAGCTTTGTGTTGATGGGCACCGCCACGTGGCCGGCCCGCATGATGCCGAAGTAGGCGGCGATGTATTCGACACTGTTGAGCGAGGCAATCGCCACCCGTGCGCCGCGCGGCAGTCCTCGCGACACCAGCAGCCGCGCCACGCCGCCGGCCAGGCGGTCGATGTCGCGATGGCTGTAGACGCGGGGCGCGTCGGCTTGCCGCAGGTCGATGACCGCGGTGCGGTCCGGATCGCGGCTGCGGTCGATCAGGTCACCCAAATTTGTAGGCTGTGGCATGGGGAGAAGGGGGTTTCTGGAAAGGAAGGACGTTGACGGGCACGGGCGCCGCGGCCACCGGCGGCAGGTCGAAATGGCAGGCCAGCTGGCGCCCGTCGGCCAGCGTGCGCAACGCCGGCGCCTCGGCCACGCAACGCGCCACCGCGTGCGGACAGCGGGTGCGAAAGGCACAGCCTGAAGGCGGCGACAGCGGATTCGGCAGTTCACCGCGCAACAGCGCCTCGGGCCGCGATTGGCGAAGACGAGGATCGGCCACCGGCGAAGCCGCCAGCAGCAGCCGCGTGTACGGATGGGTCGGCTGTTCCCAGATCGCTTCCGTGGGGCCGCTCTCGACCACCTGGCCGAGGTACATCACCAGCAGCCGGTCGCAGACGTGGCGCACCACCGCCAGGTCGTGCGAGATGAACAGGTACGACACGCCCAGCTCGCCCTGCAGGTCTTGCAGCAGGTTGATGATCTGCGCCCGCACCGAGACGTCGAGCGCGGACACGGGCTCGTCGCAGATCAGCAGCATGGGCTGCAGCGCCAGGGCACGGGCGATGCCGATGCGCTGCCGCTGGCCGCCCGAGAACTCGTGCGGAAAGCGCTCGGCGGCGCTCGGCGGCAGGCCGACCTTGGCGAGCAGTTCCTGCACGCGGGCATCAATCTCACGCTGAGGACGACCCGCCACCGACATCGGCTGGCCGATGATCTTGTCGACGCGGTGCCTGGGGTTCAGCGAGCCGTGCGGATCCTGGAACACCATCTGCATCAAGGACCGCAGGGGCCGCAGACGACGCGTGGACAGGTGCGTCACGTCGTGGCCGTCGATGACGACCTGCCCTGCGCTGGCCGGCGTCAGCCGCATGATGGCCTTGCCCAGCGTCGACTTGCCGCAGCCGGACTCGCCCACCAATCCCACCGTCTCGCCAGCCTCGATGTCCAGGCTGACGCCGCGAACGGCCTGCACGACGCCACCCGGCGTCGGATAGCTGACCCGCAGCTCACGCACCGACAACAAGCTCATGCCGGTCTCCTTTCGATCCATCGGCCGCATGGACCGCAAAACAAGCCGCCTGCTGCCCGGCCCCGACGCGCACGAGCGGCGGCCGCTCGGCCAGGCAGCGGTCGAAGGCGCGCGGACAACGGGCCGCGAAGGCGCAGCCCGCCGGCAATGCCGACAGGTCCGCCACCATGCCGGGGATGTCCGCCAGCCGGCTGCCGCGCGCGCGCAGCGGCGACGGCGTCGCGGCCAGCAGGCCCTGCGTGTAGGGATGCTGTGGCGCGTCGAACAGCAGCTGCACCGGCGCCTCCTCGACCTTGCGCCCGGCATACATGACCAGCACCCGGTCGGCCACTTCGGCCACCACGCCCAGGTCGTGCGTGATGATGACCAGCCCCATGCCCGAGTCGCGCTGGATCTGCGCCAGCAGCGCCAGGATCTGCGCCTGGATCGTGACGTCCAGCGCGGTGGTCGGCTCGTCGGCGATCAGCAGCTTGGGCTGGCAGGCGATGGCCATGGCGATCATCACGCGCTGGCACATGCCGCCCGACAGCCGATGCGGATACTCATGCAGGCGCGCCTGCGCGTTCGGAATGCTGACCTGCTTCAGCAGCCGCTCGGCGCGCTGCCATGCGGCCGCACGGCCGATGCGCTCATGCGCCTGCAGCATCTCGACCAGCTGCGCGCCCACCGTGCGCACCGGGTTGAGCGAATTCATCGGATCCTGGAAGATCATCGCGACATCGCGTCCGCGCACGTCCTGCAGCTCGCGTTCGGACAAACGCGCAAGGTCGCGTCCAAGCAAGCGGATGGCGCCGCCAGCCATCTGCACCTGCGGCTGCGGCAGCAGACCCAGCACCGACAGCGCGGTCAGCGATTTGCCGCATCCCGACTCCCCGACGATGGCCAGCGTCTCGCCCGCCGATACCGAGAATGACGTCCGGTCGATGGCTTTCGCACGGCCCGAGCGCGTGTGGAGAACGACGTCGAGATTTTCGACCTCGAGCAAGGCGGAACCAGCCATCAGCGGTGTCCCAGCTTGGGGTTGAGGGCGTCGTTCAACCCGTCGCCGACGAGGTTGAGCGCCAGCACCGTCAGCATGATGGCCGCGCCCGGGATCGCGCAGATGAACCACGATGTGCGGATCAGCGTGCGGCCGTCGCCGATCATGCGGCCCCAGCTGGCGATGTTGGGGTCGCCCAGGCCGAGGAAGGACAGCGCCGACTCGAACAGGATGGCGCTGGCCACGGTGAGCGACGACAGCACGATGATCGGCGGCAGCGCATTCGGGAGGATCTCGCCCAGCACGATCCGCAGGTCGCTCATCCCGCTGGCGCGGCAGGCATTGACGAAGTCGCGCTCGCGAAGCGACAGGAACTCCGCCCGCGTCAATCGCGCGATGCCGTTCCATGAGACGAAGCCGATGGCCAGCGTGATGTGGGTCAGCGTCGGGCCGAGGATCGCCACGATGCTCAGCAGGAAGATGAGGTTGGGAATGGTCTGGAAAAGCTCGGACACCCGCATCACGACTTCATCGATCCAGCCGCCGCAGTAGCCGGCCAGTGCGCCGACGGTCACGCCGATCAGCGTGGCGGTCAGCGCCGCGAAGGCGCCGATCAGCAACGAGGCACGGGCGCCGTGCACGATCATGGCGGCGATGTCTCGCCCCATGGCATCGGAGCCCAGCAGGTGCTGCGATTCCTGCAGGGGCCACAGCTCGGGCGCGGCGACGATGCGCATCGGGTCTCGAGGAAAGAAACCGTTGGCGAGCACGGCGCCCGCGATGACGAGCAACAGGAGCAGCGCACCGGCCAGCGCGCCACGGTGTCCGGCAAACCGGCCCAGCAGGCCTTGCCTGCGTGCAACAGAGGAAATCAGGACAGAGGTCATCACAGCCGCACGCGCGGATCGAGCTTGAGATAGGCCAGGTCGGCGGCCAGGTTGCAGACGGCCACCACCAGTGCGCTGAGCACCATCACGCCCAGCACGACCGGGTAGTTGCGGCTCATCACGCTGTCGAACAACAGGCTGCCGATGCCGGGCCAGCTGAACACGGCCTCGATGACGACGCTGCCGCCGAGCGCCGTGCCCAGCTGAAGGCCGACCAGCGTCACCACCGGGAGCAGGGCATTGCGCAGCACGTGCGCCAGCACCACCCGGGCGCCCGACAGTCCCTTGGCCCGGGCGGCGCGCACGTAGTCCATGCGCGCCACTTCGAGCATCGAGGCGCGCATGACCCGCGCGTAGATGGCGGCGTAGAAGAGGCCCAGCGTGAGCGCCGGCAGCGCCAGGTGCCTGAGTACGTCGACGACTTGAATCCAGACCCCACCGTCCAGTCCGATCGTCTGCATGCCGCCCACCGGCAGCCAGCCGAGCTTCACCGAGAACAGCACCACCAGCATGATGCCGAGCCAGAAGCTGGGCGCAGCGAAGAAGAACACTGCCAGCGCACTGACCAGGTTGTCCCATCCGGAGCCGACCTTGACCGCGGCGATCACCCCGGCCGCGCTGCCCACCAGCACCGCGATGCTGATGGCCGACAGCATCAGCAGCAGCGTGGCGGGGAGTTGCGCCATGATGATGTCCATCACGGGCGCGTTCTGGCGATAGGAGAAGCCAAGGTCCAGGTGCACGACCGAAACGAGGTAGCGCCACAACTGGACCAGGGGCGGCTGGTCCATGCCGTAGGTGGTGCGAAGCCGCTCGACGATGGCTGGATCGGACACCTGCTGCTCGGCCGTCATGACATCGAGAAAGCTCCCGGGCGCGGCCTGGATGAGCGCGAAATTCAGTACGATCACCCCGAGCAGCAACGGGATCAGCTGCAGCAGGCGCCGCAAAAGCATGCGAGACATGGTCAACCTCGAAGGGTCGCCGCCGATCGGCAGGGCCGATCAGCGTGCGAGCCAGACCTCTCCCCAGCCTTCACCCATGAAGTTCGCCGATTTCGAATGGTCGCGCACGGTCTTGCGGGCCACCGTATAGGGCTCGATCTCCACCAGCGGCAGGATCGGCGCTTCGGTGCTCACGATGCGGGCGAAGTCGTGCGCAATGGCCTTGCGCTTGGCTTCATCGGTCTCGGTCGACAACCGCGCGACCAGCTTGTCGATTTCCGGCCTCGAGAAGCCGGTGGCGTTGCGGAAGGCCGCGCCCTTGACGATGCCGTCGGACGTGTAGAACTGGGTCAGCGAAGGCACGGGCTCCGCGGCGCCGGCATTGTTGGACAGCGCGATGTCGTAGTCGTAGTCGCCGTAGATGCGCTTGAGCGAGGTCGGCCGGTCGAGAACGTTGAGGTTGACCTTGACCTTCACGTCCTCCAGCGCCTGCTTGACGTACTGGCCGAGCTTGACGTTTTCTTCGAACCAGCCCGCCGCAACGAGGTTGACCGTGAAGCGCGAGCCGTCCTTGACCGGGAAGCCCGCAGCGTCGAGTGCCTTGCCTGCCTTCACCACGTCGACCGGGTACTGCGGCAGGTCGGGGTTGTAGAAGAGCGTGTTGATGCTGGAGAACGGACCGTTCCCCGGCCGCGCCTGTTTGTAGTAGATGGTGTTCGCGATGAACTTGCTGTCGATCGCCTGCAGCAGGGCCTGGCGTACCTCCCGCTTGTTGACGATCTCCCGCCGCTGGTTGAACTCGATCGTGGCGACCCAGGCCGAGTTCTGGTAGCCCCGCTTGTCGACCGCGAACTTGCCGCCGGTGGTCAGGCGCGCCAGATCGGGCACCGGCACCGGGTTGAAGGTGGCGATGTCGAGTTCCCCCGCCTCCAGGGCGGCCGCGCGTGACGCCGGGTCGCGCCACCAGCGGATGATCAGCTTGTCGAGGTAGGGCTGCGCCGGGTTCCAGTAATGGTCGTTGCGCACCAGTTCGACGTGGCTGCCACGCACCCAGGTCTTGTACTTGAACGGGCCGGTGCCCACGGGGGTGTTGTTGATCGGGTTGGTGATGATGTCCTTGCCCGCGTAGAGGTGCTTGGGCAACACCAGGTCGGTGGCCAGGATGCTTTTGAAGGTGAACTCGGGGATCGGCGCGTCGAGCCTGAAGACCACGGTCAGCGCGTCTGGGGTCTCGACCGTCTTCAGCGACTTGAGCGACACGCCGTCGGAGATTGGCTTCCAGTATTCGAGCGCGTTGTAGGCCACGTCGGCCGAGGTGAAGTCCTTGCCATCGTGCCACTTGACGCCCTTCCGGAGCTTCACCGTGTAGCTCCTGAAATCGGGCGCGGCGGTCACGCTCTCCGCCAGCAAGGGCGTGAACTTGAAGTCGCCCTCTAGCCTCAACAGGCGCTCGAGCACCTTGGTCGATGTGAACAGAGGGCTCGAGCCTCCGCCGGCAGGCACGAACAACGCCTGCGGCTCGAAGCCGCCCCAGGTGGCGGTCAGCGTTCCGCCCTTGACGGGGGTGTCCCCTGCCTGCGGAGCTGCCTGGGCCGCGAAGGCGAAGGTCAGGGCCAGTGTAGTGATCGAGATTGCGGAGCGCAGCGGCATTGAATCGAGTTGTCGTTTTGTGGTGCGAGAAGGATGACGCAGGTCATCGAAGCGAGACCGCAACCTTAGGGCTTCCCTGGCGTTTCCCCAACGAAGAAGAAGCAGCTTGCTTATTCGGTTTACGTCGGCCAATGCGTGCTAGTCCGCGAAGCTTCCGCGTTCTCGCTCGTGGGCGCGTAGTCTCGGACCTTCTTCGCCGCCACGGTGATGGCCGGATTGGCGCCCAGTTCGATCGATGGAATGTCTCTGTGCACGGTCTTCTGGAAGTCGACGAACGGCCTTGTCACGTTAGGCGTGACAAGTCGCAAACCCGACAGGGATGCCTGGGCTCAGGAGGCGGTGGACGGATTTTGGGTGAGGCCCGTGAAAAGGTGCCAGGCGTCGAAGCGCGCAGCGAGTTGCTTGCGGTGGAGCGATGCGCGCAGCAGATGGCGCTTGAGTGCGAAGTGCTGGCGGATGGGACCGAAGCTCGAGAGGAAAGCCTGCGTGCGCTCGGGCCGGCGAAAACCTCGCATGCGTCGCTCGCGTTCACGGGTGGGCTGATGGCTGTTCTCGGCGCGGTTGTTCACCCGAGCGCAGGCCTTCACGAACAGGTGGCGGACGTTCGCCAGCTCCGGAATCTCGGCCTTCGCTGCCGGATAGCTGTGCAGTTGGTCGGTGACGGTCCTGTGTGGAGGCTCTGGGCAGGCGGCCAGCACGCGCTTGAAGAAGCATCGCGGCCGCCATGTCGCGGCGCTTCTGCACCAGGATGTCGAGCTCGGTGCCATGCTGATCGACGGCGCGCCACAGTAGGTAGGGCTCACCGCGCAGTGTCACGAACATCTCATCGAGATGCCAGATCGAGCCCGGCTTGCGGCGTGCAGCCTTGGCCCGATGCGCGAAGCTCACACCGAACTTGTCGCACCAGCGCCGGATCGTCTCGTAACTGAGGACCACGCCGCGTTCGAACATCAACTCCTCGATGTCACGCAGGCTCAGCTGAAACCGGAAATATCAGCGCACCGCCTGGCTGATCAACACGGCAGGGAACCGATGACCGTGATACAGCGACCTCTTCTTTTGCATCCAGCAAGAGAGCGATTCAAATGGTGGGGTCATGCCGCCAAGGGCATCGTCGACGCGTTGGACGGGAACCCTGGGTACCAGCGGGCGAAGTCATCGCGCAGTTGGCCGTCGATGACGCGCACCCGCACCTGCAGCAGCAAGTGCGCGCTGCGGGGATCCCAGCGCATCTGCTGCGACTTGGACATGCGCTTGTCGATGAGCTGGTTGACAGCCGACTCCACGAAGGCACTGGAGATGCGTCGGCCCGCTCGGTAGCGCCTTCCATAGTTGGGCAGCGAGTCCGAGTTGTTGCGTAGGTAGCCGAGCAGCTCGAGGGTGAGCCTTCGAATCTGACGCGCGGCCGGCTTACGGCACACCGTCGACTTGCCCAAGACGTACAGCATCGTGGTCAGGCGCCGCATGGCTTCCGGCGCTCGACCATGCCAAAGCCGCCACTTCAATCCGCCGGCCAGCCGCGACAACGAGAGCATCCATTTCTTGGGGGTGTGCAGCGGAGCAAAGTAAGCTTCGGAAATGTCAACCGGAGCGTCCTTCGGGCAAGAAGTCCTGCAGCTGCGCGTTGTGCTGCGCAGCATCAGCCCATTGATCTTGCGCCGCCTGCTGGTGCGGGGCGATACGAGCATCGCCCGGCTGCACCAGATTCTGCAGGTCGTGTTCGGCTGGCAGGACATGCACCTTCACCGCTTCGAAATCCGCGGCCGCGAATACGGAATCCACCAGGATGGCGGCGCGTTCTTCGACACTGACGCTCACGAGGCATTGATCGGCCAACTGAAGCTGCAGCGCCTTGAACGATTCACCTACGAATACGACTTCGGCGACCGGTGGATGCACGATCTGCGCATCGAGGCCACGTGGCCCATCGACCCGAAGCGGGTGTATCCGGTGTGCATCGCAGGCCGGCGTGCAGCGCCTCCGGAGGACTGTGGCGGCCCGCATGCGTTCATGGCCAATCGGTCCCAGTACGCTTTGATGGGCAAAGGCTTGTCACGCGCCCAGCTCGACGGCCTTCTCGACGAGGTGGAGGACGAGGAGTGGGACATTTTGAGTCACTCCCATCCTGAACGTTTCGATCGGCGCGCCATCAATCGCAGGCTTGCCGCTTTGGCTACGCCATCCGAGGAAAGGTGTGGAGATGAAGGTCACCGTTCAGATTTGTATTGAGGGGGCCGCGTCGCGGCCCTTCACCGTGCCGATTCACACCATTGATTGTCCCTGTGACCGGGTGCAAGACGTTGGACTCGCCCTCGGCGACGCCAAGTCCATACTCGGGAAGCTCCAGCAAACGCTCGTGCGAGAGCAACTGGCGCTTTACTTGACCGACCACAGGGCGTGTCCGCAATGCGGGAGGCCGCGAGCGATCAAGGGCTATCACCCGCTGCGCTTTCGCACTGCCTTTTGGGATATCGTCCTGCGCAGTCCGCGTTGGTACCGCTGCCGCTGCGAGCAGTCACGAGAAGCAACGTTTTGCCCGTTGAGCGAACTCCTGACGGTGCACACGTCGCCGGAACTGGCGTATCTCGAGGCCAAATGGGCGGCGCAAGTCTCCTTCGCGGCCGTGAGGGAACTGCTGCAGGAGGTGCTGCCGGTCGAGCAAGGGTTGCATCAGGAGACCATTCGCCAACACGTCCTGGCCACCGCTGAGCGACTCGAGGCGCAGCTCGGCCCGGAGCAATTCGCTTACGACGGCGGCTCCCAGCGCGAGATCGAGGCTTCGCCGGAGCCTGCCGCCCCGATCACGGTGGGGCTGGATGGAGGCTACATCCGAGGTCGCGAGCGCCGGCCCGGCGCCAACGGATGCTTCGAGGTCATCGCGGGAAAGAGCATTCCCGAGGAAGGTACGGCGAAGGTCTTCGCATTCGTTCATCGGGTGGATCCGAAACCCAAACGCCGGCTGCGTACCGTGCTTGAGTCGCAGGGCATCCTGCCCCGCCAGCACATTACCTTCCTTTGTGATGGCGGCGACACAGTGCGCGAGCTTGGCGCGTTCGTCCATCCGCGGTCCGAGCACATCCTGGACTGGTTCCACGTTGCGATGCGCATCGAGCAGCTGCTGCAGACGACACGAGGCTTGCACAGTTCGCAGCAAGAGGACCTCCTCAGGAACGTCGAGCGAGTCAAATGGTTCCTGTGGCATGGAAACGTGGTCCGCGCCAACGACACCTTGAACGACTTGCTCTATGAGATCGACGATCTGCGCGAGAAGGATCGGCAAATGAGTCAACCGCCCTCGGTCGTGCTCAAGAAGCTTGCTCGAGCGCTCGACGAATTCGCGACCTACATCGACAACAATGCCGGCGCCATCGTGAACTACGGGGAGCGGTACCGGTGCGGGGAGCGCATTTCCACCGGCTTCGTCGAATCCGCGGTCAACCAGGTGATCGCCAAGCGGTTCGTGAAGAAGCAGCAGATGCGTTGGACGCCGCGCGGGGCTCACCTGTTGCTTCAGGTCCGCACCCAGGTCCTGAACGGCGAGCTACGCGCGTCATTCCAGCAGTGGTATCCGCGCTTCGGCGCTGAGGTTCAAGAGCCGCTCGCAGCGTAACCGAGGGGAAAGTTGCTCCACTGCACACCCCCAAGAAATGGATGCTCTCCTGGAGGCGGTGCTGGAGACCTGCGACGACTCGCTCAAGGGGAAGCGCGACCGCGCCCTCCTCCTCTTTGYGTGGGCCTCGGGCGGGCGGCGGCGCTCGGAGGTGTCAGAGGCGGTCTTCGAGAACCTGCGCCGGGTCGATGGGGGAAACTTTCTGTACACGCTCGCGAGTTCCAAGACGAACCACAGCGGGAAGGTGCGGCCCGAAGACGTGAAACCCGTGGTCGGATCGGCGGCCGAAGCGCTGGAGGCTTGGCTCAAGGCGAGCGGGATCACCTCGGGCCCCCTCTTCCGGCGCATCCTCAAGAACGGGAAACTGGGCACCGACGGGCTCTCGGGGACAGCGGTTCGGGACATCGTGAAGGCGCGGTGTGCGTTGGCCGGTGTGGGAGATGATTTCTCGGCGCACTCGCTGCGGTCGGGCTTTGTCACCGAGGCGGGTCGGCAGAACATGCCCTTGCAAGAAACGATGGCGATGACGGGGCATCGGAGCTTGGAGACCATAGGGGGTATTTCAGAGCGGGGGCCGCACAGGTCAGTGAGTTGGCTCGAATGATGGTCGCCGACCGGAGTCAACCAGACCCGCTTAGTCGAGAATCTCATTCGTAGTGAGAAGGTGAGAAGGTGAGAAGGTCGGGTGTTCGGCTCATCTCTCGGGCGCCAATACAGAAAAGGCCTCGTTGCTATCAAATAGATAGCAACGAGGCCTTTTCCTTTGACCGTGTCGGGCACAGGCCCGTCTGGACATCGTCGATTGGATCGAGGGCTTCTACAACCGCGTGCGCATGCACACGGCCCTCGGATACCTCGCACCTGTCGAAAGGGAACATAGCCTCTTGGCTGCGTGACTTGGTGTACGTGGAAACGAGGCAGGGTCATTCATTGCATTTTTGGCATTGGTCAGTCACGCACGCGAGCGTGTAAGCCGTCTTCACCGTAGTGAAGAACTCCTGCGCGTACTTGCCCTGCTCGCGCGGGCCGTAGCTCGAACCCTTGCGCCCGCCAAAGGGCACGTGATAGTCCACGCCCGCAGTCGGCAAGTTGACCATCACCATCCCGGCCTGGCTGTGACGCTTGAAGTGCGTCGCGTACTTGAGGCTTGTGGTCGCAATGCCTGCCGAGAGACCGAACTCGGTATCGTTGGCCGTGACCAGCGCTTCCTCGTAGTCCTTGACGCGAATCACGCTCGCGACGGGGCCGAAGATCTCTTCCTTGTTGATGCGCATCGCGGCCACGGATTCGCTGAACAGCGCCGGAGACATGTAGAAGCCGTTGGTGTCCAGCTTCAGGCGCTGGCCGCCCGCTGCCAGGGTCGCGCCTTCGCTCTTGCCGATCTCGATGTAGCTCAAGTCCTGCTCCAATTGGCTCTGGCTGGAGACGGGGCCTATGTCGGTGCCCTGCGCCAGCGCATCGCCCACCTTGATCTTCGTCATCCGCTCCTTCATCGCCTCGATGAACCTCGGGTAGATGCCCTGCGTCACGATCAGCCGGCTCGACGCCGTGCAACGCTGGCCGGTCGAATAGAACGCGCTCTGCACGCTCAGTTCCACCGCCTGCGCAAGGTCGGCATCGTCGAGCACCACCTGCGGGTTCTTGCCACCCATTTCGAGCTGCACCTTCTTGTGGTTCTCCACGCACTTCATCGCGATGCGTCGACCCACGCCGACCGAGCCGGTGAAGCTCACCGCATGGATGCCGGGGTGATTGACCAGCGCATCGCCAATCACGCTGCCGCGGCCCATCACCAGGTTGAAGACGCCCGCCGGGATGCCCGAGCGGCTGATGATCTCGGCCAGCGCCCAAGCGCAGCCCGGCACCAGGTCCGCGGGCTTGAGCACCACGCAATTGCCAAAGGCCAGCGCCGGCGCGATCTTCCACGCGGGAATCGCGATCGGGAAGTTCCACGGCGTGATGAGGCCGACCACGCCAACCGGCTCGCGCGTGATCTCGATACCGATGTTGGGCCGCACCGAAGGAATGACTTCGCCCGCCAGGCGCAGGCATTCGCCCGCGAAGAACTTGAAGATCTGGCCGGCGCGGGCGGTCTCGCCCATGGCTTCGGCCTTGGTCTTGCCTTCTTCGCGCGCCAGCAGCGTGCCCAGTTCTTCCTTGCGCGCAAGGATCTCGTTGCCGATCTTGTCGAGCGCGTCGCTGCGCGCCTGGATGCCGCTGTTTGACCATACGGGGAAGGCCGCGGTTGCCGCGGCCACGGCCGCCTCGACTTGCGCGGCGTCGCCCTGCGCATATTCGGCGATGGTGTCGCCTAGGTTGGACGGGTTCAGGTTGGGGCTGTAGCTGTTGCCCTTGACCCATTGGCTGTCAATGAGGTTGTCGTGTTGTTGCATGTGTCTGTTCTCAAATGCGGTGATTTGCGCTCCGCGCGCGACGGCCAAGAGCCCCTCCGATTGCGCTCATGCGCATCATGGCGTTGCCCATCGCGACCGGAGGTCGAATGGAGAGAGACGGTTGGCATCACAGTCGAAACCGTGATCAAGGCGCGTCAGAGCGAGTTTGTCTGCCGCGATGCGCCTTTCGCTATTCGGGTGATTTGCCCACCATCCGCGCTGCGCGCAGAAAATCGAAATCGACGCCTTTGTCGGCTTGCGTCACGGTCTGCAGAAAGAGCTTTCGATAGCCGCGCTCGGCTGTCGGCTCGGTCACTGGAGACTCCTTGGCGCGGCGTGCCAATTCTTCGTCGGATACCAGCAGCGAGATCTCGCGATTGGCTACGCTCAGGCGAATCTGATCACCGTTGCGCACGTACGCCAACGGCCCGCCGATGGCGGCTTCGGGTGTCACGTGCAACACGATGGTGCCGAACGCCGTGCCACTCATGCGGCCGTCGGAGATGCGCACAATATCTTTGACCCCGGCGCGCGCCAGCTTGCGCGGGATCGGCAGGTAGCCGGCCTCCGGCATGCCGGGGGCACCCTTGGGACCGATGTTCTTTAGCACCAACACGTCGTCGGCCGTCACGTTGAGTGCGTCGCTGTCGATGCGGTTGGCCATATCTTCGATGTTCTCGAAAACCACCGCACGACCGACGTGCTCCATCAATTTCGCGGTGGCCGCCGATTGCTTGATGATGGCGCCGGCAGGCGCCAGGTTGCCCCGTAGCACCGCGATGCCGCCCTGCGGGTAGATTGGTCTGGAAATACTGCGCACCACGTCCTGCTTGAAAGCGGGGCCAGCGCGCTCGATCTCTTCACCCAATGTGCGGCCGGTCACCGTCAGCGCTTGGAGCTGAAGTAGTGGCTTCAACTCGCGTAGCAGCGTGGCCATGCCGCCGGCGCGGTGAAAGTCTTCCATGTAATGCTGGCCGGAAGGTTTCAGGTCGAGAAGAACCGGCGTGTCTCGACCCATTCGGTCTAACGCCGTCAGATCGATTTCAAGGCCCACGCGACCCGCGATCGCGGTCAAATGCACGATGCCGTTGGTCGAGCCGCCGATCGCCAGCAGCACACGCATGGCGTTCTCGAACGCCGCAGGTGTTAGCACCTTGTCGATGGTCAGCCTATCGCGCGCAATCTGCACGGCTTGCGAGCCTGTCTGTTCGGCGATGCGGATGCGGTCCGCAGTTGCCGCAGGCGGCGAAGCGCCACCTGGCATCGTCATGCCCAGTGCCTCCGCAATACACGCCATCGTACTGGCCGTGCCCATCACCGAGCATGTGCCCACGCTTGCGACGAGCTGATTGTTCACGTCGGCGATTTCCTCGGCATCAACCTCGTCGGCGCGATACTTACCCCAGTAGCGCCGACAGTCGGTGCATGCGCCCACGCGCTCGCCGCGGTGGCTGCCGGTAAGCATGGAGCCGGTGATCAGCTGGATGGTGGGAATGCCAGCCGAGGCCGCGCCCATCAACTGCGCCGGAACGGTCTTGTCGCAGCCGCCGATCAGCACCACCGCATCCATCGGCTGCGCGCGCACCATCTCTTCGGTGTCCATCGACATCAAGTTTCGAAGATACATGCTGGTTGGCGCGGCAAAACTCTCGTGCACCGATATCGTCGGAAACTCCATCGGCAGCCCCCCTGCCAACATCACGCCCCGTTTGACGGCCTCGATAAGTTGCGGCGCGTTGCCGTGGCACGGGTTGTATGCGCTACCGGTATTGGCGATACCGACTACTGGCCGGTCGAGCGCAGTATCAGTGAAGCCCGCGCCCTTTATGAAAGCCTTTCGCAGAAACAGCGAAAAGCCTTGATCGCCATAGCTTGTGAGGCCCTTGCGCATGCCGGAGGGATCGGCGGCATCGTCAGGTTCGAACGGAGAATTTGTCATGTGGGGCAGTAAATTTAGAGCTGGGAGCGAAGAGTGCCCCAGCAAGGAGTGCTTGCAGTACGTTTAGTCAGGCGCTTCTCAAAAACTTCCTGACGCGCCGACCGCACCATCACCCGCCGTAATTGAACGAAATGTTGGCCGACTTGGCCAATTCGCTCCAGCGCTTCAACTCTGAGCTATTCCACGCGACGAATTCGTCGACACGACGGAATTTCGGTTCGAACCCTGCTGTGATCAACCGTTCCTGGTTTTGGGGCGTGGACAAGCCTTCAACAATGTCGTTAGACAGCCTTTTCATCAGTTCGGCGGGAACACCCGCGGGCGCGTAGATGCCCAGCCAGCTGGTGACATCGAAACCGTTCATGCCCTGCTCCTGCATGGTAGGCACATCGGGAAGCTGTCTGACTCGGTAAACGCTGGTAGTCGCAAGCACATTGATCCTGCGGCCCGCCAAAAGTGGCAATGTCGGAGGCACGTTCATAAAGCAAAGGTCCAGGTCGCCATTGGAAACGCCCACAAGCGCTTCGGTCGACGACTTGTATGGCACATGGGAGACCTTCAAACCTGCACGAAGCCCGAACAGTTCGCTTGTCAGATGGGACGAAGTACCCAGACCATTGCTGCCGTACAAGGCCGGCTTGTTGCTGGCTTTCAGACTCTGCACCAGTGCCTGCACCGTTTTGGCCGGATGATCGGCACGCACGACTAGCACGTTCGCAAACTCGCCCACTTGCGCGACCGGCGAAAGCACTTTTGGAATATCGATGGGCAGCCCCTTGATCGTGGCAGACGGAAGCACATTGTTGCCGAGACCACCGGTCGCTAGGGTGTAACCGTCCGGCGCCGAAGCGGCGGCGGCTTGCATCCCGATAAGCCCACCCCCTCCAGCGCGGTTCTCGATGATCACGGTCTGGTGGTACTTGGCGGTCAGGACTTCCGCCACAAGACGCCCCATTAAATCGGTCGGACTGCCGGGCGCTGCGGACGCGATGATTTTGATCAGGCGAGAGGGGTAAGCCGCCGCCTGCGCTCTTGCTTGCCCCACAGTAGCCAGGCCCGCGAGTATTCCGAACGATTTGAGTATGAAGCGCCGGTCATGCATTTGACTCTCTCCAATTAGGTACGTGATCGAACTCAACCAACATTCATTCGCTTGGCAATAAGTGCCCTGCACGCGTGCCGCCCATGCGTCGTTTCGGCATGGCCGGACTGCGCACCATCGCTATCGAAAACTGCTGTCCCAGACCTGCGGATTCACCATGGCCTTCGGTGTTTCGCCACGCAAGGCGCGCACAAGGTTGTTGGTTGCCAAGGCGATCATGGCTCGGCGCGTCTCCACGGTGGCACTTCCGACGTGCGGCTGGAGCACCACATTGGGCAGACTGCATAGAGGGCTCGCAGCATCCAGCGGCTCTTGAACCATTACGTCCAATCCGGCACCAGCGATGCGCTTGCTGCGCAGGGCCTCGATCAGGGCAGTCTCATCGACCACCGGGCCGCGCGAGGTATTGATCAGATAGGCGCTCGTCTTCATCAAGGCGAATTCCCGCTCGCCTACCGAGTTGCGGGTCGCATCCGTCAGCGGCACATGCACGCTCACGACGTCGGACTGCTCAAACAATTCATCGCGCGCTACATATCGGGCCAACTTCTGCGCCTCAGCATCTTCGTCTCGAGTACGGTTGTGGTAACACACATCCATGTCGAACGCTTTCGCCCTCTTGGCCACCATCTTGCCTATGCGGCCCATGCCGAGAAGGCCCAGCGTTTTTCCGGCAACGTCGATCGCCAACGGCGCAGCTGCCGCTTTCCAGCCTCCTGTGCGGACAAAGTCATGCAAGGGAACCATATTCCGCGTGAGGCACAACAACAAGCCGAAGGTCAAGTCCGCCACAGCAGCGTCCAACACACCCGGCGTGTTGCACACCAGCACGTTGCGTTCGCTCACGCGGTCGATTTGTACATTGTCGAAACCAACGGCATAGTTGGAAATGACTTTCAAGTTGGGAAAGGCATCGAGCAACGTGTCGTCCACACGAGTGCGAAGCGTGCACAGCATGCCGGTGACCGCGTGACGATCTGATGCGGGCACTACCTCGTTTGGCGGCGTTCCGCTTGGAACGATGATCACCGGAGTAATCTTCTTGACTTGCGCGAGCAAATCTTCAGGAAGGGGCGCAGAAATAATGACGGTCATTTGTGAAAGTCTTCGAGTAAATGAAACGGTGATCAGGCGAGGCCTTCGATGTCCTGGGCGAAGACGGGCTCTACCGACCCGGAAGCGGGAGTCCCGGCTTCGGCGGTGGCGTCGACTATCCGGCACAAGAGCCAGATGCCGTCTTGTGGGTTCTCGAAGACCTCGATCAGTTGGCCAGCCCTGGTGCGCAGGCGAACACCGGGTTGCACATCAACGAGATTCAAAGTTTGCAACGTTGCCATGGTTGGTCCTCCGCTACATCTGCAGTTGCTCGCAGGGCATCGCAACTTCGATGCCGTCCAGCGAATCATCCATGATGATCTGGCAGGCGAGACGGCTACACGGCCCCGACTCTGGGACGAACTCGACTAGCGCGAGTTCACTAGGGCTGGGTGCTTCGAGCTTGTCCATCCAAGCCGTGTCGACAATGACGTGGCAGGTTCCGCATATCGCTCCACCGCCGCATTCAGCCACGATGCCTGCGATGAGGTTTTCACGGGCCGCTTCCATCAGGCTTACACCTGGCGCGACGTCGAGTTCTTGCTGTGTACCGTCGGCTTGTTTGAAAACAACTCTAGCCATGTTCGCTCTTTTCGTAGTCTGTCGGGAGGAGCCTTTGGAGGGCGGGTCGTGGGTCCGAGCGCGTCAGAAGAAGGTCGTGAGTGCCTTCGCCATCAGAACCGATTGGTTCAAAAATACGTCGCGCTTGATGATCGTGATGTCGTCGTCTGATAGGCGCAGCGTGTCTTCGCGCTTGCCGACGAACAGATTGCTCTCCGACTGCAGTCGGTGCTGCGATACCAGAAAGCGCGAGCGTACAAGCACGGCCTGCGCACCGTCGGTCAGGGGCTCCGATCCGATGATGCGAATGTTGGTCACCAAGTGCGAGACGCGGGACGTCGGCTCCTCGGCCCAGTGAATGCCAGTTTTGATTTGCGCCACGCGCTGGCGCAGCGTCGCAATGCCTTCGTCGAACCAGGCTACCTCGCCAGCGGCTGTATACTCTCGGTCCATCTGGTCGCGGCGCACATTGCGCGCGATCGGCATGCGGTAGCGGATGCTCTCATCAAGCAGCCCTAGCCACTCCTCATATCGCCGCTCGTCCAGAAGGTCGGCTTCGAGATGCAGGAACTGCGAGACGCGCCACCAGACCTCTGGCGTATTCATGGCGATGGGTTCAGACATGCACAGCCTCCGCCTGCGATTCGGCCATCAGGTCTTCCCATGTCAGGCCCTCCATGAACTGACGCCAGCGGCGATAGAAGATGCGGGCATTCTCTTCGGTAAACTCGCCGTTCTCTACCGCGCCTTTCAGGCCCGGCACTGGCTTTGCATGACCGAGCCCCATCTGGTAGTTGAAGAACATCCGTGAAGCGATCTCGCCCATACTGGCTTCGGTCGCCCCGGTCCAGTTCTCCATGTCGTCCGACTCTGTCATCCCGCCGGGCCCGGAATAACGCAGGAAATAGCTCCTTGCCGCTTCCTTCACTGAATCGGGCGCGTCCTTGTCCACCAGGTACATGCGCCACATCTCCATTTCTGTCGGACTGATCGGGTGAAACACAGCGAGAGTCCGCGGCTGCCTTCCATGGAAGGACATGTTCGGAAAGATTGTTCCGACGGAGTGCGTGACTCGCATCCGGTCACCTAGCGTCGTAACACGCTTTTCGTGAATCTGGCGGTAGTAGCTTTCAACCTCGGGGTTCTGTGCATAGGTCGGCGCATAAGGAGCTTCTTCATAGTGAGGCATACGGCCCAACACGCCGTGCCCGAGGGACTTAAAGCCAACCGTCATGCGGTGCGGCATCGGGTCGCGCCGACCTTTGCCGCCGCTCGGGCCGATTCCGACGATGTCCACCGAACGGTGGCTAATATCGTGGTAAAGATCACCGATGAAGTTCTCCGGTGCGAGCTTCCAGTTGCATTTCACGCGCCACTTCTGAACTCCGGCGATCAGTTCGGAGCCGCCAGGACTGCCGTCGCGGTGGTCGAGGGCGTAGTCGAGGTAATGCCGCATGTCGCCCAGATAGTCGAGGAAGGCTGGCGCTTGCTCGTCCCATGTCGCCCAGATCGTGCCCTTGTAGTTTTCGACTTTGGCGACACGCTTGAGTGCCCAGTTCTTCTTCTCGAGTTCGCCGTGGTAGTAGGTCGCGAAGCCTGGCACCCCCACGAGAGCACCAGGTTGCTCCGCCAGGCGCCCGTCGGTCGTAAAACTCCAGCCGTGATAGGGGCAACTGAAGGTCCGGTTGTTGCCTTGGTCATAGCGGCACAACTTCATCCCGCGATGCGGGCAACTGTTGAGGAACACGTGGATTTGCCCTTGCCGGTCGCGCGTCAGAATCACAGGGTCGGTGCCCATGCGCGAGATGAAGTAGTCGTCCGGATTGGGGATCAGGCTTTCGTGCCCGACGAACAGCCACGTCTTAGCAAAAATGCTCTTGATCTCTGCGTCGAAGATTTCCTGGTCGACGAAAATGCGCCGTCCGATTAGCCCTTCATCGGGCTTGGCAAGGGCTTGGATAGTTTCAGGCTTCACTGTGTTGCTTCCCCAATAAAAGTTTGGTTGCACCCGAATCGGATCGGGCCTGTTGCTGCCTCAGTCGTGCCGCCGTGTTGAGGACATGCGCATCAGCCCGCTCGCGCGCCAGGTCCGGATCGGAGGCCTCGATCGCGGCCAGTAGCAGTTCGTGCTCTTTTTGGGAATGGGACGCGCGTCCTGCCTTTTTCGAGTTCTCGCGAGACACCGTCAGGTTCTTCTTGTAGAGCTCCGCAAGGAACTCGAACATCGTGACGTAGTGATCGTTGCGGGTGGCCACGGCGATCGCGCGATGAAAATCCAGATCGGCCTGCACCCCGACGGCAACGTCGCCCGAGCGGATAGCCCTACGCATCTGATCGACCGCCTCATGCATCATCTTGAGGTCTTCTGCGGTGCGCCGCTGGGCAGCAAGCGATGCGGCAATGATCTCGATGCCATGCCGTAGTTCTACGATCGCCAACGCCTCCTTGGAGTCGCCGGCTTCGGCGGCATGAATCTTCAGCACAGAGGGTGTGCGGTTCAATGTGACGATCAAGCCCCGACCCTGTTTGCTGGCCACATACCCTTCCGCCTTGAGGCGGGCAACTGCCTCTCTCAACACTGTGCGCGACACACCCATATGGGTGGCGATGGTCTGCTCAGGAGGCAGAACGTCCCCCAGCGAATACCGTCCGCCCGTGATCTCAGAGAGCAGCAACCCCCTGACGCGCTCGGTCAGATTTGGCTCCGCGCGCAACGATTCGACAACACTGGGTTCAGCTAGAAAAGTCATGATTCGATCTTTGTAGGATAATAGCACAATAAGTTTATCGCGCAATGCTTATCGTACAAAAGGTTGCCGGCTTCGGCTTGATGGCTGCCAACCGGCGTTTCATGGGTTTTTGGCGCAGATGGGCTTGTCGGCGACGAGGCGTTTCGCCATCAATCCGGAGTGCAAGGTGTTCAAGGTGGCATGGTGGTGGACCGCCCGCCAATGCCGGGGCCCGTAGCGGCCGAGGCCCTTCAGAACTGCTAGTTGCGCTCGATGCGCCAGCGCTGATGGGCAACGCTGACAGTTCGTTGGTGGTGATGTCCTCGTGTAGCGTRGACGGGAGGTACTTGCGCGGCTCATCGCCGTTCACCGGCCATCGACTCGGTGAGCGGCTACCGCACTGCGTCTTTGGGCGAACTCACTCGGGGTCTGATGGCCGAGCAACCTGTGGGCCGCGATGGTTGTGGTTGTGGTTATCTACCAAGTTTTGACCGGACCCGAATCCTGTATCGCGATGACCTCTGGCCAACAACAATTATTGTGAGCGGCGTGTCAAAGCAGTTGACACCGGATGGAACTCGCTGGCACGAGAAGCCTGCACGTTGTAGCGGCTACGCAGAAGTGCACGAGGCGGGTCTGCGGCACCCAGATGCTCCCGCCAAGAACCTTTACGACGCCGGAGTTCCCTTTCGTCCGGACACTGAAAGCTTGGGAAGCAGGAATATTGGGTAGGTCAGGATTCCGCGACCCGATAGCGCAAGGCGGAGCACCCCCTCTCGTGATCAGGGCTGCGCCTTGTCGGCCTCAGTAGTGAACGAGTCCGCGTAGAACTCGTCGGCCGGCAGCCCAGCGTTGGCCGTGTACTCGGCGCGCGCCGAATCGACCACAATGGGCGCGCCACAAGCATAGATTTGGTGGCCCGACAGGTCTGGAAAGTCTTCCAGCACTGCCTTATGCACGAAACCGATGCGGCCGGTCCAGTTGTCCTCAGGCATGGCGTTTGAGATCACGGGCACATAGCTGAGCTGCGGCATCTCGGCCAGCTTGTCGCGCACCCACAAGTCCAAATATAGGTCGGCAGGACGTCGGCCTCCCCAGTAGAGGGTGGCGGGCCGTACTATCCTGTTGCACTCCATGAACTCGATCACCGCCTTGATCGGCGCAAAGCCGGTACCCGAGGCCAGAAGCACCATTGGCTTGGTGGAGCTCTGACGCAGGAAGAAGCTGCCGTAAGGTCCTTCGATGCGCAGGATGTCTTTTTCCTTCATCGCGGTGAAGACATGATCCGTAAATTTGCCGCCGGGCATGTGGCGGATGTGCAGTTCGAGGTTGGGGCTGAGCGGGGGGGTGCCATCGGGTTGAAGCGCGTTGGGCGGCGCGTTTGCGACCGAATAGCTGCGCCGGACGCCGTCGCGCAGAACGAACTCCACATACTGGCCCGCGTGGTAGCGCATCGGGTCGTTAACGGGCAGTTGCAGCTTGACCAGCATCACGTCGTGAGACTTTTTCTCCAACATCGTTACGCGCGAAAGCATTGTCTTGATGGGAAATCCGCTCTCGTCAGTGATTTTCCGAGATTCCAGCACTACGTCGGAGTGGGGCACCCCGCAGCAGGTCAACACGAAGCCCGCGGCCTCTTCCGCGGGTGACAGCGCCTTGCTCTGGTGCGGCCGATGAACGACGATGCCTTTGATCTTTTTGCACTTGCACACTCCGCAGACGCCGTCCTTGCAGCCGTAGGGCAGCCCAAAACCTTGGCGAATGCCGGCGGCAAGGATTGTCTCGTCAGGTTTGCTTGAGAACGAACGGTCGCCGGGTTGTACGGTAACCTTGAATGTGGTGGCCGTCGGCGTCATGGTCTTTGTCGCTGTGGCTTCGGTAGCGGTCATGTCTTTAAGTATTCGCTGTGCGTAGTTCATTCGACGCGGCCGAAAGAGCGCAAGATGAATCCTGATGGCATCTCATCTATCCAAGATCGTTGATCCGGCATCGACTCGCGCGACAGATTGATCGGCCAGACTGAACCGCTGCTTCGCGCTGTGCGCGTTCAACAACTCAATGAACCAGCTGCGCTCACACGTTGGAGCAATGCAGCGACCACCGCCCACGATTGATGCCGCACGATTTGGACGATACCAAGGTGCTAAAGCAAGGCGTGATGCACTCCGGATTTAGGCCATCACGTAGACCTTCCGTAGAGTTTCGATCACAACCCATGTTCCTTTGGTTTCAGGCGGAAAGACGACGATGTCACCGGCCCCGAACGCCACGGTATCACCGCCCTCGTGGGTGAACGTTGCAACTCCCGAAAGAATGAACATCAGCTCGCCTGTCAGCGTGTCACGTTTGAAGGTGCCGGGAGCGGACTCCCAGATACCAAACCTGAATTGCTCGGATCCGGGCATGGCGAACTTCTCGCCGATCCGCACCGGATCGGTAGCCCCCGGGTTTCCGGGTCGGGCAGCCAGCGTGAAATCGAGGAGGCTTCGCTTAGAGAATGTCTGAATGGTCATATGAATGAAACGCGGATGAAGTTCGCGCCAGTGAACCGAGCGCAATCGATGACTTACAAATACGATTATACGATATATGCTGGTCTGTCATGTGAAACTTGCAAAGGTTTTGGTGCAAACCGAACGTCAAGCAACGCCCGCGCGTGACTTCCTGCGATTTACAGAGCTGCCAACACTGCATTCCAGATCGCAGGCGCACTGCGGTCTGTGAGACGCTGCTCGCTTAGATCGAACTGGCCCTTGTGAATCTTGCGCAGCAACTCATTTCCCGCGATCGTGATGGCCGCAGTCTTGAACTGCTTGAAGCCGAGCATCGGACCGACGCGGAGCTTCACGCCTCGGTGGTCTTGCTCGATCTGATTGTTCAAATACTTGGAGGACCGAAGCTTCAGGCCTTCGGGCAGCAGCCCGTCCGCCTTGATCTCGCGCACCGCTCGGTGCGATGCGGCGTAGCCATCCAACGTGATGGTTTGCGGCACGCCCTGACTTTTGACCGCCTTGCCGAAGAAGGCCTTCGCCGCAGCGACGTCGCGCTTGGCGCTGAGTCTGAAATCGACCGTTTGGCCTGCCCGATCGGTTTTGTCGCGCTAAGCCGGTCGAGGCGGACGAAGTCCGGCAATTTTGGGTCAACGGACGGAGAGACTGTAGAAGTAATCGGCATCTGAAAATGCCAGGCCACCGGGGCAGCGCAGCTGCCCCTTCTTGACCATGTGCATCGTCTCGATGCCGGCGATCAGCCGGGCAGCACAGTCAAAAGACTTGAATCCCATCATCGGCCCGATTCGCCGCAGCAAACCGGCGACGGGTGCCAGGCCGCGATTCGGCGTCGAGCCCATAGCCCTGTCCTTCTGGGCGTTCTCCTCGCGAAAAATCGGATCGGTGACCGCATAGCGGACGCTGGCAGTCACTTGTAGCCGGCTTCTTCAAAGTCCGCTATCGCAATGCCGACTTAGGGCGGCCAGGGCTGACCAACAGCCGTGAGCTGCCTCGCTGGAGGCGCAGTGCCAAGCTCGAAATGAAACTCTTTGGTTCCATTGAGATAGCGCGCGCACCCAATGGGTAGACCGACTGCACCGAATCTGCGTGTCAAACTTGACGGTTTTCCGAGGAGCCAAGCGCCCCGCGACGGATGCGACGCACCCAGGGCCCCACGTCCCGTGCCTCCGCCCTTTGTGCTTCAAACCAGGTGATAGGCCGGCGCGTTGGCCGCAGGCTGGGCCTGCGCGTTCTCGTACGAACGGATGACGCCGCGCAGCCGCTCGCATTCACGCTCCAGGGCGGCGACCCAGGCGCGGGCGTGTTGGGCTTCGTTGTAGGCCTGCGTGTGCAGGGCGGCCATGCCCCAGCGGCTCTCGAACCAGAGGGCCAGGTACACCGCCCGGGGTGCGTTGCCGCTGGCCTGGTAGCGC
>NZ_JBFUBW010000047.1:0-41247 GCF_056405555.1 Variovorax sp. P1_G12 | reverse complement strand
GCCAAGGCCAACAACATCGAGCCCTACCGGTACCTCGTCGCCCTGTTCAAGAAGCTGCCCCTGGCGCAGACGGCTGACGACTACGAGGCGCTGCTGCCCTGGAACATCGAGCTCGGCGCGCTGTAGACCGCCCTGCGCACATCGGTTCCGACACCACGCGCAAGGGCGTGGTTCATTGACGGCTTACGGCCAAGGCGGCTGAGCGCCCATGAAAAAAGCCCGCACGCGGCGGGCTTAGGAGAGGAGGCGGCGCGGCCCCTTAGTCTGTCGCCGTTTCGACCGCGGTATCGAGGATGAAGAGTCGAACGATTGCGCCGTCGTTGTCAAGCTCCGCCTTCGCAAGCACTTTGATCGGGGCTCCGGATGCGAGTGCTTCCGCGTAAGCGTTCCCTGGCAGAGCATGCGCAGGGTCCAAAATTTGCCCGGGAATTCGTTCCGCGTCGCCGTCTAGAGTGATCTTGCAAGCGCCAGTCTTTGTGTCGAGCTCGGAGATCACTCCAGAAAACAGTCGGCTGTGGTCGGAAAACACTGGCGCGTCCTTGACGATGGCCTCCTTCAGGCTCGGATCCATGTGATGGAACTTCACGCCATCAGCATAGAGATCCACACTTTCGCATGAGCGACCAACAGGCGCGAGCGCCTTCTTGATCGACGGTCGCATCTGATCCGCCAGCTTGTCGATAACGCCAAGCAGGCTACTCGTCAGCCGCTCGTTGGTCTGAGCGGCTAAGTCCATCTGCTTTTGCAAGGCGGCGCTTAGGTGCTTCATCTCTTCATTATCTCTGCGGCTGATCACATACGCTACCAGCGCCGGGAGCAACCCCGAAGCCAAGCCGGCAAAAAATTCCTTGGTCACGAAGAACGACTTGATGAAGACGACCACCTCGTGACACCTATGCTCTTGGACCGGCACCGCCATCACCTTCACGTCAAGCGCATCGAAGTGCCGATTTAGCTTGCCCGTCTGAAGGTAGTTCGCAGTCACGCCAAGGATGCGCGCAAAACCCTGGAGCGATTCCCCAAGTTGGTTCAGGTCGATTTCGTGCTTTTCGGCGTCTCGACCTTCGTAGCGTATGTTGAAGAGTGGGAATGCGTCGCTGTGGCCTGCGGGGTCGATTGGGTAAGTGCTTTCCATTCCTGATCCGTCGTTGTAGTTGTTGCCATGCACCGATCGATTTGTCGGCAGCAGCCCTTCCCCTACTGCAGCACCCTGCAGTAGCAGCTTGGGGCAAGGGCGCTCGTCACCCGTGATTCCACCAGGCGCCGATCCGGGCACCTAGGAAGACGATCAAGCCGAGCATGGAGAGTGGCGCCGCAACCAACGGCTCCTTGGCAGCGCACGACACCACCCCGACGCACATCAGCGCGGCGCCGACGAGCTGGGCGCCCTTGTACTTCTTGCCGGTCTGTTGGGTCGTGATGATCTTGCCGTGCTGCGACACAGCGTGCCTGACCGGAGCGCCGCACTTGATGCAGGCCTTCGCCTTCTCGCTGATTTCAGCGCCGCATTCGTAGCATTCGATCAGGGCCATGGCATTCACTCCCTGTCAATGAGCGAACTAGTCCTCGGCTTCCGAGCATTTGCCAAGTCCAAGCGAAGAAGTACTTCCTCCCGAAACTTCTTCGCCTTGTTGACCTCGCTGTTCAACTGCAACACTCGATAAAACACGTATGGCAGTACGGCAAGCGCTACCGCGAGGGCTGCGATTGCAGCCTCCTGGGGCGCTCCCTTCGCAGAAATGAACCCCAGCACCAGAACGATGCCGCCCAAGACGGAGCCCACGCCCGCCAAGAACGCAAAAAACAACATAGCTCTCTCCTCCAACCGGTGCCAAACCACGACTTTGTGGGACGAGCGGCGGTGCCGCATGCGTCGTAAGTTATTGTTACCTGAACTGGAGCTGACGCACTGGAGGCCTGTAGCGTGAATATTCACATTCGTTCGACGCCCGGATGTCGTCACGCCGTCGGCTTGAAGAACCTCTCGATGTCCGTGATGGTTTGCTCGATCAGAGCGGGGTCGCCTCGGGTGCTCGGCCGTGAGACGTGCTGAAGTTTTGGCTGTCTTCATCAAGCCTGCGGACAACCTCTCGGCGACGACGTTTCGCAGGATTCCGGTATCTGTGGCACTGGGCTCGGCGATGATGGCTGTTGCTGGCGCATCGCAACGGCTGGAGGGGCATGTCATGCAAGCTGCAGTGCCGCCGGCCTTGACGCCGGACGGCCGATTCTGGATGAAGGAAGTCGAATGACGGAAAGGCTGACGAAGGACGCAATTGACCTGGCGGCAAGCGCATGCCAGCTGACTGCACAGGTACTGCGGGGCCACCTGACCAGCTTCGCGCGATCGACGAGCTCGAGGCCCAGGTGAAGGCGATGACCGTGCGCGTGCACGAAGCGCAGGTGGCGGCCGGCGATACGGATCAGATCGGTCTGAACGCTTCTGGGCGGACCCGTGCGCGCTCGACACGCGCGACGGCCATGCCCTTGCCCGTTCAGCGCGTCATATCGGTCCAGCGGCCACCGGCATCTTGGTGAAGTCGTCCCAGGGCCACCAGGGTGTCCAGCAGCATGGGCAGGCGCTCGCGCCAGCGACCGCGGCCGCTGAAATGCGCGGCCACCTCGTCCAGCGCCAGCGCGCGGCCTGTCTGGGTCAGCACCTCGGCCACCGCCTTGATCTGCTCCGTGAGACCGGCGGGCCAGGGCCGCACTACCTTAGACGGCGGCGCGACGACGAGCTCGCCTGCCTCCTCATCATCGCTTGCAGCACCTGCCGCGTCGGCGTCGGTCGGCGCGAGCGCAGCCCTAGCCTGTACGCCCTGGCCCTGCTGGAACGCTGGCCGCAGCCAGCGGACGGTGCCGGCAGCCTCCTCGGCGGCCCGGCGGGCGTTCAGTGCCACCAGCCGCTCTAGCAGGGGTTCGGTGTCGGCCGGCAGTTGCAGGTCGGCCCAGCCATAGGCCTGCAGCACGGCGGTGTCTAGCTCGTCGTGCAGGCTCTTGAGCACGCCCACAAGGCCCTGCTGGTGCAACTGCTGCTCCTTGGTCGTCAGCGACTCGCCGCTGCGCAGTTTCTCCAGAACGTTGTAGAGACCGGTCAGCATTAGCTCGGCATGGGCCGTTTGCCTGGCCTTGCGGTGGGCGTCGATCTGCTCGGCCAGGGTGCGTATGCGCTCGGTCAGTTCGAGCGTGAGGCCGGTGTCGTCAGCGGGGAAGGGGAAGGGCTCAAAGCAGCGGGACTTGTTGTAGCGCGGGTCGTTGCCAACGCCGAGTCGGCCCCCTGCCGCCAAGGCCCACTGGACATGGGTACTGCTCGACAGGACGCCGAGATGCAGCGCGTCGTCAAAGGCGAAGGTGACCAGCGTGCTGTCGGGAACGATTTGACTGGCTACGAACGCGAACACCCGATGCTTGGCCGTTTCGACGGTCACGATGTAACGGCTCAGCCCCTGGGTGGCCGTGCGGAACTGGGGCCGAGGATGTCCGATGACCCACCAGGACCGCTTGAAAACCTCGTTGCGGTTCAGATCACGCTCTGGCTTGGCGCGTTCAAGCAAGTGCTGATAAACCTCCGGGAAGCGTTGGCGCACGTCATTGGACTCAAGCCCGAATAGATCGATGACCCAGAAACCTCGCGGTGCTTTCACAAAGTCCCTGCCACTCAGGTAGGGCTTGATATGGCTCTCGAGTCCGGGAACAGCACCCAGCCCCAGTTCGCGCGCAACGTCCGCTGTCACTTGAAATGCCGCGCCGATGGTCTTCATGCCGACCGAGCACAGGCCGAGGTTGGCGTCGAGCAGCTTGGCCGATCCCAGGTTGGCGCCGATGCGCAGGTCCGCACCGATGAGGCCGGACCGGTCGGTCAGTGCAAGCGCGAGGTCTTCACCATCGCCGCCCTCCGGGCGTTCAGCCACCACTTCTCGCAGCACACCGGTGTGTTCGCCTTTCTGCCCGACCGTCATCGCAATGCGCACGGCCGCACCATTGGCGCTGTCCACCCAAGGGTGATCTGGTATGGCAAAAACAAGCGAAAGCCGGTCGGCGCCGCACAAATGCGGCTCGACCGCGCGGCGTACATAGGTCTGGCGCAGGCTGTTGGACGTGATGAGGCCGAATCGGCGGGCTCGCTCGTCTCTGACCTGCAGTGCGGCCTGGTGCCACCAGCGCATCACGAAATCGGTGGCTTCGGGTACGTCGGGCCAGGCCGCCTGAAGCGCATCGACATAGCCATCGCCCAGGGCTGCACGCATACGCTTGGAGCCGATGAACGGCGGATTCCCCACGATGAAGTCCGCTTGCGGCCACTCGGCTTGGCGCGGGTTCACATAGCGCCACTGCGGCACCTGCGCCGACTCATCCGGTACGGGCTGGCCGGTGACGGGGTGAGGCTTGGTGCTGATGCCGTCCCAGCGGGTGACCGGCTGGCCTGCCTCATCGGTGAGCGGTTCCTGCCGGTCGTAGGCCAGCACGGCATCGCGGTGCTCGATGTTGCCGTAGTCATGCACCACGGGCTCGGCCACGCTGGCGCGCCCCCGGCTGCGGATGTGCCACTGCAGGAAGCCGATCCACAGCACGAGCTCGGCCAGCGCGGCGGCGCGGCCGTTGAGTTCGATGCCGAGCAGTTGCTGCACGGTGACGGTCTCGCGGCCGAGGTCGAGGCTGTCCTGCGCATCACCGAGGGCGTCGAGCTGGTTGAGCACCTCACCCTCCAGCCGCTTGAGGTGTTCCAGCGTCACGTAGAGGAAGTTTCCGCTGCCGCAGGCCGGGTCCAGCACGCGCAGCGTGCACAGGCGGCGCAGAAAGGCACGCACCTGCTCGCGGGCTTCCTTCCACTTGGCGCGCACGGCCGCGTTGTGCCGGTCAAGGGCGGTGAAGTCCTTCTTGGTCTTGACCTCGGGCGGCTGGGCTTCGAGTTCGCTGGCTTCGTGCGCGAGGGTCAGTGCCGCGGCCTGGGCGTCGGCCCATTCGGCGCGCAAAGGCTCGATGACGGTGGGCAGCACCAGGCGTTCGACATAGGCGCGTGGGGTGTAGTGGGCGCCGAGGGCGTGGCGCTCGGACGGGTCCAGCGCGCGCTCCAGCAGGGTGCCGAAGATGGCGGGCTCGACCTCGCGCCAATTGGCGCGGGCGGCTGCGATGAGGCTGTCGATCTGCTCGGTGCTGAGCAGCAGGCTGAAGGCATCAGCGCTGGCGCCCTTGAAGAGCTTGCCGTTGAACTTGAGCACGTCCTTGACGAGGGCCGGCGAGAACCCGCCGCGGTCCATGTCGGCCCACAGGCTGGCCAGCATGCGGCGCAGTGTGGCGGGATCACCGCGGTGCTGGGTGAGTAGCCCGTGGAAAGAGCCAACTGGCAGCAACTCCACGTCCTCCGCAAACATGCTGAACAGGCAGCGCGAAAGGTAGGCGGCCACGTCGTGCGAGCGGTGCCCGGCCTGCTCCAGCGAGCGCGCCAGCGTGGCGAGTTGCTGCGAGACCTCGCGCGTGACCTTGGCGCTGATGCGGGCCGGGTCCAGCGCCGCCGGGTCGGTCCAGATGAGGCGCAGGCGCTCCAGGATCGCGGGCTGCGCCAGGTCGGCCAGGGCGATGCGGTGGCTGCGGGGGTCAGGAAACGGGACGTAGGTACCGCCGCTTCGGCTGAACTCCGCGTAGACCTCCAGCACGGTGCCCACATCGACCACCAGCACGAAGGGCGGGCGTCCCTCAATGGCCGGCAGCGCACGCGCATAGCCTTCGCCCTGTGCCCGGGCGCGTAGCAGGCCGTCGTCGAAGCCCTTGGTGTGTCGGCCGGCCTTCAGCTTCTTCGCCTCAAGGACGAAGTGGCCGCGCCGGTAGCAGTCGATGCGGCCAGGGCTGCTGCTGCCGTCGCCATGAGCGAAGGTCACGGGCCGCTCGAACATGTAGTCCTGCTCGGCCGTGGGGTGCGGCTTGGGCACCTCCAGCAGTTCGCACAGGCCCATCACGAAAGATTGCGCGGTAGCCAACTCTGTCGCTGTCACGCCTTGCCAGCGTTCGATGAACGCGGCGATTGTTGTTTTGCTATCGATTGTTGTTCTGCGATCCATGGTGCGGCATCTTAGAGGTGGAACCTCACCACGGCGATGAAGGAAGCGTTGAAGTTGGCCTGTGCGGCTGGCGTGCGGCTTCTCGTTGCGACACTCCTGATGCTCGGGACTGCATGTGGGGTGGGCGCTGCCCTCGCCACGTATGGCGCCCCTGGTGCGCTGATCCGTGGGCGAGCCTCCCGCTGTTACCTGATAGGGCTTTTTTACCCCCCTCTGCGGAGGCTATGTCCGTCCACGCTTGAGCCAGTTGGCAATGGTTGGCGCAGTAACCCCAAGGGCCGAAGCGATGGCCTTGTTGCTGAAGCCCTGATCGTGCATGTCCAGTGTCACCGGCAGCTTGCGGCGAAGGCCAGTGGGGAGCATGGGCATGGTTGGAAGTTCCTGATGCCAAGGTATAGGCGGCCAGGAAGACCATGACTTGCTCTCGCGCCGTTGTGTAGAAGCGTTGTGTGAAACTCTAAGGTGAAGAAACCCTGGATTCACTGAATCTTCTTGCAATTCAACGGCTTGCAAAAAAGTTGGTGGAGAGGATGTCCGCAGTCTTGGGGCGATCTCTCGGACGGCTATGCCCGGCCTCAATCCGTGCTCCGCAAGCGCCGCAAGCGCCGAAAGCACCGTCGGGCTCGGTCTACCGCGCCGGCAGCCGCGACAGCAGCGGGCAGCAGTCAGCATTTCAGATCGAAGAACTTCTTGCGGGCCTTGTAGAGGTCAACTTCGACGCGAGCCTTGGCCTCGCCTGTCGCCTGCCCCGCATCAGCTTCCAGCAACGGTAGGCGGTTGTCGAGATTGGCACATTGCGCCTGCTCGTGGTTGGACAGTTTCACGCGGCGGCGCACAACGTCCATGTCGGCGTGTGAGCGGCCATGAAGCGGGCGCAAGGCATTGTCGAAGGTAGCGTTGAACTCTTCACGCTGCACGTCACGGCCCTTACGTGACTGGCCCGTCATCTTGTCCATGCCTTGCGTTGGCGTCGCTTCGATCACCTTGGCCCCGACGCACGGGGAGTCCGAGTAGCCGACCTTGCCGTTCGTCTCGCAGCGGTAGACCTTTGACTGAGCAACGACGGGTGTAGCGAGGGCGGCGAAGAGATAAGGGGCGAGCAAGCCCATCATGCGGGCGCTCACCAGAACTTCCACCACGGCCGCCGGGCCAATCGCAGATGCAGCGGCCGGGTATCAAGGCTGTCGAGGCTGCTGGCGGCAGCGCCGAAGCGGTCGCGTGCTGCCGAGTCCGTTGAGTGGGGCTGCAGACTGGCGGCTTTCCGCGTGGAATCTCCGCGCACGGTTGGGAGCGAGGCATGGTCAGAGATGGCGGCCCATTCGGTCATCTTTGCGATTGTGATGTAGTGCGTCCGCTAGACCCAAAGGGGGACGCCGCCAGCCCTGCGTTGTTGGAGCGAGGCCCACACGCCGCAGTCAGAAATCCTCTTACATCGGCCGTTACATCGCCAAAGAAAAAGGCCTCGTCACTATCGATTTGATAGCAACGAGGCCTTATCTGTATTGGTGCCGGAGAGATGAATCGAACACCCGACCTTCTCATTACGAATGAGCTGCTCTACCGACTGAGCTACACCGGCTAAGCCTACGATTATAGCGGATCGTGATAGCCGGTCAGCCGCTCGACCTCGTTTTTCGACCCCAACACAACAGCCACGCGTTCATGGAGCTTGCTCGGCTCCAGGTCCATGATGCGTTTGCGTCCGTTGGTCGAGGCGCCGCCGGCCTGCTCGACCAGCCAGCTCATCGGGTTGGCTTCGTACATCAGGCGCAGCTTGCCGGCCTTCTCGGGCTCGCGCTTGTCCCAGGGGTACATGAAGACACCGCCGCGCATCAGGATGCGGTGCACGTCGGCCACCATGCTGGCGATCCAGCGCATGTTGAAGTCCTTGCCGCGCGGGCCGTCCTTGCCGGCCAGGCATTCGTCGATGTAGCGCTTCACCGGGGCGTCCCAGTGCCGCATGTTGCTCATGTTGATCGCGAATTCCTTGGTGTCGGCCGGGATCTGGATGTCCTCCTGCGTCAGCATGAAGGAACCCTGCTCGCGGTCGAGCGTGAACATCGCGACGCCGCTGCCCACGGTCAGCACCAGCGTGGTCTGCGGGCCGTAGATGCAGTAGCCGGCCGCCACCTGCCGGTTGCCCGCCTGCAGGAAGTCGCCTTCCTGCACGCCGGGCGTGTCGTCGGGCTTCTTGAGCACGCTGAAGATGGTGCCGATGCTCACGTTGACGTCGATGTTGCTGGAGCCGTCGAGGGGATCGAACAGCAGCAGGTACTCGCCCTGCGGGTAGCGGTTGGGCACCACGTAGATGCTGTCCATCTCCTCGCTGGCCATGGCCGCGAGGTGCCCGCCCCATTCGTTGGCCTCGATCAGCACCTCGTTGGCGATGATGTCGAGTTTCTTCTGGATCTCGCCCTGCACGTTCTCGCTCTCGGCGGTGCCGAGCACGCCGCCGAGCGCCCCCTTGTTGACCGCCTGGCTGATGCTCTTGCAGGCGCGCGCGACCACTTCGAGCAGCAGGCGCAGCTGGCCGGGGATCAGGCCGTCGGCGCGTTGCTGCTCGACCAGGTAGCGGGTGAGGGATATCTTCTGTTGGGCCATGTACTTGGGTCCTTGATGGGGTCAGTTGGACAGCGCGCGGGTCACGACCTCGTGCGTGTCCTTGCTCAGGTCGGGCCGGGCGGCGACGCGGGCGATGGCTTCGCGCGCGGCGCTTCGGTAGGGCTCGGCCAGCTTGCTCCAGCGGTCGAGAGCGCGTGCCAGGCGGGCCGCGACCTGCGGGTTGATGGCGTCGAGCTCGATCACGCGGTCGCTCCAGAACACGTAGCCGGCCGCGTCGGGGCGGTGCAGGGCGCCCGGGTTGGCGCTGCAGTAGCTGAAGATCACGCTGCGGGCGCGGTTCGGGTTCTTGATCGAGAAGTCCGGGTGCTTCATGAGCTGCTTGACCAGCGGCAGGATGTCGCCGCCGCGGTCGGGGGCGCCGGCCTGCAGCGAGAACCACTTGTCGATCACCAGCGCCTCGTCCTTGAAGATCTCGTGGAAGCGCGCCAGCGCCTGCGCCGCCAGCGCATGGCCCGACGACACCAGCGCGTTGAGCGCATTGAAGCGGTCGGTCATGTTGCCCGCGTCCTTGAAGCGCTGCAGCGTCTTGCCGGGCCACACGGTGTCGTCCGAGGCGCGCGCCGCGAGGCACAGGTGGGTGAGGGCGATGCCCGCCAGCGCGCGCCGGCCCGAGGAGACCGGGTCGGGCTGGTAGGCACCGGTGTCGCGGTTCTGCTCGTAGGCCTGTTCCCAGTCGGCGAACAGCGCGGTCGCGAGCTGCGCCCGCATCGCCTCGCGCACCACATGCACGCGCTGCGGATCGACGATGTCGAGCTGCTCCGCGATGTAGGTCTCGGAGGGCAGGGTGAGCACCAGTTCCTTGAACGCGGCATCGAGCTGCGGATGGCGCAGCACGCTGCGCATCGCGTCGACGAAGGCGGCGTCGAGCGGCTGCTCGTGGGCCGAGGCCGGCTCGGCGATCGCGCGCACGGCGGCGCGCAGCGCCAGCCGCTGGCCGGCTTCCCAGCGGTTGAAGGGGTCCGGGTCGTTGGCCAGCAGGGTCAGCAGCTGGGCGTCGCTGTAGGCGTAGTCGAGGATCACCGGCGCGCTGAAGCCGCGCAGGATCGAAGGCACCGGCTCGGCGTCGATATCGACGAAGGTGAACTGTTCGCCGGCGCGCGTGAGCACCAGGGTGCGCGTGCCCTGGGTGGCCTCGGCCTCGCCTTCGAGCCGCAAAGGCAGCTCGCGGCCATCGGCGCCCAGCAGGCCGACGTTGACCGGGATCACGAACGGATCCTTGGCCGGCTGGCCCGGCGTGGGCGCGCAACTCTGCACGATGCTCAGCGTGTAGCTGCGCGCTGCCGAGTCATAGACGCCATGGGCGGCGAGGCGCGGCGTGCCGGCCTGGCTGTACCAGCGCTTGAACTGCGGCAGCAGGCGCGCGAGCTCGGTGTCGGGGTTGGCATCGGCGATCGCCTGCGCGAAGTCGTCGCAGGTCACGGCCTGTCCGTCGTGGCGCTCGAAATACAGCGTGATGCCGCGCTCGAAGCCCTTGCGGCCGACCAGCGTCTGCATCATGCGCACCACCTCGGCACCCTTCTCGTAGATGGTGACGGTGTAGAAGTTGCTGATCTCGATGTAGCTGTCGGGCCGCACCGGGTGGGCCATCGGGCCCGCGTCCTCGGGGAACTGGGCGGTGCGCAGCACGCGCACGTCCTCGATGCGCTTGACCGCGCGCGCGGAAGGCTCGGCGCACAGGTCCTGGCTGAACTCCTGGTCGCGGAAGACCGTGAGGCCTTCCTTGAGCGAGAGCTGGAACCAGTCGCGGCAGGTCACGCGGTCGCCGCTCCAGTTGTGGAAGTACTCGTGGCCGACCACGCTTTCGATGTTGCCGTAGTCGGCGTCGGTGGCGGTGGCCTGGTTGGCCAGGACGTACTTCGTGTTGAAGATGTTCAGGCCCTTGTTCTCCATCGCGCCCATGTTGAAGTCGCTGGTGGCGACGATCATGAAGCGGTCGAGGTCCAGCGGCAGGCCGAAGCGGGCTTCGTCCCACAGCACCGAGTTGACGAGCGAGTTCATCGCGTGCTCGGTCTTGTCGAGGTCGCCGGCGCGCACGTACACCTGCAGCAGATGCTCGCGGCCGTTGCGCGCCTTGATGCGCTGCTCGCGCGCCACCAGCTTGCCGGCGACCAGCGCGAACAGGTAGCAGGGCTTGCGGAAGGGGTCGACCCACTTGGCGAAGTGGCGGCCCTCGGGCAGCTCGCCCTGCTCGACCAGGTTGCCGTTCGACAGCAGCACCGGGTAGGCGGCCTTGGCGGCGCGCAGCGTCACCGTGTAGCTCGACATCACGTCGGGCCGGTCGAGGAAGTAGGTGATGCGGCGGAAGCCTTCGGCCTCGCACTGCGTGAAGAAGGTGTCCTCGCTCACGAACAGGCCCATGAGCTTGGTGTTCTTGATCGGACAGCAGGTGGTGAAGATCTCGAGCTCGAAGGTCTCGGGCAGGTTGTCGATCACCAGCTGCTCGGCTTCCATGCGGAACGATGCGCCCTGGCCGTCGACCAGCACGCGCGCCAGGTTGAGCTCGTCGCCGTCGAGGCGCAGCGGCTCGGGCGCCACCTCGGGGTTGCGGCGCAGCCGCATGCGGTTGAGCACCCGCGTCTTGGCGGGGTCGAGATCGAAGGTCAGCTCGACCGTGTCGATCCAGTAGGCCGGCGCGCTGTAATCCTCGCGACGGATCGCGATCGGTTGGCCTTGGGCATCACGCAGCAGCATCGAGAGTCTCCAGGAAGTTTGAGTTGTTCAATTCGTCGTAGTCGCGCACGGCCGCGATCACATGCGGCCCCGCGAGTTCGCAGGCGCTGTGGGTGGTGCAGACCGCCACCGCGAGCATGCCGCCGCGGCGCGCGGCCTCGATGCCGAAGGGCGCATCCTCGAAGACGATGCAGCGCGAGGGCTCGACGCCGATGCGGCGCGCGGCCTCGAGGAAGATCGCCGGCTGAGGCTTGCCTGGCAGCCCCTCGTCGCCGCCCACGATCGCCAGCGGCGCCGGGTCGGGCCGCAGGTTGGACATCGTGAAGGCGATGTTGTGCTTGTCGCCCGCGGTGCCGACCGCCACCTTCAGCCCGCGCGCGACCGCGGCCCGGTGGAAGGCGCTGAAGCCCGTCACCTCGCGGAACTGGGCGCCGAAGAGCTCGCGGTAGATCGATTCCTTGCGGTGGGTGATCTCGGCGCTCTCGGCTTCGCTCACCTCGCGGCCCATGAGCTCGCAGGCGCATTCGAAGGCGGTGCGGCCGGTGGTCCGGCGCATGAAATGCGGGACGTCGATCTCGATCCCGTGGCGCACGCCGTACTCGACCCATGCCTTGGCGTGCCAGGGCATGGAGTCGACCATGGTGCCGTCCATGTCGAAGATCAGGGCTTGCACCTTGTGCAGAGTCCTCATTCGGAAACCCCCAAGTTGTCGATCGATCCGCGACGCAGAGCGCCGGCGCGGCCGAGGCCAGGAACACCGCGGAACCGGCTTTGCCGGGCCGCTCGTGTTGCCCCCGGCGAGGGGGTGTGCGGCCACACGAAGTGGGCCAGCCTGGGGGTGAGCTTCATCTACACGCCTTGCTTCAAGGACGCTTCGATGAAGGCATCGAGGTCGCCGTCCAGCACCTTCTGCGTCGCCGAGATCTCGACGTTGGTGCGCAGGTCCTTGATGCGGCTGTTGTCCAGCACGTAGCTGCGGATCTGGTGGCCCCAGCCGACGTCGGTCTTGCTGTCTTCCAGCTTCTGCTGCTCTTCCTGGCGCTTGCGCATCTCGTGGTCATACAGGCGCGAGCGCAGCCGCTTCCAGGCGACGTCGCGGTTGCTGTGCTGGCTGCGGCCGTCCTGGCACTGCACCACGATGCCGGTCGGGATGTGCGTGAGCCGCACCGCCGAGTCGGTCTTGTTGATGTGCTGGCCGCCGGCGCCGCTGGCGCGGAAGGTGTCGGTGCGCACGTCGGACGGGTTGATGTCGATCTCGATCGAATCATCGATTTCCGGGTAGACGAAGATGCTCGCGAAGCTGGTGTGGCGCCCGCCCGAAGAGTCGAAGGGCGACTTGCGCACCAGCCGGTGCACGCCGGTCTCGGTGCGCAGCAGGCCGAAGGCGTAGTCGCCCTCGACCTTGATGGTCGCGCCCTTGATGCCCGCGGTGTCGCCCGGGGTCTCGTCCTCGATCTGGGTCTTGAAGCCCTTGCGCTCCGCGTACTTCAGGTACTGGCGCAGCAGCATGCTGGCCCAGTCGCAGGCCTCGGTGCCGCCGGCGCCGGCCTGGATGTCGACGAAGGCGTTCAGCGGATCGGCCGGATTGTTGAACATCCGGCGGAATTCGAGCTGCTTGATGTCGGCTTCGAGCTTGGCGGCGTCATCGGCGATGGCCTGCAGGCCGTCCATGTCGCCGTCCTCCTTCGACATCTCGAAGAGTTCGGTGTTGTCGGACAGGCCGCTGGTGAGGCGGTCGAGCGTGACCACGACGTCGTCGAGCGACTTCTTTTCGCGGCCCAGTTCCTGGGCCTTCTTGGGGTCGTTCCAGACGTTGGGGTCTTCGAGCGACGCGTTGACCGTCCTCAGGCGTTCGGCTTTGGCATCGTAGTCAAAGATACCTCCGTAAATCGACCGTGCGGGCGCTCAGGTCCGCGAGAGTTGCGCCGATTTGGTTGATTTGCTCTGCATCCATGGGGTGTCCTGACGGTGTTCGGGGAAAACCGGGGATTTTCTCATGCCGGGCATGGCCCGGTTCCGGAGAGGGGGGAGGGGGCCCGGGGCCGCCTTCAGGACGAAAGAAAATCCTCGATCAGCCGGGCCACCGCGGCGGGCTGGTCGTGGTGCAGCATGTGGCCGGCGTCCTCGACACGGGCGATGCGCGCATGGGGCACTTTCTTCAGGCGCTCGTGGTACTCGTCCAGCGTGTAGCGGCCCTTCCACCATTGGCCCAGGCTGTCGTCCGAGGCCTCGACCGCCAGCAGCGGCGCGGCAATGGCCGCATACAGCGCCAGGATTTCGTCGACCCGGAACAGGTTGGCGTTGATGATCTTGTGGGCCGGATCCCCCAGGATCTCCCAGCGTTCGCCGCCCTCGGCGTGCGGCCGGACGGCCGACCAGTGGGCGGCCAGCCAGTCGGCCTTGTCGGGCGTCAGGCGCGGGTTGGTCTTCATGAGCCGGCGCGCCACGCCTTCGACGCCCGAATAGGTGGCCAGCGCCATTTCGCCGCGGTGCAGGCGCTTGAGCTCGTCGATCCACTTGCCGAAGCGTTCCGGCGCCTGCTCGGGCTTCAGCGCGGGCATGCCGAAGCCTTCGAGGTTGACGAGGCGGCGCACGCGCTGCGGCCGCACGCCGGCGTACTGCATGACCACGTTGCCGCCCATGCTGTGGCCGACCAGGTCGACCGGGGCATCGCCGGCGTAGTGGTCCAGCAGCCAGTCGAGGTCGGCCAGGTAGTCGGGCATCCAGTAGTTGTCGACGCGGCCGCCCTCGGTGAGGCCGAAGCCGCGCCAGTCGGCCGCGACCACGAAGCGCTCCTCGGCCATCGCATCGACCACGAACTGCCAGGAGGCCGCGACGTCCATCCAGCCGTGCATCAGCACCAGCGGCGGCCGGGAGGCGGAGGGCTCGCCCCACAGGCGCACGTGGTAGCTGAGGTGGCGGACGGGGACGAATTCGCTGCGCGAGGCACGGAGGGCTTGGTACATCGCGTCCGATGATACGGACCCCGGCCGGGCCGTGCAGTCGACTGCACGACACGACACGACACGCCTTCGCCTCAGCGGGTAGCATTTCGCCCATGCAAAAAATCCAGCTTGGTCAGAGCGACCTCCACGTCACGCCGATCTGCCTCGGCACCATGACCTTCGGCGAGCAGGTCGACGAGGCCACCGCCCACGCCATCCTCGACCGTTCGCTCGAACGCGGGGTCGACTTCATCGACACCGCCGAGATGTACGCGGTGCCGGCGCGCAAGGAAACCTTCGGCGCCACCGAAACCATCATCGGCCACTGGTTCGACAAGAATCCGGGCGCGCGCCAAAAGATCGTGCTGGCGACCAAGGTCGCGGGCCCGTCGCGCGGCATGCCCTGGGTGCGCGAGGGCAGCGGCATGACGCCGGCCGACATCGCCGCCTCCTGCGAGGCCAGCCTGAAGCGGCTCAAGACCGACGTCATCGACCTCTACCAGATCCACTGGCCGGAGCGCCACGTGCCGGCCTTCGGCCAGATCTACTACGACCCGAAGCGGGAAAGCTCGACCACCCCGATCCACGACCAGCTCGAAGCGCTGGGCAAGCTGGTCAAGGCCGGCAAGGTGCGCGCGATCGGGTTGTCGAACGAGACGCCCTACGGCGTGCACGAATTCGTGCGCCTGGCCGAGCAGCATGGCCTGCCGCGCGTGGCGACGGTGCAGAACGTCTACTGCCTGATCAGCCGCGCAGCCGAGAACGGGCTCGACGAAACCATGCACCGCCTGGGCGTCTCGCTGCTGGCCTATTCGCCGCTGGCCTTCGGCCTGCTGACCGGCAAGTACGACCAGAGCGGCACCGAAGGCCCGGACGCGCCCAAGGGCGCGCGCATCTCGAGCTACGAGTCGGTGCGCAAGCAGCGCTGGGGCCGCCCGGACGCGCTGAAGGCGGCGCGCCGCTACAACGCGCTGGCCCGCGAGCACGGGCTCACGCCGGCACAACTGGCGCTGGCCTTCTGCTACACCAAGTGGCAGGTGGCGAGCACCATCATCGGCGTGACCTCGGTCGCCCAGCTCGACGAGGATCTCGACGCCTGGGGCACCACGCTGTCGCCCGAGCTGCTGGCGGAGATCGACAAGATCCGCTGGGAATTGCGCGACCCGGCTGCCTGAGACCTTGCGGGACAGAGGATGAAACACCCCCGAAGCGCCTGCGGCGCCTCCCCCTCAAGGGGGCGATACCAGCGGCCCGGCAAAGCCGGTTCCGCGGTATCCCTGGCATTCGGCTGCGCCGGTTTCATGCATCGCGGGTCACGCGTTCGGGTAGTGGACCACTGACTAGAAACCGTGGCCAAAAAGACCCACGTCAGCGAAACCCCCGCCACCCAGCTGCTGCGGGCGAACGGCATCGCCTTCACCGAGCATCCCTACGAGTACCTCGAGCACGGCGGCGCCCAGCACAGCGCCGAGGTGCTCGGGCTCGACCCCTTCACCGTGGTCAAGACCCTCGTGATGCAGGACCAGGACGCCAGGCCGCTGCTCGTGCTGATGCACGGCAACCGCACGGTGTCGACCAAGAACCTGGCGCGGCAGATCGGCGCCAAGTCGGTCGAGCCCTGCAAGCCCGAAGTCGCGAACCGGCACAGCGGCTACCTGATCGGGGGCACTTCGCCCTTCGGCACGCGGCGCGCGATGCCGGTCTACATCGAGTCGACGATCCTCGAACTGCCGCGCATCGCGATCAACGGCGGGCGCCGCGGCTACCTCGTGGGCATCGATCCGCAGGTGTGCCTCGGCCTGCTCGGCGCCAAGCCGGTGCAGTGCGCGCTGGCAGAATAGCCGGTTGCCTCGACCGGAGGCGTCCGGAGACACCGTGAGTTCCTATTTCCCCTCGTTGATCGCGATCGTCCTGTCCTACCTGCTGGGATCGCTGTCCTTCGCCGTGATCGTCAGCAAGACGCTCGGCATGGCCGACCCGCGCAGCTACGGCAGCAAGAACCCGGGCGCCACCAACGTGCTGCGCTCGGGCAACAAGGGCGCCGCGCTCACGACGCTGCTGCTCGACGCGCTCAAGGGCTGGCTGCCGGTGTTCCTGATCCAGCAATTCGGGGCCGCCTGGGACATGGGCCCCGGCACCGCGGCGGTGGCCGGGCTGGCTGCTTTCCTCGGGCACCTCTACCCGGTGTTCTTCGGTTTCCAGGGCGGCAAGGGCGTGGCGACCGCGGCCGGCGCGCTGTTCGGCATCAGCCCGCTGCTGGGCCTGGCGACCGGCGCCACCTGGCTGATCATCGCGGTCTTCTTTCGCTATTCGTCGCTGGCCTCCATCGTGGCGGCGTTCTTCGCGCCGGCCTACTATCTGATCGGCGGCCAGATCGCCTGGCCACTCGATCTCGTGGTGCTGCTGGCGCTGGTGTCGATCAGCCTGTTGCTGGTCTGGCGTCATCGCGAGAACATCCGCCGGCTTGCCGCCGGCACCGAGTCCAGGCTCGGATCCAAAAAATAGGAAACAACCCATGGCCACCATCCAGCGCTTTCATGTCGGTCCCCGCCTCAGCGAGACCGCGGTCCACAACGGCACGATCTACCTCGCGGGCCAGGTGCCCGACGACCTGTCGCAGGACATCCGCGGCCAGACCGCGCAAGTGCTGGCGATGGTCGACCGTCTGCTGGCCGAGGCCGGCAGCGACAAGTCGCGCATCCTGATGACGCAGATCTTCCTCTCCGACATCACGGACATCGCCGCGATGAACGAGGTGTGGGACGCCTGGATCCCGGCCGGCAACACGCCGCCGCGCGCGACCGTGCAGGCCGCGATGGCCAAGCAGGGCTACAAGATCGAGATCGTAGTCACGGCCGCTGGCTGAGCTCGCCTCCAGGTTGCCCGACACTTCGTGTCCGGGCGCCCACCTCCTGCCGGGGGCGCAGTCAGCGGCCCGGCGAAGCCGGTTCCGCGACTGCCCACGAACAGGCGGGCGCTGCGCGCGGCGCCTCTCATCTATCGGCCGGCGCAGCCAGGCCCGTTGGTGAAACACCGCGAAACCGGCTTCGCCGGTCCGCTGGTGTTGCCCCCGGTAGGGGGTGGGCGGGCTACACGAAGTGAGCCCAACCTGGGGGCGAGCTAGAACCGTTTTTCCAGGACCATCTGGTCGGCGTCGCGCCGCATCGAGAAGCGGCTGATGAAGCTGTTGCCCAGCAGGATGTAGGGCATCGGCTGCTCCGAGACGATGGCCTCCACGTCGTAGACCTCGACGTCGCCGACCCGCACCGAGGCGAGCCGCAGGCGATAACCCGGCGCGATGCCGTTGGCGGTGTTCATGCGCACCGGCTGGCCCTTGCTGAAATCGAGTCCGATGCGCTGCGCGTCGGCGGCCGACATCGCGACGGTGGTGGCGCCGGTGTCGAGCATGAAGCTGACCGCGCGGCCATTGATCGCGCCCTGCGCCATGAAATGTCCGCCGCTGCTCACCGGCAGCACGATGCGGGTGCCGCCGCCCCCGGAGCCGCCGTTGCCGCCGATGCTCACCGGCGTGTCCATGCGCAGCGCGACGCGCTTGCCGCCGGCCTCGACCGTGGCCTGTTCGCCCTGCAGCGACACCAGTTTCACGCCCTGGAAGGCCTCGCCGACGGCCAGTGTCTTGGGCGCCCCGCCGTTCACGATCAGGATCGCGCGGCTGCCGATGGTGCCGGTCAGCGTCACCGACTGGGCGTGCGCGAAGGTGCAGGCTACCGCAAACAAACCGGCCGCCACGACGCGGATGCAGTGCGAGGGATACCGCGGAACCGGCTTTGCCGGGCCGCTGGTATCGCCCCCGGCGAGGGGGTGGGCGGCTACACGAAGTGAGCCAACCTGGGGGCGAGCCATCAGTCGCGGAAATTGTTGAAGGAGAGCGGCATGTCGGGCACGTCCTTCTTGATGAGTGCCATGGCCGCCTGCAGGTCGTCGCGCTTGGCGCCGGTGATGCGCACCGCGTCGCCCTGGATCGCGGCCTGCACCTTGAGCTTGCTGTCCTTGATCAGGCGCTGGATCTTCTTCGCGGTCTCGGACTCGATGCCGTTCTTGACCTTGATGACCTGCTTGACCTTGTCGCCGCCGATCTTCTGGACGTCGCCCTTGTCGAGGAAGCGCACGTCGACGCTGCGCTTGGTGAGCTTGCTGCGCAGGATTTCCTCCACCTGCACGAGCTGGAACTCGGCGTCGCCGATCATGGTGATTTCCTTGTCCTTGAGATCGACCGCGGCGGCGGTGCCCTTGAAGTCGAAGCGCGTGCCGATTTCCTTGGCGGTGTTCTCGACCGCATTCTTGACCTCGGGCAAGTTGGGTTCACAAACGGTGTCGAAAGACGGCATGAAGGCTCCGGCAGCAACAAAAAAAGGAATGCGCCGCGCGCAGTGTCGCGCGGCGTGCGAATGAGACAATTCTCCCATGATCGTGGAGCACAACGTACCGCTGCAGCAGCACAACAGCTTTGGCATCGTCGCGCGCGCCCAGCACCTGGTGCGCATCACCGGCGAAGCCGACGTCGCGGCGCTGCTGGCCGACGCGCAATGGCGCGATGCGCCCAAGTTCGTCCTCGGCGGCGGCAGCAACATCGTGCTGACCGGTGACGTCAAGCCGCTGGTGCTCAAGGTGGAAATCAAGGGCTTGCGGCTGGTCGAGGAAAGCTCCAAGGCCTGGATCGTCGAGGCCGGCGCCGGCGAGGTCTGGCACGACACCGTGCGCTGGACGCTCGACCAGGGTTTTCCGGGCCTCGAGAACCTGGCGCTCATCCCCGGCACCGTGGGCGGTTCGCCGGTGCAGAACATCGGCGCCTACGGGGTCGAGCTGCAGGACCGCTTCGAGTCGCTCGATGCCATCGACCTGCAGACCGGCCGCGCCTTCACGCTCGATGCCGCCCAGTGCGCCTTCGGCTACCGCGATTCGGTGTTCAAGCACGTGGCCAGCGGCGACAACGATTTCGGGCTCGCGGGCAGGGCGTTGATCACGCGGGTGCGCTTTCGGCTGCCCAAGCCGTGGAAACCGGTGCTCGGCTACCTCGACCTCGAACGCAAGATGGACGAAACCGGCAATTTCACGCCGAGCGCGATGGACATCTTCGACTGGATCTGCGCCATCCGCCGCGCCAAGCTGCCCGACTGGCGCGTGCTGGGCAACGCCGGCAGCTTCTTCAAGAACCCGACCGTGACGCCGGAGCAGTGCGCCGACATCATTGCCCGCGACCCCAAGATCGTTCACTACCCGATGGCCGACGGCAGCATCAAGCTGGCGGCCGGCTGGCTCATCGATGCCTGCGGCTGGAAAGGCAAGTCGGTGGGCAACGCCGGCGTCTACGAGCGCCAGGCGCTGGTGCTCGTGAACCGGGGCGGCAAGGCCAACCCGGTCACGGGCGGTGAGGTGATGACGCTGGCCAAGGCGATCCAGACCAGCGTCTACGAGCGCTTCGGGATCCGGCTGGAACCAGAGCCGGTCGTGGTCTGATCGCCGGCCGCGCGCAGCGCCGGCCCCCTCGCGAAACACCGCGGAACCGGCTTTGCCGGGCCGCTGGTGTTGCCCCCGGCAGGGGGTGGGCGGGCTACACGCAGTGAGCCCAACCTGGGGGCGAGCTACTTCTCGTCGTTCTTCAGTTGGGGCAGCGACGCGCCCTGGCTGGTCGACAGCAAACCCGTCTGCGTGTAGATCGCCAGCTTGTCGCGCGTGTCGATGATGTCGAGGTTGCGCATGGTCAGCTGGCCGATGCGGTCGAGCGGCGTGAACGCGCCTTCGACCTTTTCCATGCTCAGCCGCTCGGGCTTGTAGGTCAGGTTGGCCGAGGCGGTGTTCAGGATCGAGTAGTCGTTGCCGCGGCGCAGCTCGACCGTGACTTCGCCGGTGATCGCGCGCGCCACCCAGCGTTGCGCGGTCTCGCGCAGCATGATGGCCTGCGGGTCGAACCAGCGGCCTTGATAGAGCAGGCGGCCCAGGCGGCGGCCGCTTTCGCGGTACTGCTCGATCGTGTCCTCGTTGTGGATGCCGGTGATCAGGCGTTCGTAGGCGATGAACAGCAGCGCCAGGCCGGGCGCCTCGTAGATGCCGCGGCTCTTGGCCTCGATGATGCGGTTCTCGATCTGGTCGCTCATGCCCAGGCCGTGGCGGCCGCCGATGCGGTTGGCTTCGAGCAGCAGCTCGACCAGGCTCGGGTACTCGACGCCGTTGAGGGCGACCGGGCGACCGTCCTCGAAGCGCACGGTGACTTCTTCCCGCTTGACTTCGACTTCGTCCTTCCAGAAGGCGACGCCCATGATCGGCTGCACGATCTTCATGCCGCTGTTCAGGTGCTCGAGGTCCTTGGCCTCGTGCGTGGCGCCGAGCATGTTCGAGTCGGTCGAATAGGCCTTCTCGGTCGACATCTTGTAGGCGAAGCCGGCCTTCTGCATGAATTCCGACATCTCGGTGCGGCCGCCGAGTTCGTCGATGAAGGTCTGGTCCAGCCAGGGCTTGTAGATCTTCAGCGCCGGGTTGGTCAGCAGGCCGTAGCGGTAGAAGCGCTCGATGTCGTTGCCCTTGTAGGTGCTGCCGTCGCCCCAGATGTGGACATCGTCCTCCTTCATCGCCGAAACCAGCATGGTGCCGGTGACCGCACGGCCGAGCGGCGTGGTGTTGAAGTAGGTCAGGCCGGCCGTGGTCACGTGGAAGGCGCCGGCCTGCAGCGCGGCCAGGCCTTCGGCGGCCAATTGCGTGCGGCAGTCGATCAGGCGCGCTTTCTCGGCGCCGTAGAGCATCGCCTTGCGCGGGATCTCGTCGTAGTCGGGCTCGTCGGGCTGGCCCAGGTTGGCGGTGTAGGCATAGGGGACGGCGCCCTTGTTGCGCATCCAGTGCAGGGCCGCGCTGGTGTCGAGGCCGCCCGAGAAGGCGATGCCGACCTTCTGGCCGGCGGGAACGTTCTGGAGGATGGTGGAGGACATGCTCGGATTTCCGGTTCAGCCGAAGTGGCAGATGTAGCTGTAGGGCTCGCCGCTGACGCGGATCTGGAAGCTGGAGTTGCCGGGCACGCTGAATTTCTCACCCGCGCCCGAGGCCACCCATTCGCTGCTGCCCGCGAGCAGGTACTCGCAGCGGCCGCCCGCGCCTTCCATGATCTCCGGCGCGCCGGTGTTGAAAGTCAGGGTCGACGGCAGGATCACACCCACCGACTTCTTGCTGCCGTCGGCCAGCGTCAGGTTGTGGCTCACGCATTTGCCGTCGAAATACACATTGGCCTTGGTCGAGACCGTGGCGCTCTGGAGGGATTCGGTAGTGCTCATGGGTAGGAGGGGCTGGCGCGGGTGGCGCTCGGCAGGTTGCGGCGCGCCTTGGCAGGCGCGCCCGTGCCTCAAGTTGCAAAGCCCGTGATTTTAGGCTCGCCGGCCGGCCGCCGGATCGACACCGCGATCAGCGCCAGCGGCCGCCGCCCCAGCCGCGCGAATAGCCGAAGCCCAGCGAGATGCCGATCGGCGGGTAGGCGTAGGCGGGCGCGGGGTAGTAGGCCGGCGCCGGGTAGTACGAGTACGCGGGCTGCACATACACCGGGGCCGGGGCATAGACCTGCGCCGGCGGGGCGTAGACCGTCGGCGGGGGGGCGCCGCGGCCCGACACCACGATGCCCGGTTCGGGCACCACGTTGCTCCAATCCGGCTGCTGCTGCTGCTGCTGCTGCTGCAGTTGCTCCTGCGGGGCATAGGCGGGATTCGCCGCCAGTTGAGACTGCGGTGCCACCGGCGAAGGGGTCGCGATGCCGTAGGCGCCGGCGTCGACCCAGATGCTGGCGCCGGGCGGGGTGTTGACGCGCGTGTTGTATTGGCGGCCCGCGTACTCGTAGGTCACGTTGTAGCGGATGCTGCCGTTCGATTCGGTGACCGGCGAGGTCGAGATCACCCGCGCCTGCACCTGTTCGGCCTGGGCCAGTGTGGCGAATCCGGCCAGGGCGGCCAGCAGGGTCAGGGCGGATACGGTGCGAATGGTTCTTGTGGTCATGTCAAATCTCCTGAAATCCCGGGGCGGGGGGCGCTTCGCGCAAGTTCGTTGGAGGCCCATCGGCGCCCGGGGTTCAATGATTTACAAAGCGTGGCCATTCCACTCGTTGGCGTCGAACCCGGTCGTAACGTCCCGGCCGGCCCCCCAGTTGACCACCGGGCGCTTGATCAGGCTCGGGTTGGCGAGCAGGACGGCGCGGGCCGAAGCCGCATCGACCACCGACTCCCGGGTGGCGTCGTCGAGGCGCCGCCAGGTGGTGCCGCGGCGGTTGACCAGGGCTTCCCAGCCCGGTGCGGCGAGCCAGCGGTCGAGTTCGGTCTCGGGCACGCCGTCCTTCTTGAAATCGTGGAAGCGGTAGGCGACGTTGTGGTCGGCCAGCCAGGCGCGGGCGCGTTTGACAGTGTCGCAGTTGGGGATGCCGTAGAGGGTTGTCATCCGGCGATGATGCCCGCGGCCCCGGTCGGCGACAATTCCGGGCTCCATGAAAACCCTAGAAGACTGGCTGGCACACGCCGAGCACCTGCATCCCAAGAACATCGAACTCGGGCTCGACCGGGTCCGCGCGGTCGCCGTGCGCCTGGGCCTGGCCTTCGACTGCCCGGTCATCACGGTGGCCGGCACCAACGGCAAGGGCTCGACCTGCGCGATGCTCGAGTCGATCCTCACGCACGCGGGCTACCGCACCGCGGTGTTCACGTCGCCCCACCTGGTGCGCTTCGAAGAGCGGCTGCGGCTGTCCGGCGAGGCGGTCGACGGCGCCGTGCTGGCGCCGTTCTTCGAGCAGGTGGAGCAGGGCCGCGGCGACATCGCGCTGACCTACTTCGAATTCACCACGCTGGCGATCCTGCTGTGCATGGCTGCAGCCAGGCCCGACGCCGCGATCCTAGAGGTCGGCCTGGGCGGGCGGCTGGATGCGGTCAACATCGTCGATGCCGACTGCGCCGTCATCACCAGCATCGACCTCGACCACATGGACTTCCTCGGGCCCGACCGCGAGAGCATCGGTTTCGAGAAGGCCGGCGTGATGCGCGCCGGCCGGCCCGCGATCGTCAGCGACCCGGTGCCGCCGCAGAGCGTGGTCGACCATGCCGAAGCGATCGGCGCCGACCTCTGGCGCGTCGGCCGCGACTTCAACGTGATGGGCGATCAGCAGCAATGGGGCTGGAGCGGACGCGGCCGGCGCTACAGCGGGCTGGCCTACCCGGCCCTGCGCGGCGCCAACCAGCTGGTCAACGCAGCCGGGGTGCTGGCGGCGCTCGAATCGCTGCGCCAGCGGCTGCCGACCACCGCCCAGGCGGTGCGCAACGGACTCGCGATGGTCGAGCTGCCCGGGCGTTTCCAGATCGTTCCGGGCGAGCCGGCGCTGGTGCTCGACGTCGCTCACAACCCGCATGCGGTGGCCGCGCTGGCCGAAAACCTCGACGCGATGGGCTTCTATCCGACCACGCACGCCGTCTTTGGCGTGATGGCGGACAAGGACGTGGGGCCGATGTTCGCGCGCATCGGGCCGATGATCGACCGCTGGTACTTCACCGACCTGCCGACCGCGCGCGCCGCCAGGGCCGACGACCTGATCCTGCGCTGGCAGGCGCAGAACAAGCGCAGCGACGTCTCGGCCAGCGTCCACGGCGCGCCCATGGAGGCGCTCCAGGCGGCCATCGATCGCGCGGACCCCGCTGATAGAATCGTCGTCTTCGGATCGTTCTTCACCGTGGGTGGTGTGCTCGAGCACGGAACACCCCGTCTGGGAGCCAGGCACCTGTCTCCCGGCTCCTGAAACAGCCTGATTTCCGGCGCCTTCTTCCCGTTTCAACCGCACGCTGCACCCATCAGGAAAACGAATTTCATGGCGTTCTTCAAGTTCCGCACACGCGGTCCTCAGGGCAACGAAGGGCGAAGCGCCGTCGCCGCCGCGCCGGCGGAGAGCATCGAAGCGATGCGGCGCCGCGCGCGGCACCGGCTGCTTGGCGCCGCCGTCCTGGTGCTGGTCGGCGTGATCGGATTCCCGCTCCTGTTCGACACCCAGCCGCGCCCGATCTCGGTCGACATCCCGATCGAGATCCCTGACCGCACCAAGGCCAAGCCGCTGGCCCTGCCGACGCCCCCGGCGCCGGCCGCCGCCAGCACCGACAAGCCGGTCGCCGCGGCGCCCGCATCTTCGGGCGGCGGCATGATCACCGAGACCGCCGACGGCACCGAGATCCCGCCGGGCAAGCTGGCATCGGCTGCGCCGGTCGCCGAGACCCGCTCCGACCCTGTGCCCGACAAGCCGGCGCCCAAGGCCGACGCCAAGCCCGAAGCCAAGCCCGAAGCCAAGCCGAAGGCCGAAGCCAAGACCGAGCCCAAGCCCAAGCCCGAACCCAAGCCCGAACCCAAGCCCGCCGCGCCGAAGCCGGAGTCGGCCGACGACGCGGCCCGCGCCCGCGCGCTGCTGGAAGGCAAGCCCACCGCCGTGGCCGCCGCTGCCGCCAAGCCCGACGACGACAACGGCCGCTTCGTGGTCCAGGTCGGTGCCTTCGCGGACGCGGACAAGGCCCGGGAAGTGCGCCAGAAACTTGAAAAAGCCGGGCTCAAGACCTACACCTCCGTGGCGAAGACGGCCGATGGCGAGCGCACGCGTGTGCGTGTCGGCCCCTTCGGCTCGCGGGCCGAGGCCGACCGGGCCGCGGGCAAGGTCAAGGGCTTGTCTTTGTCGGCCGCCGTCCTCAGCTTGTAGGCTCGCTGACCGACGTGGCCACGCTCGACTGGATTGCCGTCGCGCTGCTCGTGGTGTCGATGCTGCTGGGCCTGGTGCGCGGACTGGTGTTCGAGGTGATCTCGCTGGCGGGCTGGGTGGTGGCCTTCGTGGCCGCGCAGTGGCTGGCGGAGGACGTCGGCCGCTGGCTGCCCATCGGAGACCCCGAAGCGAGCTGGCGCTATGCGGCCGGTTTCGTGCTGGTGTTCGTGGGCGTGGCCTTCGGCGTCGGCTTGCTGGCGGCGCTCACGCGCAAGCTGGTCGCGGCGATCGGGCTGCGGCCGGTGGACCGGATCCTCGGCGGCATGTTCGGCGTGGCCCGCGGCGCGCTGGCGCTGCTCGCGGTCGCGGTGGTTGTTCATTTGCTGGCGTTGAGCGACAGTGCCTGGTGGCACGAATCGCACAGCGCCATTGTTCTCGATGCGGCATTGCAGGGCCTGAAACCCGCGCTGCCTGAAAAGTTGGCAAGCTACCTGCCCTGAGAGGATCGCTTCATGTGTGGAATCGTCGGCGTTGTCAGTAACGCTCCCGTCAATCAACTGCTCTACGACGCTTTGCTGCTGCTGCAGCACCGCGGCCAGGATGCCGCCGGCATCGTCACGCTGCTGGAGCGCAAGTTCTTCATGCACAAGGCCAAGGGCATGGTGCGCGATGTCTTCCGCACCCGCAACATGCGCGGCCTGCCCGGCAACGTCGGCCTCGGCCAGGTGCGCTACCCGACCGCCGGCAACGCCTACAGCGAGGAAGAGGCGCAGCCTTTCTACGTCAACGCGCCCTTCGGCATCGTGCTGGTGCACAACGGCAACCTCACGAACGCGCATGCGCTCAGGGCCGAGCTGTTCTCCACCGACCACCGCCACACCAACACCGAGAGCGACTCCGAAGTGCTGCTCAACGTGCTGGCGCATGAGCTCGACCGCGCCACCCGCGGCGGCATGCTCAATTCGGCCACCGTGTTCGAGGCGGTGCGCAGCATGCAGCGGCGCCTGCGCGGCTCGTATGCGGTGGTGGCGCTGATCGCCGGCCACGGCTTGCTGGCCTTCCGCGACCCGTACGGCATCCGTCCGCTCGCGATGGGCCGCAACGCCGACGGTACCGTGATGGTGGCCAGCGAATCGGTCGCGCTCGAAGGCTCGGGCCATGTGTTCGAACGCAACATCGCGCCCGGCGAGGCGGTCTTCATCGACCTGCAGGGCCAGGTGCATGCCGAGCAGTGCGCCGACGCTCCGTCGCTCAATCCGTGCATCTTCGAGTTCGTCTACCTGGCGCGGCCCGACTCGGTGCTCGACGGCATCTCGGTCTACCAGGCGCGGCTGAACCTCGGCGAGACGCTGGCCAAGCGGGTGGTCTCGACCGTGCCGCCGAACGAGATCGACGTCATCATTCCGATTCCCGAATCGAGCCGGCCGAGCGCGACGCAACTGGCGCACCTGCTGGGCATCCCCTACCGCGAAGGCTTCGTGAAGAACCGCTACGTCGGCCGCACCTTCATCATGCCGGGTCAGGGCGTGCGCAAGAAGTCGGTGCGCCAGAAGCTCAACGTGATCGCCAGCGAATTCAAGGGCCGCAACGTGCTCCTGGTCGACGACTCGATCGTGCGCGGCACCACCAGCCGCGAGATCGTCCAGATGGCGCGCGACGCCGGCGCCCGCAAGGTGTACCTCGCGAGCGCCGCACCGCCGGTGCGCTACCCGAACGTCTATGGCATCGACATGCCGACCAAGGACGAACTGGTGGCGCACGACCGCACGGTCGAGCAGATCCGCGAAGTCATCGGTTGCGATGCGCTGATCTACCAGGACGTCGACGCGATGAAGCGCGCCATCGGCTCGCTGAACCCCAAGCTCGACGGCTTCGACGCCTCGTGCTTCGACGGCGTGTATGTCACCGGCGACATCGACACCGAGGCCATCACGCGCATGAACGGCAGCCGTCCGCGCATCGAGGAAACGGAGGAAGACTCCTCCCGCCTCGCGCTGCCCAACCTCAGCTGAAAGCGACCGTGACCGACCGATCCCTGCCCCCCGGCCTGCACCGCGACACGCTCGCGGTGCGCACCGCGCTCGAGCGCAGCCAGTACGGCGAGAACTCCGAGGCGCTGTTCCTCACCAGCAGCTTCGTGCAGCCCGATGCCGAGACTTCGGCGCGTCGTTTTGCCGGCACCGAGGAAGGCTTCACCTACACCCGCACCTCGAACCCGACCGTGGCCAGCTTCGAGCACCGCCTGGCTGCGCTCGAAGGCACCGAAGCCGCGATCGGCGCATCGAGCGGCATGGGCGCGATCCTCATGATGTGCATGGGGTTGCTCAAGGCAGGCGACCACGTGGTCTGCTCGCGCTCGGTGTTCGGTTCGACCTTGAACCTGATCGGCCGCGAGTTCGGCAAGTTCGGCGTCGAGACCACCTTCGTCTCGCAGACGGACGTCGCCGAATGGAAGGCCGCGATCCGCCCGAGCACCAAGCTGCTGTTCGCCGAAACGCCGACCAACCCCCTGACCGATGTCTGCGACATCCGCGCGCTGGCCGATCTCGCGCACGGCGCGGGGGCGCTGCTGGCGGTCGACAACTGCTTCTGCTCGCCGGCGCTGCAGCGCCCGGTCGAGTTCGGCGCCGACCTGGTCATTCATTCGGGCACCAAGTACCTCGAAGGCCAGGGCCGCGTGCTGGCCGGGGCGATCTGCGGCTCGGCCAAGCTGGTCAACGAAGTGTTCGCCCCGGTGGTGCGCACTGCGGGCATGGCGCTGTCGCCCTTCAACGCCTGGGTGGTGCTCAAGGGTCTCGAGACGCTGGGCATCCGCATGCAGGCGCACTGCGCCGGCGCGCTGGCGCTGGCGCAATGGCTCGAAGCGCAGCCGGGCGTGGCGCGCGTCTACTATCCCGGGCTGGCTTCGCATCCGCAGCATGAACTGGCCATGCGCCAGCAGTCGGGGCAGGGCGGGGCGGTGGTGTCCTTCGACGTCCGGGCCGACGGCCCCGAGGCCGCGCGCGCCAATGCCTTCCACGTGATCGACAGCACCCGTGTGCTGAGCATCACGGCCAACCTCGGCGACACCAAGACCACCATCACCCATCCGGCCACGACCTCGCACGGGCGCCTGTCCGAAGCGCAGCGGCAGGCGGCCGGCATCGGTCAGGGCCTGATCCGCGTGGCGGTCGGGCTGGACCACATCGACGACATCAAGGCCGACCTCCTGCGAGGTCTCGGTGGCCTGAGTACCCCTGCATGACACAGAAGACCCGCACCCGATTCGCACCGTCCCCGACCGGCTTCATCCACCTCGGCAACATCCGCTCGGCCCTCTATCCATGGGCCTTCGCACGCTCCACGGGCGGCGACTTCATCCTGCGCATCGAGGACACCGACGTCGAGCGCTCGACCCAGGCCGCCGTCGACGTGATCCTCGAAGGCATGGCATGGCTGGGCCTCGACCATGACGAGGGCCCGTTCTACCAGATGCAGCGCATGGACCGCTACAAGGCGGTGCTGGCCGGGATGCAGGCCGCGAACCTCGTCTACCCGTGCTACATGAGCATGGCCGAGCTCGACGCGCTGCGCGAGAAGCAGATGGCCGCGAAGGAAAAGCCGCGCTACGACGGCACCTGGCGGCCCGAGCCCGGCAAGACACTGCCGCCGGTACCCGAAGGCGTGCAGCCGGTGCTGCGCTTTCGCAACCCGCAGGGCGGCGTGGTCGCATGGGACGACAAGGTCAAGGGCCGCATCGAGATCGGCAACGACGAGCTCGACGACCTCGTGATCGCGCGGCCCGACGGCACGCCGACCTACAACTTCTGCGTCGTGGTCGACGACATCGACATGGCGATCACGCACGTGATCCGTGGCGACGACCACGTCAACAACACGCCGCGCCAGATCAACATCTTCCGCGCCCTCGGCAAGGAGCCGCCGGTGTATGCGCACCTGCCCACCGTGCTCAACGAGCAGGGCGAGAAGATGAGCAAGCGCAACGGCGCCAAGCCCGTGACGCAGTTCCGCGACGAAGGCTTCCTGCCCGAGGCGATGGTGAACTACCTCGCACGGCTGGGCTGGAGCCATGGCGACGACGAGATCTTCTCGCGCGCGCAGTTCGTCGAGTGGTTCAACCTCGACCACCTGGGCCGCAGTGCGGCGCAGTTCGACGAGACCAAGCTGCGCTGGGTCAATGCGCAACACCTGAAGGCGATGGCCGACGATGCGCTGGCGCCGCTGGTCGCTGCGCAGTTGCAGACGCGCGGCATCGTGGCCGACGAGCGCTTGCCCGCGATCTGCGGCCTCTTCAAGGACCGCTGCGACACCACCGTCGCGCTGGCGGGATGGGCTGCTGCGTTCTATGCCGATGTGAAGGCGAGCGATGCCGATCGCGCGCAGCATATTTCTGATGCGGTGCGCCCGGCAATCGCCGAACTTGCGGATAAACTATCGGCCGTCGCCTGGGACAAGGCAGCAATCGCATCGGCCATCAAGGAAGTACTGGTTGCGCAAGGTCTCAAGATGCCGGCATTAGCCATGCCGGTGCGAGTGCTCGTGATGGGCACGCCGCAGACGCCCTCTCTCGATTCGGTCCTCGCGCTTTTTTCTCGCGAAACTATTTTGAAGAGATTGAAGGAGGCCTGATTTTCAGGCTATAATTTGAGGCTCGACACCCAGGGGGGTATAGCTCAGCTGGGAGAGCGCTTGCATGGCATGCAAGAGGTCAGCGGTTCGATCCCGCTTACCTCCACCAACATGGTGTCGAGTAGAAGATTTTTGAAGTTGGTTTTGAAGTAACAAGCGCTGATCGCAGCGCGGTTCCTAAGGTTTTGACCCTATCGTCTAGAGGCCTAGGACACCACCCTTTCACGGTGGCTACCGGGGTTCGAATCCCCGTAGGGTCGCCAGTTTCACTGCAAGGTGAAACCGGCACAAGTCGCAGCACTTGGCTCCTTTTGGAGTGAACGTTGTCTACCAGGAGTGGTAGTTCAGTTGGTTAGAATACCGGCCTGTCACGCCGGGGGTCGCGGGTTCGAGTCCCGTCCACTCCGCCAGATAAAACCCCTTGTGAGTCAACGACTTGCAAGGGGTTTCCTCTTTCTGGCCTGCCTAAATAGTCAGCACGCATGCTCGTCAGATTCCAAACTTTGGAATTTGGCTCATCGCGCGGGCTTGGCGACTCGCACCCGGCGACGGTCGTAGATCTGCCGAACCATGCGCTCCGAGGTGTGCATCGTCGCCTCCATCACGTCGCTGTCGCCGCGACCCATCTTGTCGCTCACGCCTTTCGGTCGGCAGTCCTGCAGGCTGAACGGTCGGAACGCTTCCTTCTCCTCTGCGGCCTGCTTCACGCACTCGGCCATCAGTTTCGACAGCGTGGCTTTCCAGCCGCCTTTGGTGTATTTCTGCCCGTTGAGGTTGCCGAACACGTACCAGGCGCCGGCCAGCTTGTGGCGCTTCACGGCCAGAGCGTCGTCGATCGTCGTGCGCAGCTCGGGGCTCCACTCGATCAAGCCGTGCTGCTCGTCCTGGCCCTTCTGCCTTTTGGCGCCCGTCCAGACGATGCCTTCGTCCTTGATCTGGTCCCGGGTGAGCGCGCGCACTTCGACTGATCGGCGCACGCAAAGGTACGCGGTCTTCAGAGCTAGCGCGACGATGAGCCGCGAGCTGCCGAGCTTTCGACCCAACCGCACGGCCAGGTCGATCTCGTAGTCGGTCACGTAGCGGCTGCTCTTCTTGGTTGCCAGCTTCTCGACGCCGTCAAAGGGGTTCACATCGACCACGCCGACTCGGATGCCGTACTCGAGGATGGTGCGCATGAGCGCGATCTCCTTGTTGGCCTTCTCTGGGCGGGGCCGCGGCTCCTTGGTCTTCGGATCGATGGCGCGCTCTGCGGCGTCGAGGTAGGCGTAGGCGTCGGCCTTGATCAGGTCGGCAACCAGCATGATGCCGAACGCCTCCTTCAGCTTGGCTGCCTCGCGGCGGTTTTCCGTCAGTGTCGATTCCGCGCGGCGGCTCTCGCTGGTGAGCTGCTTCGACTCCTGCCACTTGAACCACGCATCGATCAATGCCTCGACGGTGCCCTCGCTAGGCCTGCCGCGGGCAATCTGCCCGGCCTGCGTGATGGCCTTGCTTCGGAGTTCGGCGATCTGAGCGCGGTCGGTGATCGGGCACGAGTAGCGAAAGGCCCACTCGCCCGAGACCGACTTCATGCCGATTGAATAGATGCGCACGCCCCGGCGTTCGTAGACGCGGAAGGGGAGGCCATCTGGCTTGTCTCGGCGGCGAATCATGCTGCTCCCAGCATGAAGTCCAGGCGCGGGCCGCTGCGGCGCTGGCCGGGAATCGGTGCTCCAGTCATCTTGGCATCGAAGTATGCGCGAGCGATCTGAGGGCGCCCCTTGGCGTCGGTCTCATGGATCCAGTTCCGCTTGTCCAGCCAGCGGCGTTGCCCTGACGCCGTCTTCGCGCCGGTGAGAGCGGCGATTTCCTCGCGGGTTAGCAGGACGCTGGCCACTGGCGGGGTGAAGAGGATGGGTTCCTTCATACTGGTGCTTTCAATCGGAGTTTTCATGACGGCGAGGCAAGACAAAACATTTGCGCTCGTGGAGCCGATAGACCTGTTCGCAAAATTGGAATGGGAGTGGGATCAGTTGCGCGCATACGACATCACCAAGGACGCGATGGGAAAACAGTACTGCGCGCTCAACGCCGCGATGACCGCGTGGCACATGACGGACTGGTTTTGCGCTCGCTTGGAGCCGGCGCACTACGCGAAGCTGTCGCGAGAGACAGGCCGCAACATCGACAACCGCGCCGTGTTTAGGAAGTGGGTCCTCGAGAATCGGAACATATCGATTTGCGAGCAGATCGCTGTATCCGCGAAGCACTACAAGATCGATGCTCGGCCGCATGTGATCGCGACGGATCGACGGGTGTTTCCATTGGCCGACGGGCAAAGCACGTATTACCTCATGGTCGAGGACCACAACTCGCTGCAGCCCATAGATACCGTCATCGGATTTGCGCTTGCCTTCTGGCGCGCGGTCTTCCCGATGACCGGCTTGGCAACGGAGGCTGAGGTCGCCTATCCCATCGCCCGGTGAGAGGTCTTGCTTCTGAGCAGTGCTCTTCATTCGGATCTTCTGCCGAAACCAGCGCTCGAATGCCGGACAGCGGTTCGGCCGTCTATTGAAAATGCCGGAAACGGTGAGTGCCCGGCCGATCGCGGTGTTCGTGCTTAAGCTGCGAGTCATAGGACACCTCCAACAGTCAGCGCAACCGCCACATCACGCACCCAGATCGGCTGCGACGACAGCATGAAGGTCTCGCCGCTCCAGGCCAGCAACAGGGTGGTTCCCATCACCCCCGCGATCGCGCATGCCGCGTCGCTCGGCACCGCGTTCCCGATGCGCTCGCGCCAAGCCTGATCGCTCAAGCCGTCCAGTTCGAAGCGTTCCTCGGGGTCGAATAGCGACTGCAGAGCCGCCAGTTCGAGCGTGGTGAACGGGCGGTGCCATGTGCCGTCGAGCGCCCGAATGCGGCACACCACCTTCTCAGCCAGTGCTGGCATGCGCGGATCGGCGACGCTCCACCGGCCGTTGTCGTGGCCTGCGGCCGCGCTGACTGCGCCAGAGGGCTGGCTCCATCGCGTCACGCCGTAGTGGCCGGCCGTCAGGTAGTTGTCGCCCTTGCCGCGCACGATGCCGCTGCGAGGATCTGCCACCGCGAATGCCCCTTGGCCGGTGTCGCTCCGGCCGATGACGGTGCCGGCGGATTCGCCGAAGGCCGTGATGCGGTACTTCCCCTTGCCCAGGAACCCAGTGCCCGCGCGTGGATCCGAGACGGCCTGGCCAGTTCCGTGCGCGCTCGTGACTGCCAGGCTCGAGCCCGTCCACGGCACGATCCTGAATTCGTTCGAATGCTTCGGCGGCCCGTCATGCCGCGGGTCCGCGATGCAGTACGCACCCTGGCCAGGGTTCTGCTGGCCGCCGATGGTGCCGCTCGTGTCTTCCCATCGGCGCACGCCGTAGGCCTGCCCATCGGTCCACTTCGTCGACTGCTTGAAGCGCGGATCCGCAATCGAAAAAGCTCCGTTGTGAGGCCGGCTCGCGCCCGCCACCACGCCGGCAGGCTCCGACCACTCGCGTACGCCCAGCGCGCCGTTGTGCATGGCGGGCACGATCAGGTAGTCGCGCAGGTGCCCGTTCTCGACGGCCAGCTTATTCAAGCTGCGCCAGTCGCTGCCGGCCTCGACGAAGGCCAGGCGCACCCAGGTCTTCCACTGCAGCGCCGGGATGCGATGCATCGGCCCGGCGCGCAGGTCGCCCGGCATCGGCATCTTGCCCAGCACGTCGCCCACGGCGCGCAGCGGCCGCTTCTCGGGCTCGTAGAGGAAGGGCGGCACCTTCTCGATGTGCCGCGCCACCAGCAGGAAGCGCTTGCGACTCTGCGCCAGGCCGCCGATTTCGCCGCAGTCGTGCGTGGTCTCGGCCACCGCGTAGCCGTAGCTGCGCAGCAGGCTCGTGATCTGGTCGAGCAGGTGCCGGCCGCGCGTGGCGATGCGCGGCACGTTCTCGAACAGGATCATTTCGACCGGGTCGTCCTTCCACGCCTCGAGCATCAGCCACACGCCGCGCAGCGTGAGCCGGTTCAGCGCCTGGTACTTGTCGGTCTTGCTCTTGCCCTCCGACAGCAGGCCGCTGAAGCCCTTGCACGGCGCCGACAGGAAGACGATGTGCGGCCGCTCGTGGCCCGCGGCGCGGTGCACGTCGGCCACCGTCGCCTCGACCCAGCCGGCCGGTGGCTTGCGGTCGTGGAAGGCCTCGTACTGGCTGCGATCGAAGAGATCGAGCACGGTGCCCTTGGCGCCGGCCAGGCGGTCGAAATCGCGGATCGCCGCCGCGTCGACGTCGATGCCGCCGATGCAGCGGAATTTCGCCTGCATGTTGCCGACGCGCGGGTTCGCCTTGTTGAAGCCGCGCGCGCCTCCGCCGAGGCCGACGAACGCATGAAAGTGGCGGATCTCGATCGTCGTCATGCCGCACCGCCTTCCAGCCCGCTCACGCACAGCAGCGCCGCCTCCGCCAGCACCGCCAGGCTGCCGTCATTCACGATGTCCGCATCGGCCTTGATGCGGTGGTGCTCCTCGCTGGCGTGCGCCGCGGTCGCGCCCTCGAGCTGCCGCGCCTCCGGCCGGTGGACGCGGACCACCTTCGCGCCCAGGGCGCGCAGCACAGCCTCCTCGATCGGGTCGCGCAGGTCGGTCACGACGATGCGCGTCCAGCCCGCGCCGATGTGCCGCTTGATCCAGCGCGCGACGATGCTGGCGTAGTAGTCGGGGTGGAAGCGGCGCTGGTAGGTCGCCCAGGTCTGCATGACCCAGCGCGCGCTGCGTGGTTCGGTCAAGCTCTCGCCGCAGTCGACGCACCAGTGCAGGAAGCCGGGTACGCCGCACATGCCCGCGGCCAGCGCCGGCAGTGGCAGCTCCTTCGTCGGCCGGTCGACCAGCATGCGCTCGTCGATGCGCCAGGCTTCGCAGATCTCCTCGCGCAGCGCGTCGGCGAACGCCACGCGACGGAAGCCGTGCCGCGGCGCGAGGACGCTGGCGACCGTGTCCTTGCCCACATCGGGATAGCCCGTGAGGGCGATGATCAGCGGGTTGCGCTGGGCGGCCTGGCCGGCGCGGCGCGCCGACGGCATCTGAATGGTTTCCATTTTTTATGCTCCCTGTCGAAAAGTCAGTCGTCGGCGCGCTCGCCGGAGGTGGCGCGTATCCGCGAGAAAAGCCGCAGCGCCGCGGTGTGCGCATCGGCGGCGCCGTCGCCCGGCGCCAGGTCGAGATCCAGGCGCTGCTGCCCCTGGTCGTCCTCGCGCGCGGCGCGGGCCTGCTCGCGCTTCACGCGCGCGAAGGTCTTGCGGATGTCCGTCGCCTCCGAGCGCCGGTACCGGAAGTTCGGATCGCTGCTGCTGACCGACGGCCGCGTGATGCGCGGGCCGCTCACGGCCGCCTCCGCACGCTGATGACGCGCACGCCGCCGAAGCGATCGAAGGCCATGCCCTCGGCCGCGGCGCACGACGCCGCGAGCTGCGTGTACTGATGGAAGACGCCTTCGGCGTCGATGACCTTCACGTGATGGGCATGCATCGTCAGACCTCCTTGGATTCACTGGTGGTGGGAAAAGGGAAGGGCGCCGGCCTGCTGCGCCGCGCGCATGGCGGCCCGCACCTCGGGCGTGAAGCGCGCGGCCAGGCTCTGCGGCGTCACGGCGGTGCGCGCCGGGCGTGCGGTGATCTCGATCTGGCTGCCGTGGGGCATGTGCCGGATCGCTGCGTCGTACTTTTCGAAGTTCGGGACGGGCTTCGGGGGCGGTGGTGGGGGTGGTTCGCCGCTGTCGAGCGTCGTGTCGTGCACTTTTGCCCAAGGCGCGTCGCCCATCAGGAGCGTTCGCAGCGTCTCGCGGCCCAGGCGCGCCGTACAGTTATTGAAACCAGTCCAAGGCCGCGCCAGCGCGGCTCGCTCCTCGGCCGACTGCACGCACGATTCACCGTCGACCACGCGCTTCCAGCCCTGCCGGCGCGACACAAGCCAGCGGCCCGAGGCCAGCTCCACGCCCACCACGGTCTTGCGGTCGATCTCCTCGCCGTAGAGGTTCTTGACGCCCGGCACCACGCGCACGGCCGGCCGCAGCGCCCAGGCGGCGCGCCTGCGGCACATGCCGCCCTGGGCCTGCGCATAGCGGTTCCAGTCGGCCAGCACCGCGCCGCTGCGCTGGCAGGCATGCCAGGCCTTCACGGCCGCGACGTCGCCGAAGTCCAGCCGCAGCTGAGCGCTGTCGATCTGGTCCTTGGTGACCCGGCGCATCTCGCGCCACACCACCACCGGTGGCTGCCCGAAGGGCTGGAACTGGCGGATGCCCCAGGTGCTGGCCCAGGCGTCCACGCGCTGGAAGCCCTTGTATTCGCGCGTATCCACCTCGAGCCCGTCGAGGTGCAGGCCCAGGCCGGCATCGCTGCCGTCTTCGGCGCCGATGTTCTTGGCGACGTACTTCGCCACGTAGCCCGCGGCACCACCGGCTTCCATGCGCTTGAAATCGCAGCGGTTCTTCTGCGCGCCGGGCTCGTCGCCGGCATCGGTCAGCCAGTAGCGGCGCACCGTCGCCTCGACCTGCTGCGCGGCGGCCTCGTCGTGGCACCACAGCAGCACGTGCCAGTGTGGGCAACCGTCGTGGTGCGGCTCCGCCACGCGAAAGCCGTACATCGCCACCTTGCGCCGCTGCAGCGCCGAGCGCGTGCGGGCCCACTTGTCGCACAGCCACTCCTGCCCCTCGCGCGGCGTGGCGCCTTCGTAGCGCGGGTTGGCGCGCGGTCGGGCCGTGGCGCCCTTGCCGCCCGAGTGCACCGCGTGGAAGCGGCTCGGGCAGGTCAGCGTGAGGAAGATGCCGATGTGCCCGCGCGCATCTGCGTATTCCTCGCAGCCGCGAATGCGCGTCATCAGCTCGCCGCGGCGGTTGTCGCGGTTCGACACCGAAGCGGCCGCAAGTTCGGCGAGCGTGTAGACCTGCCCGGCTTCGTTGCGCACCAGCGTGCGCTTGAGCAAGGCCTCGTTGCGCTGCAGCTGCTGGCTGCGGCGCGAACACGCCTCGTCGCTCGCGTAGCCGCCGTTCTTGCGATGCACCACGCCCAGCTTGATCGCCGCATGCTCCACCACCCGCGCCACCTTCTTGCGCAGCGCCGCGCGCCACCAGTGCTCGCTGCAGCCCCGGCTGATGACACCCGCGGGCGTCTTGCCCGACGGCAGGGCAACGTCCACCCGCTCGCACACGCTGCGCAGCACCTCCATGCGCTCGGCCGTGTCCAGCGCCTTCGGCCACAGCGACATCAGTTCCTTGACGTCTTCGGCAATGGCCCTGGCGCGCGTGCAGACCGTGGAGTCGGAGACGGCCCACTGCAGCACATTCCCGTGGCGCTCCTCGAAAGCGCCCATCCGGTCGATCCACGACACATAGCGGCTGTACCCCGCCGGGCCACCGGCTTCGTGCCGCAACAACTCCAGCTGCGGCCGCCATTGCGCCGGCACGCTCTCGACCAGCCGTCTCTCCATGGCACGGGCCACATACCGCTCCAGCGTGTTCCAGGGCAGCCGGGACCTGCGCCCGATCACCGACCAGAACATCTCACCGGGGCGTGCGGCGACCCTCATCACCGGCCCACCAGCGCCGCCAAGGGGCGCACATCGTCTTGCAGGTTGCGAGCTGCGGCTCGGATCTTTGCGCGCTCGCTCTCGGCGATCTCCAGCCACGCCCGCACGGCCAGCTCGCCCAGGTCGCCATCCAGGCCGGCCAGCATCAGCAAGGCCATGCGGTGCTCCGAGCGCAGGCACGCCCACTCTTGCGCCGCGGCGTCGGAGAAGCGGCCGCGCGAGGCGATCGCCACGAACTCATCGCGCAGGGTGCGCAGCTGGTGCATGGCGGCCTGGCGGGCGCGGGAGTTGCCGAAGGGCTGCATTGCGGTCAGGCGGCCTCGGCCACTGGTGCGGCGGTTGCAGTTGTGTCTCGCGGCATGTCCACGCTCACGACGATGCGCAGGCGACTCTTGCCGACGATGACGGTGTCCGTCGCGCCGTGGTGGCGGCGCTCGACTTCCTTCAGGCCCTGGGCCAGCAGCGTGTCCAGCAGGCGCTGCGTCTCCTTCGGCGAGGTGAAGTAGGTCGTGCGGACATAGAGATCCTTTCCGCCCCAGTCCGTGATCTCGTCGATCAAGAGGTGCAGGCCCGCGGCCTTCAATGCCGGCATGTACGCGTCGAGCAGGGCCAGGCGTGCCTTCATCCGCTGGAGCGTGGCCAGCCGGTTGGTGTGGCGTTCGTGCTCCCTCTGCAAGGCGGCCTCGTACAGCGTGGCGGGCGGGGGAGCGGTCTTTCTCTTCATGTCAGGAATCTCCGGGCTGAGTTGGTCCCGCAGTGCCTCCGAACAGGCACCGCTGGGTGGGTGAAGAAAGGGAAGGGGCGCGCGGCCGCGCCGGCCGCTATGAGGGGCCGTCAGGCGCGAACAGATCGCGCGTGCGGGGTGGCGCTTGCCGCGGTTCGTAGTCGACGATCGCGGGCGAGCGCATTTGCGCGGCGACCACGTCGCGCTGCACGTGCGACGAGAGGGGCAGCATCACCGTGGCGGCCGGCGTGGCGGACGGGGACATGGTCAGGTCGGCCTCGGTGGTAGCGCGCCAGGTGTGGCCGCACTCGAGGTTGTTGCAGATCACGTAGTGGCGCGAGACGGTCGCGGAAATGACCTCGGTCGAGCGGATGGTGCCGAGCCATTCGCAGTGGGGGCAGCGCAGTCTCACTGGGCACCCCCTGGCTGGCACGCGACGAGGTAGAGGGCCCGGCGGCGGCCACCGGCCGCGCGGGCCGCGCGGCGCAGGCGGGTCTTCACCAGCCACTCTGCCGCGGCCTCCAGCGTGGGGAAGCCGCGCTGCGCCTGCACGCGCTCGAGCAGCGTGCGGTCGGCGTCGGTGAGGGTGATGGTGTGCTCGGGCATGGCGGCGGCTTTTCGTCAGACGTTTGTCAGCTCTTTGCGGGCTTCATTCACGCCGTTCGGAGGCAGAGACTTCGCTCGTGCGCCATCCCCAACACCTGTTCTGCCTCGCGAACCGCCATGTCGCGCACCAGCGTCGAAAGCTGTTCGCCCTGGTACTCGGCCATGGCTTGAACGAGCTTGTGCTCGTAGTCATCCAGGCGGAGGGTGAGCCGGTTGTCGCGGACACGCTTCGGGTCGGGATAGGTCATGGTGGTCGGAGAGGTGATGGACAGGGAACAGGGGATTTCAGGCGTCGAGGAGGGTGCGGGTGCGCTCGCAGTCGGCCAAGCCGCGCAGCAGCACCAGGCGGCACACGGAGGCCAGGGAGCGCTGTTCCTGCGCGGCAAGCTTTTCGACCGCGGCCCGCTCGGCGGGAAGAAGCCGCAGCGGAATTGGCTTTTTCGTGACCACGCCGTTGGGTGCGCGGCGGGTGGGTTTCGCGGTGGGTTCCATGGGCGGCGGTATCCTTGTTTGAAACGATCAATTGCACGGGTCACGGGCATTTTGGTCGATATTTGTCCTGTTTACATATCTATGGTGGCGACTTGTCGACCTTTGGGAATCGATTACGTGCAGAACGGAAACGTCTGGGTCTGAACCAGACGACTTTGGGCGCTGCCGGTGGCGTATCCAAAGAATCTCAGCTCAACTACGAGAACGACAGCCGTAGTCCCGACGCCAACTACCTGACCGCCATCGCGGCAGCTGGCGTCGATGTGACGTACCTCTTGACCGGCGTGCGTGCCGGCGATGCGCAGTTGAGCCGCGAAGAGCAGGCGCTGCTCGACAACTACAAGCACGCCGACGAGGAAGGGAAAGACGCCGCACGGAGGGTGCTTTCTTCGCTCGCGAAACAGAAGGCCGCGTGAGTGGCTCCGGGCGTGGCTCGGGTGGACGAGTTCGGCGCTGGCCGACGGGAGGCTGCTACAGGTCGCCAAGACGATAGCGAGCGAGGGGAACTGGCTCGACTGAGGTGAAAAGAAGTTAAGCAGGGGGGACGATGCAAGAACATACACTCGGCCCGGCCGTGGCGCTGAGCATTGTGGCCGGGGTGCTCGGCGCCTACATCTGGTCCTGGAGGCAGGTCGCGCGGTACGCCAAAGCACGGTGGGGCCTTCGGTGGCTTGGGCACGCGATGGGGCTGGTGTTTGGTGCGATGCCGGCGGCACTGTTCGCCGGGACCGCCGCTCTTGTCTTGCCGCCTCGCATTGAAGGTGAAGCAGCATGGGTGAGCGTCGTGTTCGTGATTCTTGCCATCGCTGTATTCGTCGCCTTTTGGCAGCTACCTCGACGTGCTGCGGCGTTGCGGAAGGGGCCTGGGCCGATTGAGCATGCTGTCTCGACGGGCAGTGACGAGGCGTCTCGGCAAGCAACCATCGCCAGGCCGCAACCGGCGTGGCAGACGTACAAGAGCGAGGCGTCCGCGCATCTCAAAAACGGGCTGAAGGAGACAACCAAGCCCATGCGAGACGCGGCGAACAAGCGTGCGTCGAGATTGATCGCACCGAGCGAGGGGAGCGTCGCCACGGTTTCGCTGCCGGATGTCTACCGCTTCGGCTATTGCGACGCGGACGGTGTCATCACCACGCGCGAGGTTCGGGTGCGATCGACTGGGCACGCAGGGGGGCGGCGTTATCTGGTGGGCCTATGCATGCAGGCGAGCGCTGAGCGCACGTTTCGCCTCGATCGAGTCATGGGGTCGCTGACCCAAACTTCGAGCGGATTTCGAATCTCGCCGGATGCACTGTTCAAGGCCGCAGGTGAGTCAAAGGCGATCGACACGAGTTCGTCGAGCAGGAATGCAAAACCGTCGGGCAGCAAGAACGCGAAGGCATGGGAAACCGCAGTTTATTTCGCCGGCTTCGGCAGCAAAAGGCGCGACGAGTTGGCAGCGCTGGCGGACGCGGCCGGCTGGCAAGTGCGCAGCACCCTGACCAAGACCGTCGACTACGTGGTCGAAGGTTCGATGGCCGGAATTTCGCAAATGGCAAAGGCCCGGGAACTCGGCATCAGCGTGATTGAAGAGGACACATTCAGGGCGATGGTGTGACTTCCGGCTGCGAATGAAATGCACCCTGTCCTGACCAGGACGTACTCGTCGGAATGGCCAAAGACCGCGGATTCTTCAGTTCCAGCCAACTCGACCATTCCAGAAATCGCTCCAAGCATAGTTGTCGAACCCGATCAAGAACAGATCGATATTGGTAGCAGTACGAGCAACCGCCGCGACGTGCTGCGTGTTCTTGTCGAAGACGGCCGGACCCGGAAGCGGAAACCAATCGCGCAGCCATTGACCCGGACGGGCGGRATCGGGCCAAGCGTTCGACCAGACGTGGCCGTCGTTGCCGATCACGAACAGATCCAGATTGTTGSCAGTACGAGCGACCGCGGCGACACGCTGGGTGTTCTTGTCGAACACGGCCTGGCCTGGCAGGGGRTGCCAATCCGGCAACCATTGCCATTGCCCCGGACGAGCAGGATCGGGCCAAGCGCTTGTCCAAACATGGCCGTCGTTGCCGATCAAGAACAGATCGATGTTGGTAGCAGTACGAGCAACCGCCGCGACGTGCTGCGTGTTCTTGTCGAAGACGGCCGGACCCGGAAGCGGAAACCAATCGCGCAGCCATTGACCCGGACGGGCGGGATCGGGCCAAGCGTTTGACCAAACGTGGCCGTCGTTGCCGATCACGAAC
>NZ_JBFUBW010000046.1:0-46105 GCF_056405555.1 Variovorax sp. P1_G12 | reverse complement strand
GCCCCCGCCGCCGCAGCCCCCGCCGCCGAGGCGGTCGCTGCCGCGCCGGCACCCTCGTTCAACAAGGGCGATACCGCCTGGATGATGGTCTCGACGCTGCTCGTGATCATGATGACCATCCCCGGCCTGGCGCTGTTCTACGGCGGCCTGGTGCGCAGCAAGAACATGCTGTCGGTGCTGATGCAGGTGATGGTCACGTTCTCGATGATCGTCGTGCTGTGGATGATCTACGGCTACAGCCTGGCCTTCACCGAGGGCAACGCCTTCATCGGCGGCTTCGACCGGCTCTTCATGAGGGGCATCTTCGATCCGGCCACCGGCGTGTTCGCCCCGGGCGCGACCTTCAGCAAGGGCGTCTACATCCCCGAGCTGCTGTTCGCCGCCTTCCAGGCCACCTTCGCCGGCATCACCTGCTGCCTGATCGTCGGCGCCTTCGCCGAACGCATCAAGTTCTCGGCCGTGCTGCTGTTCATGGTGATCTGGTTCACCTTCAGCTATGCGCCGATCGCGCACATGGTCTGGTTCTGGATGGGCCCGGACGCCTACGCGAGCAAGGAAGTGGTCGACGCCATGAACGACAAGGCCGGCCTGATCTGGCAATGGGGCGCGCTCGACTTCGCGGGCGGCACCGTGGTGCACATCAACGCCGCCGTCGCCGGCCTCGTGGGTGCCTACCTGATCGGCAAGCGCATCGGCTACGGCAAGGAATCCTTCACGCCGCATTCGCTGACGCTCACCATGGTCGGCGCCTCGCTGCTGTGGGTCGGCTGGTTCGGCTTCAACGCCGGCTCCGCCCTCGAATCGAGCACCAGCGCCGTGCTGGCCTTCATGAACACCTTCTCGGCCACCGCCGCCGCGGTGCTCGCATGGTGCATCGGTGAAGCGCTGATGCGCGGCAAGGCCTCGATGCTGGGTGCTGCGTCCGGCGCCGTCGCCGGCCTGGTGGCCATCACCCCGGCCGCCGGCAACGTCGGCCTGATGGGCGCGCTCATCGTCGGCTTCGTCGCCGGCTTCGCCTGCCTCTGGGGCGTCAACGGCCTCAAGAAGATGCTCGGCGCGGACGACTCGCTCGACGTCTTCGGCGTCCACGGCGTCGGCGGCATCGTCGGCGCGCTGCTGACCGGCGTGTTCAACACCCAAGCGCTCGGCGGCCCCGGCCTGGTCGGCGACTGGGTGACGGCGGGCGTCATCTCCAACGGCATCGGCGCCCAGGTCTGGATCCAGCTCAAGGCCGTGGCGCTGACCATCGTCTGGTCGGGCGTGGTGGCGTTCATCGCCTTCAAGATCGCCGACCTGACCATCGGTCTGCGGGTCTCCGAAGAAGAAGAGCGCGAAGGCCTCGACATCTCCTCGCACGGCGAAACCGCATACAACCGCTGAACTGTTGCTCGCCCCCAGGTTGCCCCGCACTTCGTGTCGGGGCGCCCACCCCCTACCGGGGGCAACACCAGCGGACCGGCAGAGCCGGATCCGCGGTGTTTCACCAACGGGCCTGGCTTCGCCGGCCGGCCAGGCGCAGTCCCTGGCCCCCATCCCCACCCCTGTCCAGTTCTTCTTGCGTGCCAGTTTCGGCTGCGCGCAGCGCGCCTGTTCGTGGGCGGCTGCGGAACCGGCTTCGCCGGGCCGCTGGCTGCGCCCCCGGTAGGGGGTGGGCGGGCTACACGAAGTGAGCCCAACCTGGGGGCGAGCATAATTTTCTTATGTGGACCACTCTCAACGACAGCTTGAGCCAGTTGGGCGAATCGCCGTTCTGGCATCCGGGCGAGCGCTCGCTCTACTGGCTCGACATTCCCGGCCGTGCGGTGCTGCGCACGCGGGGCGACATCGACGACAGCCCGACCGTCGAGCGCTGGAGCCTCCCGACCGAGCCCGGCTGCATGGCGCCGGCGCGGCGCGGCGGGCTGGTGATCGCGCTGCGCGACGGCGTCTACCGCGCGCCCGTCTGGGGCGGTGAGCTGAAGCCGCTGGCCCGCGTCGACCACGACATCCGCACCATGCGCTTCAACGACGGCAAGTGCGATGGGCTTGGCCGCTTCTGGGCCGGCACCATCAACGAGGCCAAGGACCGCGCCAATGCGGCGCTCTACTGCCTCGACGCCCGCGGCGGCCGCGCCCCGACGCTGGTGCCGATGGCCAACCAGGCCATCACGGGCAACGGGCTGGCTTTCGCGCCCGACGACGCCACCGCCTACTGGGCCGACACCGCGGCCCACCGGGTGCGGGCCTGGGACTGGGCGGCACGCGCGAACATCTTGTCGCGCGAACGCGTGTTCCAGCAGTTCAAGAACAAGCCCGCGGGATGGACGCCGGCGTCGGCGCTGCGCTACGAGGGCCGGCCCGACGGCGCCACGATCGACGCCGAAGGGAACTACTGGGTGGCGATGTTCGAAGGCGGCCAGCTGCTGCGCTTCGCGCCTTCGGGCCAACGGGTGGCGGCGCTCGCGACCCCGGTCCAGTGCCCGACCATGCCCTGCTTCGGCGGCGACGACCTGAAGACGCTGTTCGTCACCACCGCCCGCCGCGGCCGGCCCCCGGACGAGCTCGAAGAGCGGCCGGCCTCGGGCTGCGTGATCCGGATGCGCGTCGACACGCCCGGGCTTCCCGTCGCCTTCTTCGAGGACTGATCGTGCGCACCGCCCCGGCGGCGACAAACTTTCTTCCAGTCGCGAGAGAAAAACCCTCGATCCGGCAGCGCCTGCCTGCGCCGAAAATGCAGGCATGAACGCGCCGCCTGCTCCTGCCCCCCACGAATCGCTGCCCAAGCCGGACCGCCAGGCCCAGGTGGTCCAGGCGCTGCAGGCGCACCTGCCCGCGCATGCGCTGATCTGGCACGCCGAGGACACCACGCCCTACGAATGCGACGGCCTCACGGCCTATCGGCAGCGGCCGATGGTCGTGGCCTTGCCGGAAACCGAGGCGCAGGTGGCGGCGGTCCTGCAGATCTGCCACCGCCTCGGCGTGCCGGTGGTCGCGCGCGGCGCCGGCACCGGGCTCTCGGGCGGCGCAATGCCCCACGCGTCGGGCGTGACGCTGTCGCTGGCCAAGTTCAACCGGATCATCGAGGTGGATCCGGTCAGCCGTACCGCGACCGTCCAGTGCGGCGTGCGCAACCTCGCGATCAGCGAGGCCGCCGCGCCCTTCAACCTCTACTACGCGCCCGACCCGTCGAGCCAGATCGCCTGCACCATCGGCGGCAACGTCGCCGAGAACTCGGGCGGCGTGCACTGCCTCAAGTACGGGCTCACGCTGCACAACGTGCTGCGGGTGCGCGGCTTCACGGCCGAAGGCGAGCCGATCGAGTTCGGCAGCGAGGCCCTCGACTGCGCCGGCCTCGACCTGCTGGCGCTGGTGATCGGCAGCGAGGGCATGCTGGCCGTCACCCTGGAGGTCACGGTCAAGCTGGTGCCCAAGCCCCAGCTGGCGCGCTGCATCATGGCCAGCTTCGACGACGTGCGAAGGGCCGGCGACGCGGTCGCCGCGGTGATCGCGGCCGGCATCATCCCGGCCGGCCTCGAGATGATGGACAAGCCCATGACCGCCGCGGTCGAGGACTTCGTGCACGCCGGCTACGACCTCGAAGCCGCCGCCATCCTGCTGTGTGAATCCGACGGCACGCCCGAGGAGGTCGAAGAGGAGATCGGCCGCATGACCGAGGTGCTGCGCCAGTGCGGCGCCACCGCGATCGCGGTCAGCACCAGCGAGGACGAGCGGCTCAGGTTCTGGAGCGGCCGCAAGAACGCCTTCCCGGCCTCGGGCCGCATCAGCCCCGACTACATGTGCCTCGACTCGACCATCCCGCGCAAGCGCCTGGCCGACATCCTGCTGGCCATCCAGCAGATGGAGAAGAAGTACAAGCTGCGCTGCTGCAACGTGTTCCACGCGGGCGACGGCAACCTGCATCCGCTGGTGCTGTTCGACGCCAACGACCCCGACGAGCTGCACCGCTGCGAACTCTTCGGCGCCGACATCCTCGAGACCAGCGTCGCGATGGGCGGCACGGTGTCGGGCGAGCACGGCGTCGGCGTCGAGAAGCTCAACAGCATGTGCGTGCAGTTCACCGCGACCGAGAACGAGCAGATGTTCGGCGTCAAGCGCGCCTTCGACGCGGCGGGGCTGCTGAACCCCGGCAAGGTCATCCCGACGCTGTCGCGCTGCGCCGAGTACGGCAAGCAGGTGTTCCGCGCCGGGCAGACGCTGCCGTTTGCCGATCTGCCGCGGTTCTGAACGACACAGCGCAATGGCGCACTGAAAAGAAAACGAGAAGACATCACGATGGATTTCAAAGCCCTCAACGCGATCGCCGAGCGCATCCGCGCCGCTGCCGCCGACCGGACGACGTTGAGCATCCGGGGCGGCAACACCAAGGCCTTCTACGGCGAGGCCGCGCGCGGCGTTCCGCTGGAAACCGCTGCGCTCGCCGGCGTCACCAGCTACGAGCCCAGCGAGCTGGTTGTCACGGTGGGCGCCGGCACGCCGCTGGCCGAGCTCGAGGCCTTGCTGGCCCAAGAGGGCCAGTGCCTGCCCTTCGAGCCGCCGCGCTTCGCGCCCGGAAGGACCCGCGCCGAGCCCTTGGGCGAGCGCGTCCTGGACGGAGGCACCGCCGCAGGGAGCGCAGCGACCGTAGGAGGCATGATCGCCGCCGGCCTGAGCGGCCCGGCGCGCGCCAGCGTCGGCGCGGTGCGCGACTACCTGCTGGGCGTCACGCTGGTCAACGGCCGCGGCGAGGTGCTGACCTTCGGCGGCCAGGTGATGAAGAACGTCGCCGGCTACGACGTCTCGCGCGTGCTGGCCGGTTCCATGGGGACGCTCGGCCTGGTCGCCGAAGCCAGCCTCAAGGTGCTGCCGGTGGCGCCGGCCGAGGCCACGCTCGAATTCGCCTGCAGCCAGGCCGATGCGCTGGACCTGCTCAATGAATGGGGCGGCCGGCCGCTGCCGCTCAACGCCAGCGTCTGGCGCGAGCGCGACGGCGCGGGCGTGCTGTCGCTGCGCCTGCGCGGCGCGGTGGCGGCGGTCGAGGCGGCCTGCGCGCAACTGGGCGGCGAGCGGCAGGACAAGGCGCGCTCGGCGGCCGGCTGGCAGTCGCTGCGCGACCAGCAGCATCCGTGGTTCGCCGCAGGCGGGGGCGAACTGTGGCGGCTCTCGGTGCCGCAGACCGCGCCAGTGCTCGCGGTGGAAGGCGCGCCGCTGGTCGAATGGCATGGCGGCCAGCGCTGGTACTGGGCGGCGCCCGGGCAGGGCGCGCGCTTGCGCGCGGCGGCCCGTGCCGCCGGCGGCCACGCGACGCTGTTCAGAGGCTCGGCGGACGGTGGGTCGACCGCCGACCGCTTCGACCCCCTGAGCGCGCCCGTCGAGCGCATCCACCGCGCGCTGATGAACGAGTTCGACCCGCACGCCGTCTTCGACCGCGCACGGCTCTACCCTTCGACCTCCACGCTCCCCGCGAACTGAAGCCCCGCATGCAAACCGAACTCGCTCCCGAATTCCAGGGCACCGCCGACGGCCGCGAGGCCGAGGCGATCCTGCGCAAGTGCGTGCACTGCGGCTTCTGTACCGCCACCTGTCCGACCTACCAGCTGCTCGGCGACGAGCTCGACGGCCCGCGCGGGCGCATCTACCTGATCAAGCAGGTGCTCGAAGGCAAGCAGCCGACGCGCAGCACCCAGCTGCACCTGGACCGCTGCCTGACCTGCCGCAACTGCGAGAGCACCTGCCCGAGCGGCGTGCAATACGGCCACCTGGTCGACATCGGCCGCAAGATCGTCGACCGCAAGGTGCCCCGCCCGGCGCTCGAGAGGGCGGTCCGCTGGACTCTCAAGGAGGCGCTGCCCTCGCCCCTCTTCGCGCCGGCGATGAAGCTCGGCCAGTCGGTGCGCGGCCTGCTGCCGGCCCCGCTCCAGGCCAAGGTGCCGGTGCCGCAGCCCGCAGGCACGTGGCCCCGGCGCAGCCACGCGCGCAAGGTGCTGATGCTGGCCGGCTGCGTGCAGCCTTCGATGGCGCCCAACATCAACAGCGCGACCGCGCGCGTGCTCGACGCCGCCGGCATCGAGGCCGTGATCGCGAACAAGGCCGGCTGCTGCGGCGCCGTGAAGTTCCACCTCGACGACCAGGACGGCGCCAAGGCGCAGATGCGCGCCAACATCGATGCCTGGTGGCCGCAGGTCGACAGCGGCGCGGTCGAGGCGATCGTGATGAACGCCTCGGGCTGCGGCGTCACGGTGCGCGAGTACGGCCACATCCTCAAGGACGACCCGGCCTACGCGGCCCGGGCGGAGCGCATCAGCGCGCTGACCCGCGACCTGAGCGAGCTGCTGCCCGAGCTGGTGCCGCTGCTGAAGGCGCGCGTGCGCGCCCCCCAGGGCGTCGTCGCCTACCACCCGCCGTGCACGCTGCAGCACGGGCAGAAGCTGCGCGGCGGCGTCGAGCAGAACCTGCGCGCGCTCGGCTTCGACATCCGGGTGGCGCAGAGCGAGTCGCACCTGTGCTGCGGCTCGGCCGGCACCTACTCGGTGCTGCAGCCCGAGCTGGCCTACCCCTTGCGCGACCGCAAGCTGGGCCACCTGAACCAGTTGCGGCCTGCCGCCATCGTGTCGGCCAATATCGGTTGCATCACCCACCTGCAAAGCGGCACCGAGACCCCCGTGCGGCACTGGGTCGAGCTGCTCGACGCCGCGCTGGCGCCCGAAGCGGCGGCCTGATCGGACAGCCGCAAGGGGTTTGGTCCGACCCCCGGCGCGCCGGCGCCGCGCGAGGATGTCGGGGTGTTCCCAACGGGAGATTCCTGATGCGTGTCTCTTTCCGAACCCTCTTGCGCGGCGCGGCCCTCTGCGCCTGTGCCGCCGCGCCCTGGGTCGCCCAGGCCCAGATCACCGCGATGCCGGCGATGAAAGTCCAGGATGCGGGACGCTACGTCTGCGGCGGCATCGGTGCCGAAGAATCCACCGCCCTGCGCGCGGCCATGAAGGACCATCCGCTGTCGTTGCTGTTCGCGCGCGCCGGCGGCGAATACCTGGCCGACGTCGACGTCATGGTGAAGGATGCGAACGGCCGTACCGCGCTCGCGATGCGCGCCAGCGGGCCGGTGTGCCTGATCGACCTGCCGGCCGGCCGCTACACGGTCGAGGCCGCCAGCGAAGGCGTCACCAAGAGCCAGGCCGTGACCCTAGGCAGCGGCTCCAAGACCGCCGACTTCCGGTTCTGATTGCCAGTCCAGGGACACCGCGGAACCGGCTTTGCCGGGCCGCCGGTGTCGCCCCCGGTCGGGGGTGGGCGACTACACGAAGTGAGTCAACCTGGGGGCGAGCCCAATGCCCCAGTCCAGGGACACCGCGGAACCGGCTTTGCCGGGCCGCCGGTGTCGCCCCCGGTCGGGGGTGGGCGACTACACGAAGTGAGTCAACCTGGGGGCGAGCCCAATGCCATTTCTATGTCGCCGGCGATGGACTCGGGCTTGTCGACCGGCGCGTAGCGCTTGAGCACCCGGCCGTCCTTGCCGACCAGGAACTTGGTGAAGTTCCACTTGATCGCGGTGCTGCCCAGCAGGCCCGGAGCCTCCTTGACCAGCCACTTGTAGAGCGGCGCGGCGTCGGCGCCGTTGACGTCGATCTTCTCCATCATCGGAAAGCTGACGCCGTAGTTGCGGGTGCAGAAGGCGCCGATTTCCTCGTTGGTGCCGGGGTCCTGGCTCATGAACTGGTTGGACGGGAAGCCCAGCACCGTCAGGCCCTGGGCCGCGTAGGTCTTGTACAGCGCCTCCAGCCCCTCGAACTGGGGCGTGAAGCCGCACTTGCTGGCCGTGTTGACGATCAGCAGCACGCGGCCGCGGTAGTCCGACAGCGGGGTCGGCTGGCCGTCGATGCGGCGGGCCTCGAAATCGTAGATGCTGGTCATGGCATGTCCTTGCAGGGAACAGGTTGTCGATCATCACCTTCCGTGGGCTCGCCTGCAAATGCCGACCACACCGCGGCCAGCACGATCAGCGCGCCGCCGAACCAGATCCGCGCCTCCATCGAGGCCGCACCGAGCGCGACCGACGAGGTGCTCGCGAACAGCACCTCCGACAGCATGATCACCGAGATCGCGCCGGCCGTGAGCCGGGCCGCCCCGTACTGCAGGCAGACGTTCGCGAAGACGAAGCCGGTGCCCAGCACCAGGGCCCAGCCCCACCAGGCCGGCGCCGCCAGCGGCGGCGTCGCGATCGCCCCCAGCGCGGTGCCGGCCAGCGCGGTCACGCCGGCCACCAGCGCGCAGCCGCCGAACATCGCCAGCGCGCGCGCCTCGCCGGGCGCGCTGCGCAGCCGGCGCAGCAGGATGTTGGTCACCGCGAAGCCGAAGCCGGCCGCCACCCCGAGCCAGTCCGGCAGGCTGGACGGCACCGGCCAGTCGGTCTCGGGCGTCTTGAGCACCACCATCACGCCCGTCAGCGCCAGCGCCACGCGGGCCAGTGCCGCCAGGCTCGGGCGTTCGCCCAAAAAGGCCCAGGCCAGCAGCACGCTCCACAGCGGCATCAGGTAGAACAGCAGCACCACCCGCACCACGTCCCCCTGCGTCACCGCCCAGTTGAAGCCGACATTGGTGAAGCCCGCCGCCAGGCCCAGCAGCACCAGCCCCGGCTGTTGCGCGAAGAATGCCCAGAGGTGGCGGCGCAGCAGCGCCATGGCGATCGCGATGGCGGCATAGACCAGGCAGGTGGCCCACACCGGGTGCAGGCCATGGCCTTCGATCTGCCGGAAGGGAAACCAGGAGACGCCCCAGACGAAGGCGTTGAAGATCAGCGCGAGAGCAGGCAAGAGATCAGTGGTGCTTGTCGCTGCGCGCGATGGCGAGCAGGTGCTCGACTTCTTCGGGGTAGCGTTTCAGGTTGTTCTGGTGCCAGCGCCTGATGAGCCACATGAAGCCGGCCACCACGACGCCGAAGGCGGTGATGGCCGAATAGGCCGAGAGGCCGATGCCGGTGCAGGCGCTGTAGAACGCGCCCAGGACGAGGATGCAGGATTGCTCGTTGAAGTTCTGCACCGCGATCGACCGGCCGGCGCCCATCAGGTTGTGGCCGCGGTGCTGCAGCAGCGCGTTCATCGGCACCACCAGGAAGCCGCCCAGGCCGCCGAGCAGGATCAGGAAGGGAACGGCGATCCAGATGCTGCCGATGAAGTTCATGCCGATCACCAGCAGGCCCATGCCGATGCCCATCGGGATCACGCGCGTGGCCATGTCCAGCCGCATCCGCATCGAGGCCACGATGGCGCCCACCGCGGTGCCGATCGCCACCACCCCGGTCAGCGACGAGGCCTGCGCCGTGTTGTAGCCCAGCGCCAGCGAGGCCCAGGCCAGGACGATGTACTTGAGATTGCCGCCGGCGCCCCAGAACAGCGTGGTGGTGGCCAGCGAGATCTGCCCGAGCTTGTCGCGCCAGAGGCGCGAATTGCAGTGCCAGAAATCGGGCAGCAGGGCGAACACGTTGCGCACGATGCCGTGGTGCGGATTGGCGCGCAGTGGCCGCATCTCGACGCCGGTGTGCGGAATGCGCGTGTTGAACCAGGCCGCCACGATGTAGACCAGGATCAGCGCCGAGATCGCGGCCTCGGGCGCCGTGTTGATGCCGGTGTCGATGATGGGGAAGTCGAGCGCCAGCAGGTGGCTCGACAGCGTATGGCCCACCAGCTGGCCGCCGAGCACGATGCCCAGGATGATCGACGCGATGGTCAGGCCCTCGATCCAGCCGTTGGCCTTGACCAGCTGGGAGGCCGGCAGCAGCTCGGTCAGGATCCCGTACTTGGCCGGCGAATAGGCCGCGGCGCCGAGCCCGACGATGGCATAGGACAGCAGCGGATGCGAGCCGAACAGCATCATCACGCATCCCACCACCTTGATCGCGTTGCTGATGAACATGACCCTGCCTTTGGGCAAGGCGTCGGCGAAGGCGCCCACCAGCGGCGCCAGCGCCACATAGAAGACGGTGAAGATCGGCACCAGCGCGGCGCGCTGCCACTCCGGCGCGCCGCTGGTTCGCATGAGCTCCACCGCGGCTACGAAAAGCGCGTTGTCGGCCAGCGACGAAAAGAACTGGGCCGACATGATGGTGTAGAAACCGCGCTTCATCGATGAGCTGGCTGGCCGCGGGTGGGACCGCTGGCGATAGTGGAAAAATGGCCCGCTTCAGAGGCGGGTGCGCGGTTATAGCATGGGGTGCGCGATGTCAGAATGGCGCTTTCCGCGCATCACGCCGGGCCTTTTTGTGTGAGCGTTTCCAGCTTTTCACCAGGTTTTTGCCGTGCCACGTCCCATCCTAGCCACCGTTCACGCCGCCGCCTTGCGCCACAACCTCGACCGGGTCCGCCGCGCCGCGCTCGATTCCCGGGTCTGGGCGGTCGTCAAGGCCAACGCCTACGGGCACGGCATCGAACGGGTTTTCGATGCCTTCCGGGCCGCCGACGGCTTCGCGCTGCTCGACCTGGCCGAGGCCGAACGGGTGCGCGCGCTGGGCTGGCGCGGCCCGATCCTGCTGCTCGAAGGCGTGTTCGAGACCCGCGACCTCGAACTGTGCTCCCGCCTCGACCTCTGGCACGCGGTGCACTGCGACGCCCAGATCGACATGCTGGCCGCCCACAAGACGCAGGTGCCGCAGCGCGTCTTCCTCAAGATGAACTCCGGCATGAACCGCCTGGGCTTCGCGCCCGAACGCTTCCGCTCGGCCTGGACGCGGCTGAATGCGCTGCCGCAGGTCGACGAGATCTCGCTGATGACGCATTTCAGCGATGCCGACGGCGACCGCGGCATCACGCACCAGCTCGAGGTCTTCGACCACGCCACCCAGGACCTGCCGGGCGAACGCTCGGTCGCCAACAGCGCCGCCACGCTGCGCCACGCGACCCAGACCCGGGCCGACTGGGTGCGGCCGGGCATCGTGCTGTACGGCAGCGCGCCCGATTTTCCCGAGCATGACGCGGCGCACTGGCAGCTGCAGCCGGCCATGACGCTGTCCACGCGGCTGATCGGGGTGCAGACGCTGAAGGCCGGCGACACCATCGGCTACGGCTCCAGCTTCCGCGCCGAGGGCCCGCTGCGCATCGGCGTGGCCGCGGTCGGCTACGCCGACGGCTATCCGCGCCACTGCAGCACCGGCACGCCGGTGCTGGTGAACGGGGTGCGCACGCGGATGGTCGGGCGCGTCAGCATGGACATGATCACGGTCGACCTGACCCCGGTGCCCGACGCCGGATTCGGCAGCGAGGTCACGCTGTGGGGCCGTTCGTCGAAGGGCGCCTTGCTGCCGATCGACGAGGTCGCGAAGGCCGGTGGCACCGTGGGCTACGAGCTGATGTGCGCGGTGGCTCCCCGCGTGCCGATCACGGCGGACTGAATGGCCCCCACGCTCCCCACTGCGTGTGGTCGCTGCCCCCCGAGGGGGCCGCAGGCCGCCTTGGGGCGGCCCGGCGCCGGCCTGAACGATGCATGAGGATCCTTTCCGACTGGCGCTCGGTCCGGCTCTGGGAATCGCGGCTCGAGCAGGAGCTGCATCGCAGCCACGACCTGCGCCTGCACGGCTTCGCGATCGGCACCACGATCCTGCTGCTGATGTGGCTGGTGTCGCACCTGCAGATGCGCCTGGGCGTCGACTCGCTGGCCCTGCGCTACGCGCTGACGCTGGGCGCCGGCTACGCCGTCTACCTGCTGCTCCTGCGCTGGTGGGCCGGAAGATTGGTGCAGCGCAACACAAACTTCGATCCCGATCTGCCGGACCCCGGCACCTTCGATGGTCCGTCGGCGCACGGCTCAGGGGGCCAGTTCGATCTGCCTGACGTGGGCGGTGGTGCGCTCGACCTCGCGGGCGGTCTCGACGAGGGCGCGGTCTTCGTGGTGCCGGTCGTGGCCATCTTCCTGATCGGCGTCGCCATCGTGTGCGGCGCCGGCGCGCTGGTGCTGCTCTATTTCGGCTGGGACGCGCTGCTCGCGGTGGCGATCGAGATCGCGTTCTCGTACGTGTCGGCGCGCGCCGTGGTGCGCATCGCGCGCGAAGGCTGGCTGGCGGTCGCGCTGCGCCTGAGCTGGAAGCCGCTGCTCGGGGCGCTGCTGTGCGCGGTGCTGCTCGGCGCGGCGATCGACCGCTTCATGCCGCAGGTGAATTCGCTGCCGGCGGCGGTGCGGGCGCTGATGGGGCGCTGAGGCCGGCGCTCAGTACAACCCCAACTGCCGCGTCCGCAGCCGCGCCAGCCCCAGTAGCGCATCGGTGAACGGCGTCGCCACGCCGGCGCGCTGGCCCAGCTCGCGCACCGCGGTCACCAGCGCGTCGAGCTCGACCGCGCGGTGGGCCTCCACGTCCTGCAGCATCGAGGTCTTGAAGGCGCCGAGCTTGCGGGTGATGGCGTGCCGGTCCTCGGGGCTGTCGGCGATCGGCACGCCGATGCGCGCGCCGATCTCCTTGGCCTCCAGCATGATCGTGGAGATGAAGCCGCGCACCAGGTCGTCGTTGAGGATGAGGTCGGTGGTGGCGCCGGTCAGCGCGCTGATCGGGTTGACCGTCATGTTGCCCCAGAGCTTGTACCAGACGTCCTTCTGGATCTGCGGCGAGAGCTGGGTGTCGATGCCCGTGCCCGCCAGCAGGTCGAGCAGCGCCTTCGCGCGCGGAGTCGCCTCGCCCGAGGGCTCGCCGATGATCAGGCCGTTGCCGAAGTGATGCCGCACCACGCCGGGCGCGTCGAGCGAGCAGCTCGCGTGCACCACGCAGCCGATCACGTGCCTGGCGGGGATCGCGGCGTCGATGCGGCCGCCCGGGTCCACGGCCTCGAGCTGCGCGCCGGCCAGCGGGCCGCCGAAGCCACCCTGAAGGAACCACCACGGCACGCCGTTCATGGCCGTGAGCACGATGGTGTCCGGGCCCAGCAGCGGCGCGATCTGCTGCGCCACCGCGGGCAGCGCCGGCGCCTTCACGGCCACGATCACGAGGTCCTGCACGCCGAGCGTCTTCGGGTCTTCGCTGGCGTTGACCGGCACCGCCACGCGCGTGTCGCCGCTCGCCAGCACCAGCCCGTCGCGCTTCAGGGCTTCCAGCGTGGCGCCGCGCGCCACCACGTCGATGGTCGAGCCCGCCTGCGCGAGCTTCGAGCCGATCCAGCCGCCGATCGCGCCGGCGCCGTAGATGCACACTTTCATTGAGGGATGCTCCTTTGATCTTCGGTCGGGGCACACCTTGCCCCATTCCAGGAATACCGCGGAACCGGCTTTGCCGGGCCGCTGGTATTGCCCCCTGCAAGGGGGTGGGCGGCCACACGAAGTGGGCCAACCTGGGGGTTATTGCGTGTACGTGGAGTCGATGCGGTCGACCTGGCGCACCAGGGCGTCGAACACATCCTTGCCGGCGCCGTGCGCCGGATTGAATTGCAGCGCATCGCGCGTGCAGCGCTGCGCGATCTCTTCGGCGACCGGGATCGCCGGCCCCATCGAGAGAGTCGCCAGCTGGATCTCGCAGGCGCGCTGCAGCGTCCAGAGGATCGCGAAGGTCTGCGGCAGCGTCTGGCCCCAGGCCAGCAGGCCGTGGTTGCGAAGGATCACCGCCTGCCGGTCGCCCATGCTCCTGAGCAGGCGCGGACCCTCGTCGGCGTGAATGGTGATGCCCTCGAACTCATGGTAGGCCACCATGCCGTGCAACTGCGCGGTATAGAAATTGGTCTGCTGCAGGCCGCCCTGCACGCAGGCCACCGCCACGCCGGCGGTGGTGTGGGTGTGCATCACGCAATGTGCGCCGGGCAATCCGTCGTGGATGGCGGCATGCACCGTGAAGCCGGCCGGATTGACCGGGTAGGTCGAGCCGTCGAGCACCTTGCCCTGCAGGTCGATCTTGACCAGGTTGCTGGCCGTGACCTCGCTGTAGTGCAGGCCGAAGGGATTGATCAGGAACTGCTTCTCGCCACCGGTCACGCTGTCGGGCAGCCGCACCGTGATGTGGTTGTAGATCATCTCGGTCCAGCCCAGCATCGCGAACACGCGGTAGCAGGCGGCGAGCTCCAGCCTTGCGGCGCGCTCGTCGGGGTGGATCGCGGGATGCACCAGCGCCGAGGGCGTCGGGGTGGCGAGTGTGTTCACGGCATTTCCTTCAAGTAATTCATTACGCCCCAGTCCCCTTCCAGGAATACCGCGGAACCGGCTTTGCCGGGCCGCTGGTATTGCCCCCGGCGAGGGGGTGGGCGGCTACACGAAGTGAGCCAACCTGGGGGTGAGTCAGTGATCAGTTTTCCGCGGTGAAGCCGACCTGCTTGACGATCGGCGCCCACTTGGCGGTGTCTTTCTTGATCAGTTCCGTCAGCTCGGCGGGCGTCGAGGACATCGCCTCCAGGCCGAAGCCCGCCAGGCCGTCGATCACGTCCTTTTGCGCCAGCGCGGTCCTGAAGGCGGCGTTGGCGCGGTTCACCACTTCGGGCGAGGCCTTGGCCGGCAGCAGGAAGGCGAACCATTCGCTGTGTGTCATGTCCTTGATGCCCTGCTCCTCGAAGGTCGGCACGTCGGGGGCGAAGCGGCTGCGCTTGGCGCCGGACACGCCGAGGATGCGGATCTTGCCCGTGGGCAGGTGCTGCGTGATGTCGCCGATCGGGCCCGACACCGCCGCGATGTTGCCGCCCAGCAGGTCGAGCATCGCCGGCTGGGTGCCGCGGTAGGCCGCGTGCTTCAGGTCCACGCCCGCGCTCTTGCCGAGCAGCGCGCCGATGAAGTGCGGCGTCGATCCGGCCGCCGGCGAGCCGAAGTTGGCGCCTTCGGGATGGGTCTTGGCCCAGGCCAGGAATTCGGGCACCGTCTTGACCGACAGCGGCACGGCCGGGCCGACCGCGAAGCCGAAGTCGAACACGCAGGCCAGCGTGACCGGCGTCAGGTCGACCAGCGGGTCGTACGGCAGCTTCTTGTAGATGTGCGGATAGATCGTGAGGATCGAGGTCGGCGTCTGCAGGATCGTGGCGCCGTCGGCCGGCTGGCTCTTGACGTAGGTCACTGCGATCTGGCCGCCGGCACCGGTGCGGTTCTCGACCACCACGGCCCGGCCGTAGTCGGGCTGCAGCCGGGTCGCGACGCGACGGCAGGTCGTGTCGGAGGTGCCGCCGGCCGCGAAACCGGTGATCAGGCGCGCGGTCTCGAACGGAAAGGCTTGCGCCTGCGCGAAGGCGTGCTGGCCCAGGCTCGCGAGCAGCGCCGAGGCGCTGGTGGTCTGCAGCAGATGGCGGCGGGTGATGGTCATTCGATGTCTCCTCGGGATGGATGGATGCTTGCTTGCTTGCTTGGGAACTCGTCGCGCCACCGGGATGGCGGCGCCGGAGAGGGCCGCGGCGCCCTGGTGGCCAGGCCGCGCGCTGAGGGCGTATTCTTCCCGCAACCCGTGCCGCCTGACACCCGCGTTTACCTCACGTTTTCAATCCGGAAGTTCTCGCATCGATCGTCCGTCGGTCAGTAGGTGCCCCCGGCCGCCGCGGGCTTGGCGGCGCCCTTGAAGCTGGCCGCCAGCGCGCTGGTGCTGCGCACCAGCAGGTTGGTGTCGAGGCCGACGGCGACGAAGCTCGCGCCCAGCGCCAGGTACTTGCGTGCCAGCGCCTCGTTGGGCGTCAGGATGCCCGCGGCCTTGCCGGCGCGCTGGATGCGCGCGATGGCGTCCTCGATCGCCGCCTGCACCTCGGGGTGGTCGGAGTCGCCCACGTGGCCCATCGAGGCCGACAGGTCGGCCGGCCCGATGAAGATGCCGTCGACGCCGTCGATCGCCGCGATCGCGTCCAGGTTGGCCAGCGCCTCGCGCGACTCGGCCTGCACCAGCAGGCAGACGCGGTCGTTGGCGTCCTTGGCATAGCCCGGGTAGCGGCCCCAGCGCGAGGCGCGCGCCCCGCCCATGCCGCGCATGCCTTCGGGCGGATAGCGCATCGCGCGCACGATGGCCTGGGCCTGCGCGGGCGTGTCGACCATCGGGACCAGCAGCGTCTGCAGGCCGAGGTCGAGGTACTGCTTGATCAGCGCCGTGCCGGCGTCGCCGTGGCCCAGCGGCACGCGCGCGATCGCGTTCACGCCCGGATAGGCGGCGATCGCCTGCGCCTGCTGCAGGATGCTCTGCAGGCCGTTGGGCGAATGCTCGCCGTCGATCAGCAGCCAGTCGAAGCCGGCGCCGGCGCAGATCTCGGCGCTGTAGGCATCGGCCAGGCCGAGCCAGAGGCCGATCTGGGCGCGCTTGTCGATCAGGGCCTGCTTGAACGGATTCGGGGGGGTGGTGGTCATTGAATTTCTTTCAGGCGAAGCGGAAGGAAATGGTGCCCAGCGGGCCGTAGTCCGCATGGAAGGTGTCGCCGGGCAATGCCGCGGTCGGCCGCGTGAACGAGCCGCCGAGCACGATCTCGCCGGCCTCCAGGCATTCGTCCCATGGCGCCAGCTTGTTGGCGAGCCAGGCCACGCCGGTGGCCGGATGGTTGAGCACCGCGGCGGCCACGCCCGATTCCTCGATCACGCCGTTCTTGTACAGCAGGGCGCTGACCCAGCGCAGGTCGACCGCGTCGGGCTTCACGGGGCGGCCGCCGGTCACGATGCCGGCATTGGCCGCGTTGTCGGAGATGGTGTCGAACACGCGGCGCATCTGCTTGGTGTGGCGGTCGAACTGCTCGATGCGCGAATCGATGATCTCGATCGCCGGCACCACGTAGTCGGTGGCCGCGAGCACGTCGAAGATCGTCACCTTCGGCCCCTGCAGCCGCTTGCCGAGCACGAAGGCCAGCTCGACCTCGACCCGCGGCGCGATGAAGCGCGTGAACGGGATGTCACCGCCCTGGTCGAAGAACATGTCGTCGAGCAGGGTGCCGTAGTCGGGCTCGTCGATCTGGCTGGCCTGCTGCATCGCGCGCGAGGTCAGGCCGATCTTGTGGCCCTTGACGATGCGCCCCTCGGAGATCTTGGTCCTGACCCATTCGCGCGAGATCGCATAGCCGTCCTCGATCGTCATTTCGGGGTAGCGCTTCGAGAAGTGCTCGACCTGCACGCGCGACTTCTCGCTCTCGTTGAGTTCGGCGGCCAGTTGCCGGATGAGATGGGTGTCGAGCATGGTTCAGGCCTTGTTGAAGAGAGGATGCAGGTTGCTGTGCTTGCTGTCGTAGACCTGGCCCGGGCTCTCGTCGATCTGCAGCGTGATGCCGATGTGGCGCGCATCGAAGATCGGCGCGAAGTGCGCCTGGGTCACGGCCAGCAGCGCATCGCCGACGCGCTTCTGCACGGAAGCCGAGCGCCCCGAGCCCATGCGTACATTGAGGTACACGAAGGCGTAGTCGGCGCGGCCGTCGGCCACCGCGTAGTGGGCGGCCGGGTAGGCCAGCACGCGCGTGCCGCCGGTCGGGTAGACCTGCCTGCCCTCGTCGTCGCGCTGCGCGAGCATGCAGTCGGCCAGCGAGCGGCACAGCGCCGACATGTCGGTCTCGCCCTCGATGTTGGGCGTGTAGAGGATCACGAGGTGCGGCATGCGGTTCTCCGGGGCGGCAGGGTCAACGGATCAAAGGCGCGTCACGCTCTGGAATCCCTCGGCGCTCGACGCCTGCGCGTTCGGGATCGCGTGGCCATCCTGCGGCGTGACCGGGAAGAGCGCATTGATCTGGCCGGTGGCGGAAGATCCGAAGTAGGGCGTGATCACCTCCGCTTTGCCGTCGTAGGCCGACCAGCCGAGGGCGCCGAGCACCATGGCCGTGTCGTGCATGAACCCCTCGCCGTGGCCCTTGGCTGCGTACTCCGGCAGCATCGCGCAGAAGTCGGACCACTCGCCGTGTTCCCACATCCGCACCACCTCGTGGTCCATGCGCTCCAGCAGCGGGCTCCAGACGCGGTCGGCGAACTGCGGCGCCAGGCCGTTCTGCGCAAAGCGATGCGACAGCGATCCGCTGGCCAGGAAGGCCACGGTGCCGTCGTAGTGGTCCTCCACCGCACGGCGCATGGCCCAGCCCAGGCGGGCGCTGTCGTTCAGGTAGTGGCTGGTGCACAGGGCCGAGACGCAGATCGCCTTGAAGTGCAGGTCCTCGTTCATGTAGCGCATCGGGACCAGCGTGCCGTATTCCGGACCGAGCGTGGTGGCGTCGTGCGCCAGCGTCTCCACGCCCCATTCGTTGCATGTCTTCGCGAGCAGCTTGCCGAGTTCCGGATTGCCGGGCATCTCGTAGGGCATGTTGCTGATGAAGTGCGGCAGCTCGTTGCTGGTGTAGACGCCCTTGAAATGCGGCGCGCAATTGAGGTGGTAGCTCGCGTTCACCAGCCAGTGGGTGTCGAAGACCACGATGGTGTCGACGCCCAGTGCGCGGCAGCGGCGGCCGATCTCCTTGAGACCGTCGATGGCGGCCTGCCGGCTGCCCTTGCGCGGGCCGTCCAGCTCGCTCAGGTAGAGCGAGGGCACGTGCGTGATCTTGGCGGCGAGGGCGAGCGTTCCCATGGTCAGACCCCCCAATGCGGAATGTGATGCGAGCCGAGCGACACCGCCACGTTCTTCGGTTCGCAGAAGACCTCGTAGCTCCAGGTGCCGCCTTCGCGCCCCGTGCCCGAGGCCTTGGTGCCGCCGAAGGGCTGGCGCAGGTCGCGCACGTTCTGGCTGTTGACGAAGCACATGCCGGCTTCCACCGCCGCGGCGACGCGGTGCGCACGGCCGATGTTCTCGGTCCACACGTAGCTCGACAGTCCGTAGGCGATGTCGTTGGCGAGGCGGATCGCATCGGCCTCGTCCTTGAACGGAATCAGGCAAGCGACCGGGCCGAAGATCTCGTCCTGCGCGATCTTCATGCGGTTGTCGACGTCGGCGAACACGGTGGGCAGCACGTAGTTGCCGCGCCGGACGCGCTCCGGCAGCTCGGGCGCGCCGAGGCCGCCGCACAGCAGCGTGGCGCCTTCCTTCGGCCCCAGCTCGATGTAGCTGCGCACCTTGGCCAGGTGGGCCTGCGAGATCATCGGCCCGACGATGGTCTTCTCGTCGAGCGGATCGCCGACCGTGATGCGCTTCGCGCGCTCGGCGAACTTCGCGGCGAAGTCGGCATAGATCGACTGCTGCACCAGGATGCGCGAGCCCGCCGTGCAGCGCTCGCCGTTGTTGCTGAAGATCATGAAGATCGCCGCATCGAGCGCGCGGTCGAGGTCGGCGTCGTCGAAGATCACGAACGGGCTCTTGCCGCCGAGCTCCATGCTGAACTTCTTGAGGCCCGCGCTCTTCACGATGCGGTTGCCCGTGGCGGTCGATCCGGTGAACGAGATGGCGCGCACATCCGGGTGCGCCACCAGCGGCTCGCCGGCTTCCTTGCCGTAGCCGTGCACCAGGTTCAGCACGCCCGCCGGAATGCCGGCCTCGAGCGCCAGCTCGCCCAGGCGCGCGGCCGTCAGCGGCGACAGCTCGCTCATCTTGAGCACCGCCGTGTTGCCGAAGGCCAGGCAGGGCGCGACCTTCCAGGTGGCGGTCATGAAGGGCACGTTCCACGGCGAGATCAGCGCGCACACGCCCACCGGATGGAACAGCGTGTAGTTCAGGTGCGTGGGCGTCGGGTAGGTGTGGCCGTCGACGCGCGTGCACATCTCGGCGAAGTAGTAGAAGTTGTCGGCCGCGCGCGGCACCAGCTGCTTGCCGGTCTGCGCGATGACCTGGCCGCAGTCGTTGGTCTCGGTCTGCGCGATCTCGGGCACGTGCGCGGCGATCAGGTCGCCGAGCTTGCGGATCAGCCTGGCGCGTTCGGGCGCGGGCAGGCCGGCCCACTTCGGAAAGGCTTCCTTGGCAGCGGCCACGGCCGCATTCACCTCGGCCTCGCCGCCCGAGGCGACCTCGGCCAGCACTTCCTGGGTGGCGGGGTTGACGGTCTGGAAGTAGTCGCGGCCGGCGACGGATTTGCCGTTGATGAGGTGGTCGATCTGCATGGGGTGTCCTTCGGGGGTCAGTCGAGCCGGATCTCGCGCGAGGCGATCAGCGCCTGCCATTTCTTGCGCTCCGACTGCACATAGCGGTTCATCTCGGCGGCGTCGGTGGGGCGCGTTTCCCAGCCGGCGTCGAAGAGCTTCTGGCGCACGCCAGGGTCGTTCATGGCCTTCAGCAGGTCGGTGCCGAGCTTCTGCTGGATGTCCTTCGGCGTGGCGGCGGGCGCCACCAGGCCTTGCCAGGTGTAGGCCTCGACCCCGGCAAGGCCGAGTTCCTTGGCCGTCGGCACCTGGGGCAGTTGCGGCACGCGCTCGCCGGACATCGCGAGCAGCGGCACCACCTTGCCGGCCTTGACGGCGCTGATGCCGCTGGGCAGGTCGAGCATCATCAGCGGCACCTGGCCGCCCATCAGGTCCTGCAGCGCCGGGGCGCCGCCCTTGTAGGGCACGTGTAGCAGCTGCACGCCGGCCTCGCGCTGGAACAGCTCCAGTGCCAGGTGGTGCGGGCTGCCGGCGCCCGGCGTCGCCACGCTGTACTTGCCCGGCGCCGCCTTGAGCGCGGCGATCAGCGCCTTGGCATCGGCGAAGCCCGCGCCCGGCGCGGCCGTGAGGATCAGCGGCGAGCGGCCCATCATGCCGAGCGCGACGAAATCCTTCTCGGCGTCGTAGGGCAGCTTCTTGTAGAGCACCGGGTTGTAGACCAGCACGCCGTTGTCGGCCGAGAACACCGTGTAGCCGTCGCCCGGCGAACGCGCCACGTTCTCGGAGGCGATGATGGCGCTGGCCCCGGGGCGGTTGTCGACCAGCACCGGCTGGCCGATCTGCTGCGACAGCTGGGCCCCCGCCGTGCGGGCGAGAAAGTCGGTGCCGCCGCCGGCCGGATAGCCGACCACCCAGCGCACGGGCTTGGTCGGGAAGGACTGTGCCGGCGCATCGAACGCCACCACCGACGCGGCCAGCGCGGCCATGGCGGCCGCGAGCTTGATCATCTTCTTCATAGGGTCTCCGTTTGCTTCGCCGCTCAGCCCGCGGCAATGGTGTTGATGAGCGCGCCGATCTGCGCGATCTCGGTCACGACCACGTCGCCGGGGCGGCAGTCGACCACGCCGTCGGGCGTGCCCGTGAGGATCAGGTCGCCGGGCGACAAGGTCATGAAGCTGCTGAAGTACTCGATCAGGAAGGGTGCGTCGAAGATCATGTCCTTCGTGTTGCCCGACTGCGTGAGCTTGCCGTTGACCGTGGTCTGCAGCGCCAGCGCCATCGGATCGGCCACATCCCTGGCGTCGACCAGCCAGGGGCCGATCGGCGTGCAGGTGTCGCGGTTCTTCACGCGCAGGTTGGGGCGGTACCAGTTCTCGAGGTAGTCGCGGATCGCGTAGTCGTTGGCCACCGTGTAGCCGCCGATGAAGTCGTAGGCATCGTCGCGCCTGACCTTCTTCGCGGTCTTGCCGATCACGATCGCGAGCTCGCATTCGTAGTGCATGAACTGCACGTCGGCCGGGCGGTAGGTCAGGTGGCGATGGCCGGTCAGCGTGCTCTCGCCCTTGACGAACACCAGCGGCTCCTCGGGGGCCTTGAACGCCAGCTCCTTGGCATGGTCGGCGTAGTTGAGGCCCAGCGCGAGGATGGTGCGCGGGCGCGGCACCGGCGCCAGCGGCGGCAGCCACGACACGGCATCGGCCTGCAGCAGCCGCCCATCGGCCAGGCGCAGCTGGCCATCGGCCTCGACGGCCTCGTGCACCGCGCCTTCGAACAGGATGCGTGCGCGCTTCATGCTTGCTCCTTCACCAGCGTGTTGACCAGGGTCTCGAAGCCCGGCGCACTGATCTCGATGCGGTCGCCGGGACGCGCCAGCGGGCGGCCGGCGTCGCAGCCGAGCATCAGCACCTCGCCGTGCGCCAGCGTCATGAAGTCGCCGACCTCGGCCAGCAGCTGCGCGGCGCTGCGCACCGTCTGCGAGAAGTCGACCGACTGGCGCAGCTCGCCGTTGATGCGCACTTCGAGCTTGAACTGCGCCGGGTCGGCCACCTCCTGCGCGTCGCGCATCGCCGGGCCGATGCCCAGGAAGCCGTCGACGCACTTGAACTTGACCGGCGGGCGGAAGAAGCTCGCATGCGGGATCGACAGGTCGTTCATCAGCACGAAGCCCTCGACGTCGTTGTCGACGCCGATCACCATCGCGATGGTGGCGCCGACCTCCACCTCGGCCACCTGCGCCGGCACGGTGATCGTGCTGCCATGCGGGCTCCAGGTGTTGGCAGTCTTGACGTAGAGCACCGGCGCCTTCGGCGGTGCCTGGTACGGCGGCTGGCTCATCTGCGGCGCCAGGGCGTCGAACTCCGCGCGGAAGTTCAGCAGCACGCCGTAGACGGTGCCTGTGGGGGTGTAGCTCATGGTTGTGGTTGCTCCAGTGCGATGAGTTCGTCGAGCAAGGCATAGATCTGGGCGAGCTTCTGTTTGCCCATCGCCTCTTCCATCCACGCGTAGTGGGCTTCGATGCTGGTCGAGAGCTTCTTCACCAGCCGGCGCCCGTGCGCCGTGGCCTCGACCACGGTGCGACGCTGGTCCTCGGGGTCGCGGCTGCGCGTGATGAGCTCGTCGCGCTCCATGCGCGCCAGCACGCCGGTCAGGCTCGGCCCGAGGATGAAGGCCTCGCGCGCCACGCGGCCGGTTTCGACCGCGCCGTGTTCGCCGAGCACGCGCAGCACGCGCCATTGCTGGTCGGACAGCGAATGCTCGCGCAGGCTGGGCCGCGTGTGGCCCATGACGGCCTCGCGGGCCTGCAGCAGCAGGCGCGGCAAATTGCGGTGGGAGAAGGAAGTGCTCATGTCGGCCCGAATTATTTAATATATTAAATGATTGGGTCAAGTGGGCAAGCCTGCGGGTAAACCCTTTCAGCGATGAGAGCCTAGGCAGGCGCCTTGCCCTTGACGGCCCAGGCCAGCGCCGCATAGGAGCGCGGGCCGTCCGCGTCGCCGTCGAGATAGGCGGACTCGACGGCTTCGCGCAGCCGGGCGTGCGCTTCCTCGCCCAGCGTGGCGATGTATTCCGCACCGGGGCCGTCCTTGCCCTCGAAGGGCGCCCAGTAGTCCGCGAATGAAGCGAACTCCATCCGGATGCTGAGCGTCGTCTCGTCGACGCCCTTGAAGCCGGCGGCGCGCCACGCCCGGGCCAGTTCGCCGGGCCGCGTCATCGGCCGCGTGAAGTTGCGGGCGCGCCGCTCCCGCGCTGCCGGGTCGAGCGCGGCGGCGGTGTCGAAGAACATGCGGTTGGAAACGAAGCCGCCACGCACGTCCCACACGGTCGCGCCGACCACGCTCCCGGGCTTGGCGACCCGCCGCATCTCGGCAATCGCCTTGTCCGCGTCGGGCACGAAGTGCAGCAGCAGCAGCGAGAGCACGCGGTCGAAGCTGCGGTCGGGGAAGGGCAGCGCGCAGGCGTCGGCCACCTCGAAGACGATGCGCGGATCCTGGTTGTGGCGCCTGGCATGCGCGATGTAGGGCTCGGCGAGGTCCACGCCGCGCACTTCGCCGGCGCCGGTGCGGCGGGTCACGGCAAAGGCCAGGTGGCCCGTGCCGCAGCCGACATCGAGCACCCGGTCGCCATCCGCGGTGCCGACGAAGTCCAGGAAGGGCAGGGCGAGCTGGCGGCTCCAGCGGCCCATCAGCTTTTCGTAGGCATCGCCGTCGCTGGCGACGAAGGTCGAAGACGTGGTGTTCATCGCGGTCCCCTTCGCACGGATGGGCGCATCGCTTCAACGATGCGTGGCGGATCCCAGCTACAAGATGCCGGAAATCATCATCCCCAGCCCCACGATGCTGACCACCCAGATCGCCGTGCGCAGATAGGTGATGCCGGCGCAGTAGACGGGGACGTACAGCACCCGGGCCCAGAAGAAGATCTGCGCGCCCGTGGCGATCCTCGGGCTGGTCGCGCCCGCTGCATGCGCCACCAGCGCGATCGCGGCGAACAGCACGAAGTTCTCGAGCGTGTTGCGGGCTGCGCGCTCGGCGCGCCCTGCGAAGGGCGTGGCCTCGGGCAGCTTGTCGCGGTTGCCCAGCGCCATCAGGGTGCCGGACGGCGTCCAGCCCTTGACCCGGATGAGGCTCGCGAGGAGCACGGTGAGCCAGGTCAGGATGGCCATGTAGATCACGAGCGTGAGGGTGCTGGTCATGTCGAGGTCCTTGTGGCTCCGGGCGTATCGGCTCAGCGGTTGAGGAAGCAGATGTCCGGCTTGCCGACCACCCCGACGGCCTGCATCGCCTCGCGCAGATCCGCGGATTCGGCGAACGCCTTGGCTCGGGCGATGTCCTGCGCCTCGAACAGCATCACGACCTCGTTGGCGTCATCGACGCCGCGCAGCAGGTATTGCTCGGTGAGCCCTGCCTCGTCGCGCTTGGGCGCGTGGGCGTCATAGCCCGCCTTCCAGACGGTGAAGTCCTTGACCTTGTGCCTGATCAGCATGAAACCGTTCATGACGATGCTCCTCGAAACGAGTGGCGTCAGCGGGAATGAACCGGTCGCGGCAGCGCTGACCCAGCCGCGTTCGGTCGCTGTGATACAGCGGTCATCCTCTTGCCCCTGGCAGATTCGGCGTGGGAGAACGATAGGCGTCCTGGGCGTTGGCGTCTCGCCTGGGTTTGTACCTATCGCCTGCCGGCCGGCGCGCCCAGCCTCCCTACACCAACCCCCACTCGACAGGCGGGTGCTGGCGTAGACCGTGCGGCGGGGGCACGCGCCCGCAGTCCTGCAGACATCCCGCATCGGCGAGACAATGCCGTGCCTTTGTCCGCCGGCCGGCCCGGGGCGACCCACCCGAATCCTTCCGCGCATGTCATCCCCGCCTGCCGTTCCGACCCCGACCTCCACGTCCTCCTCGTCGTTTTCCCTGCGGCGCATCGCCGTGCCGGTCTTCGGCCCCTCGCTGCTGTTCGGCATCGGCGAAGGCGCCATCCTGCCGATCGTGCCGCTCACGGCACGCGATCTGGGGGCCTCGGTGCCGATGGCGGCGCTGATGGTCGCGCTGATCGGCATCGGATCGCTGCTCAACAACATCCCGGCGTCGTTCATCACGATGCGCTGGGGCGAGCGCTGGGCCATCGTCGCGGCGGGCGTGTGGAGCGCGCTCGGCATGGCGCTGTGCGTGTGGACGTCGCACCTGGGCCTGTTCGCCGCGGGCTGCTTCATGGTCGGCATGTCGCAGGCCGTCTACAACCTGGCACGCCAGAGCTACATGACCGAGGCGGTGCCCATCGCCTACCGTGCGCGCGCGCTGTCGACGCTGGGTGGCGTGATGCGCATCGGCATGTTCCTGGGCCCCTTTCTCGCGGCCGCTGCGGTGCATTCCTTCGGCCTGTCCGCGGCCTACGTGGTCGGCTTCGTCGGTGCCATGGGGGCGGCGATCGTGGGCGCGCGCATTCCCGACCTGGAGGCGCCGCCGCTGCCGCCCGGGCATGTCGCGCCCGCCGCGCCGACCATCATCTCGACGCTGCGCGACCACAAGCACGTGTTCCTGACGCTGGGCATCGGCGTGGTGCTGATCAGCGCGGTGCGGGCCTCGCGCCAGGCCGTGATTCCGCTGTGGGCCGACCACCTCGCGCTGGCGCCCTCGGTGGCCTCCCTGATCTACGGCTTGGCCGGCGGTATCGACATGCTGGTCTTCTACCCGGCCGGCAAGGTGATGGACCTGAAGGGCCGGGCCTGGGTGGCGGTGCCGTCGATGCTGATCATGGGGCTGGCGATGCTGCTGATGCCCCTGACGACCGGGACCTTCACGCTGTTGCTCGCGGCACTGGCCATCGGCTTCGGCAACGGCATCGGCTCGGGGATCATCATGACCATCGGCGCCGACCATTCGCCGCGCCACGGGCGCGCGCACTTCCTCGGCGTGTGGCGCCTGATGTCCGACATCGGCTCCTCCTGTGGCCCGGCACTGCTTTCTTTCCTGGCGGCCAGCCTGTCCCTGGCCTCGGGCATCGCCGTCACCGGGCTGATCGCCCTGGCGGCGGCGGGAACGCTGGGGTACTGGATTCCGCGACACGGAGATCGCGGCGGGCGACGGCGGGAGAGATGAGGCGGGCGCGCGTGCGTGTGGCGTAGTGCCCTGAACGCTTCAACCTTCCTATTCGGGCCCATGCCCTGGCAGAACCGGTCAGCCCTGGTTCTCATCTCCCCAGTTCGATGTGAGCAAGCGCCGCGCTCAGCGGTTGAAACCAGGGATCGGCACAGGGTTGCAGTCCGGCGCATTTGACGGATTCAATTGGACGACGGCGTAGTCCCCATTTGAGCGAAGATCCACCGTCGAATAGACGTGCGAGCTGGAGTGGATCGGCAAACCCTCGTAAAGACTGCTCAATGCGTGGGTCGCCACTTCGGCCCTGCGCCTTGCCAGTTCCTTGCTGCCCTGAATCTCGCTGTTGGCGGCGCCTTCAACGTCTGCATCTCCATACTCGAACCAGCCCCGAGCCTCGCCGAGCCAGTTCGCTAGCCGCACAATCTGCGCCCTTTCGAGCTGTGAGGAGTTCTTCGGGAAATCGAGGGTGATCTGAATCACGCGTTTGCACGCTTGAGCGTGGTTGCCGGCCAATACCAGTGCGAGCGCAAGTGCAATCGTCCTAGTGCGCATAGAGAACGTACCCTGTGATGCTGTCCGCATTGTTGCGTGCTTCGATAGGTTGCGAGGCCAAGGCGAGACTCTCGCGCATGCGATAGACCGTGTCGTTCGAGGAAAAGGTGTCGTCGAAGCGCGTCACCTCGTGAATGAGCGTTCCCACTTGGGAGTCGGTCGTATAGGCGATGTGGGGAATGGTGCAGAACTCGACAGCAATGCCGATGGTGTGCGTTTTGATGTCTGGTTTGCAGACTTCCGCGACAAGGCCATGTGAATTTCCTGACGGCGTACATCCAACGTTGCGCATGAGTTGTTCCGAATAGCGTACAAAGTTGTCGCAGGTGAGGCCCTTCAAGACACGGGCGCATGCCGCTAAGCCTGTTTGAAGATGCTGTCGGATTTGTTCGTCGTTCGATTCAAACCACTGGATAACGCGTTGCTGCTCGGGCTTGGTCCATTTCTCCAAGTCTTTCAGCCGCACTTCAATCATCTGGACGGCCTTGTCGCGCAATTCCATAACCAGAGTGCAAAACTCCCTGTTGGTCATATTGGGACAGATGTTCTCCGTCTGCTCAGCCTCGGGTGGATGCGTCACCTCCGAGTCAACCAACTTCTTGCTTGCGGCCAATGTGGACCTGTCCGCCCTCAGCCATCCCGGCACAAGCATGTGTGGCTCCAGATCGCCAGTACCACCACCCATGTCGTCGACCCACGAGGTGTGCACAAGCGTCGCGATGAGCGGCGGGGGAATGGGGCAATGGCAGAGCACCACATCGCCCTCCAGGGCCACTTCGGAAATGAACTCGATGCGGCGGGGACCGCCTGCCTTCGCGATGATGCCCACGCTGTTGCAGCCCTCGCAATAGGCTCGCCCCCCGATCAAGGCGACCTGATGGCCATGAAGGGTGTACTCGCGGCTGCTGTAGGGCAGCACGGCGCCGCCCGGCGCCGGTGGGTCGCCGACCACGATCATCTTTCTCATCATTTTTTTTTGTCTCCTTGCTTTAATGCGTCGATGGCAGTCGACCTGCCCGAACAGTCCGTCGGCGCAGATGATCTGCTTCTGAAGCGCAGCTTTGGCCTCGAATGAAAAAGTTCAGGCATGTCTTATGGGAACGCAGGCGTTGTCGGCTTTGGGATGACAGGATTTCTCGATGGAATGCGGCCTGTGCCTCAGCCGTCTCTCCCGATTCCTTTGTCGAGTGGGCTGCGACGGGCGCCACACCGCCCCTCCTACACTCACCCCCCATGGCCAAGGAAAAAACCCTCTACGTCTGCAGCGAATGCGGCGGCACCAGCCCCAAGTGGCTCGGCAAATGCCCGAGCTGCGGCGCCTGGAACACATTGATCGAGCAGGTTGCCGGCCCCGCGGGCGGCACTGCCAACAACCGCTTCGGCACCCAGTTCTCGTCGCTGGCCGGCTCGGCCGAACTCGCGACCCTGTCTGAAATCGAGGCCACCGACATCGCGCGCGCGCCCACCGGCATCGACGAACTCGACCGCGTGCTGGGCGGCGGCATCGTCGACGGCGGCGTGACGCTGATCGGCGGCGACCCGGGCATCGGCAAGTCCACCCTGCTGCTGCAGGCGGTCGATGCGCTGCAGCACGCCGGGCGCAACGCGCTCTACGTCACGGGCGAGGAGAGCGGCGCCCAGGTGGCCTTGCGCTCGCGCCGGCTGGGCCTGGAGCATTCGCAGGTGCAGGTGCTGGCCGAGATCCAGCTGGAGAAGATCATCGCCACGCTGGACGCGCACCGCCCGGCGATCGCGGTCATCGACTCGATCCAGACCGTGTACTCCGACCAGCTCACCTCGGCCCCGGGGTCGGTGGCCCAGGTGCGCGAGTGCGCCGCGCACCTCACGCGCTTTGCCAAGGCCAGCGGCACCGCGATCGTGCTGGTGGGCCACGTCACCAAGGAAGGCGCGCTGGCCGGCCCGCGCGTGCTGGAGCACATGGTCGACACGGTGCTGTACTTCGAGGGCGACACGCATTCGAGCTTCCGCCTGGTGCGGGCCATCAAGAACCGCTTCGGCGCGGTCAACGAGATCGGCGTCTTCGCGATGACCGAGCGCGGCCTGAAGGGCGTGGCGAACCCGAGCGCGATCTTCCTGAGCCAGCATGCCGAGCCGGTGCCCGGCAGCGTGGTGCTGGTCACGCTGGAAGGCACGCGGCCGATGCTGGTCGAGATCCAGGCCCTGGTCGACGACGGCGGGCCCAGCCCGCGCCGGCTGTCGGTGGGCCTGGACCGCGACCGCCTCGCGATGCTGCTGGCGGTGCTGCACCGGCATGCGGGCGTGGCCTGCATGGACCAGGACGTGTTCGTCAACGCGGTGGGCGGGGTGCGCATCAGCGAGCCCGCGGCCGACCTCGCGGTGATGCTCGCGATCACGTCGAGCCTGCGCGGCAAGCCGCTGCCCAAGGGCTTCATCGCCTTCGGCGAAGTGGGGCTGGCCGGCGAGGTGCGGCCCGCGCCGCGCGGGCAGGAGCGCCTGCGCGAAGCGGCCAAGCTCGGCTTCAGCGTGGCGGTGGTGCCCAAGGCGAATGCGCCACGCAAGGGCGCGAAAGAGATCGAAGGGCTGACGATCCATGCGGTGGAGCGGATCGAAGAGGCGCTCGATATCGTGCGGCAGCTGCAGTAGCCCCTTGTCGCAATCACACAACGGCGCAGGGAACTCCTGCGTCGGCATTGCATAGTTTTGGATTGACTTTGCATACCTCCGGCCGCCCCGGCGAACCGGCTCGGATGCAATAGGGGCAACTTCCCAAAAGGAGGTTGGCCCGGGGTCTGGTGGGCACACAAGTGCCAGTCACGGTGAGTCCTTCGCACCGGAGCCCCATGTTTATCCTTGGAAAACTTGAAATGAAAAAATCTCTAGTCGCCCTGGCTGCCCTGGCTGTTGCCGGCATTGCCTCGGCTCAGTCGTCGGTCACGCTGTTCGGTGTGGTTGACGCGACCATCAGCGGCTTCTCGAACAAGTCTGAAGGCGCTCTGGGCCAGGACGTCACGAAGAGCCAAACGGTTCTGCGCAACTCTGGCTACAACTCCAGCCGTCTGGGCTTCCGTGGCACGGAAGACCTCGGTGGTGGCTTGTCGGCCGGCTTCTGGCTCGAAGGCGCGATCAACAATGACGACGGCACCGGTTCTGCAAGCGGCGGCGGCCTGAACTTCCAGCGTCGTTCGACCGTGAGCCTCTCGGGTGCTTTCGGTGAAGTTCGCCTCGGTCGTGACTACACCCCGACGTACTGGAACGACACCGTGTTCGATCCGTTCGGCGCCAACGGCGTGGGCACCAACCTGATCGTGACCGCCAACGGCTACAACAATCCGGGCAGCGTGATCTCGCAAGGTGGTTTCACCCAGAACACGACCTACACCCGTGCCAGCAACTCGGTCGGCTTCTTCCTGCCGCCGAACCTGGGTGGTTTCTACGGCCAGGTGATGTACGCCTTCAACGAGAAGACCAGCTACGATCCGGCCGGCCTGACCCCTCCGGGCGCCGCCGCCGTCGTGAACAATCCGGCATTGCTGAACACGGCCGGCAACGAGCGCGCTGGTCGCTACTGGGGCGGCCGCATCGGTTACGCCAACGGTCCCCTGGACGTGGCTCTCGCGTACGGTCAAAGCACCCTCGCGTCGAACTACTACGCCGGCACCACGAACAACCTCGACACCTGGAACCTCGGTGCTTCGTACGACTTCGGCGTGGTCAAGCTGTTCGGTGAATATTCGAGCGCCAAGCAGAAGCAAGACACGTCGAGCAACTTCGTTGCCGGCGCGACCAACCCGTTCGGCTTCCGTGAACCCGGCGCTGACGGCTGGCTGCTCGGTGCAACCGTTCCCGTCGGTCCTGGCGTGATCCGCGTTTCGTACTCGGCAGTGGACTACAAGGACACCGGCACGTACATCAACCAACTGTTCGGCTTCCGTCCGGACCCGAAGGCTGACAAGTTCGCCCTGGGCTATGTGCACAACCTCTCGAAGCGTACGGCCCTGTACGCCACGGTGGCGCGCATCAACAACAAGAACGGCGCCGACCTGACCGTGGGCGGCCCGTCGTTCTACACGACGACCAACACCCTCACCGGCACGCTGACCCCGAAGAGCTCGACGGGCTACGACCTCGGCATCCGTCACTCGTTCTGATCTGACAAGCGCACAAGTCAGAATCACCAGGTGATCCCTGAAGGCTGCCCGACAGACGTCGGGCAGCCTGCTTTCATTCATCGGCTCGCTGCGGCGGGTTCAGGAATCGGCAAGGGAGAGTCTCAAGTGCAGAACAGTACCCCATTCAGGCATATGGCAGACAAGATGATCGACCTCAACGATCTCCGAATCTTTGCGTATGTCGCGTCGCTCGGCAGCTTCTCCTCGGCTGCCGATGCATTGCAGATCCACAAGTCGAGCGTGAGCAGGAGCATTGCGCGGCTCGAAGCCATGCTGGAAGAGCCTTTGCTCGAGCGCACGACCCGCAAGGTCCTGCTGACCCGGCGCGGCATCGATCTGAAACAAAGTTGCGTCGAGATGCTCGCACGCGTCAACGAAACGATCGGGTACGTGGGCGGCATCGACGACGACACCGCACCCCGGAGCCTCTCGGTCAGAGCCGGGTCCGGCGCGCTGGCCGGTCCGAAGAGCATGGGAGCCGCGGAGCGCAAGCCGCTTCTCTCGATGGGCCGCATCCAGGTCCGGCTGGGCGCCGGTCACGGCGGCCGGCCACAGGTCGTCGGCCGCTTCGGCGCGACGACATAGGCCGCGCTTCAAGGACATCGGCGACTGGTCAAGCCAGTTGCCGTCCTCCGCACACGGCGGATTCGGGCGTCCGGATTCTCAGTGCTGGCTGCCTCGAAGGGTCTGCCGCATCTTGCTCGGCGGGACGCGATACCAGTCCTTGAACTTGCGACTGAAATTGGTGTGGTCGTTGTAGCCCAGCTGCGACGCGATGGCTTCGATCGACAGCTCGGTGTGTTCCAGATACCAGGCGGCATGCTGCTTTCGCAGGCCATCCTTGATGTCGGAGTAGGTGAGGTCCGCATCCGCGAGCCTTCGCACCAAGGTCCGCGAGGACACACCCAGGTCCGGCGCCAGATCGCTCAGCTCGGGGTTGGTCGTGAGGCGTTCGAGCAGCGCCTGCTTGACGCGCTGAATGAACTCGACGTGTCCGAGTTCGGATTCCATGGTTCGGCAGTCCTGCGCCGCGGCCTGGAATGCCTTCTCGTCGGCCGAGGTCGAACGCTCGGCAAGCAGCCGGGTCGGCAGCTGAAGCGTCAGGCACTTCTGATCGAACGCCACCTTTCGGACGAAGCGCAAACAGGGCACATCGGTGCCCGCCGGACGGGCGTACGGCAACCCCACCGTGAGCTCGTCGACCGGGCGCCCCAGGATCGCCTCGACCATCCGGCAGTGCGCCCCGACGATGGACTGCATCACGAAGACATGCGTCTCGCACAATGGGCGCAACGGGCTGACCGTGATGGTGCTCCATCGAGGTCCGTTGTCCATGTGGAAGTCCATGCTGCGGAAGATCAGCTTGGCGTTTTCGCTCACGAACTGAAGGCTTTGCCCCAGCGTTTCGCTCGTCACGGCCGCGATGCCCACCGGGCTGTGATACGGCTGGAGCATGGAGCCTGCGATCAGGCCCAGCGCAGGCTCGCCGCTGCACTTGATGGCGTGCGCGACGAAGCGCCGGAACACGGAGAAATCCAGCAACGGCTTGCCGTCGCAGAGGTCCTGCCAGGCCAGGCCTGCACTTGCAAGAACCTCGGAGGGCCGCACGCCCCGATTGTTGAGGCAGTCCAGGATGCATCGGACATAGATCGGATGCACGAACGGGATGGCAACTTCGCCCTTGATACGCTTCACTCGGTAACAGTTTCTAACTTCGAATCGCTTTTCGACTTTCGCCGAAAACGACCTAGTTTAGACGCCGTGGGTGACCTGCCCATGACATCCCTGATGCGTCGCAGGGGCAGGGCGCCGCCTTGCAATGCCTCAGCGCTCCGAATCCCAATAGGGCGGGTCGCCGAACGCGGTCTTGAGCGCATCGGTCATGGCCCGCAGCTTCGCCGAGGGCGAACGGCCTTCCGGATGCGCCACGTACAGGAACTCTTCCTCCGAGGGAAGACCGATGTCGATCGCGAGCAGCCTGCCGGCACGCAGGGACTCTCCGACGATGAAAGTCGGCAGCAGCGCGATGCCCAGGCCCGCCTCGCAGGCGTCGCGCATCATGTCGCCGTTGTTCACGCGCAGGGCGCGCGACGCGCGCACCGACACGAGCTCGCCATCGCGGCGGAACTGCCAGTCGGCCACGCCACGGTTCGTATAGAAGACGCCTCGGTGGCGCTGCAGCTCCTCGGCGCTGGAGGGCCGGCCTTGCTGCTCGATGTAGTCCGGCGAGGCGACCAGCGCCCGACGGCTGCGGGCCAGCGTCCACGCCACCAGGCGCGAATCGACGAGAGGCCCGTGCCGAACCACGCCGTCGTAGCCGTCCGATGCGGCATCGACGCGCCGATCGTCAAGCTCGAGCGTCAGCTCGACGCCGGGATGGGCCGCGATGAACGGATACAGCGCCGGACCCAGGTGCATGCGGCCGAAGGTGACCGGCGCGGAAATCCGCAGCGGCCCGACCAGCGTGCCGCGCCGCTGCGCCATCTCGGCGGCGGCCTCCTCGACATCCCGCATGATGGCCGAGGCGCGCGCCAGGAAGGCGGTGCCGTCCTCGGTGAGCGTGAGCTTGCGCGTCGAGCGGTGCAGCAGCCGAACGCCGAGTTCCTTTTCAAGATCGGCGAGGCGCTCGCTGACGACCGACTTGGAGAGATTCAGTCGTCGCGATGCCTCGCTGAGGGAGCCCGACTCCGCGACCGCCACGAAGGTGGCCATGCCATCCAGCTTCAACATGCACTGAGTCCTTGTTGTCACGCACGGCAAGCACTTTAGTCTTGTTTGCCGGGCGTCAAGGACGGGCATGCGGATTCAGTGCGCGAGGAAGGCCTGCACCGCGCTGACGGTCTTCTCAGGCGCTTCCTCCATCAGCCAGTGGCCCGAGCCGGGGACGACCAGCTCGGTCACGTCGGTGGCGGCGTTGCGCATCACCACCGCCTCCGTCGCGCCGAAGGACTTCTGGCCGCCGATGGCGAGCACCGGCATCGCCAGCTTGGTCTTTCCGGACTCGGCGTTGTCCTTCGCGTCCTGCCGGATCGAGAGGAACTGCGCAAAGGCCGACTGCATCGCCCCGGGGCGTGCATAGAGCTTGGCGTAGTGCACGCGCGTGGCTTCGTCGATCTTGCGCGGGTCGCCGGCGAACTCGTTCCAGAAGCGGTCGAGGTAGATGCGCTCGCGCCCCTTCACCAGCCGCAGCATGTCGGCGCCGCCGAAGTCGAAATGCCACAGCGGGGGCGAGCGAACGATCTCGTCCCATGGCGCGATGCCGGGCACGGGTGCATCCATCACGACCAGGCGCGTGGTCTTGTCCGGATAGCGGGCGGCGTAGGCGTAGGCCACCATGGTGCCGATGTCGTGGCCCACCACATCCGCCTTGTCGATGCCCAGCGTGTCGAGCACCGCCCGCATGTCGGCCGCCTGCGTGCGCTTGTCGTAGCCGCCTGGCGGCCTGGACGACAGGCCCATGCCGCGAAGGTCGGGCACCACCACCGTGTGGTCGCGCGCCAGGGCGGCGGCCATCGGCGACCACATGTCGCCGGTGTCTCCGAAGCCGTGCAGCAGCAGCACGGCCGGCCCAGTGCCGCCGATGCGCACGTGCAGTTGGGCGCCTTCCGCGGCGTCGATGGTCTGCGTGCGGAAGCCGGCCGGATAGGGCTTGACCTGCGCGTGCGCCGGCATCGCAAGAGCCGCAAGGGTGAGCGCCAGAGCGCCGAGGAGGCTGGACGGTTTCATGGGGGCTTTCCGATCAGGTGCGGGTGATGGATGCACCGCCATCGACCAGCGATGCGGTACCGGTGACGAAAGACGAGTCGTCCGAGGCCAGGTAGAGCACGGAGCGAGCCAGCTCCTCCGGCCGCGCCACGCGCTTGAGCGCATGGAGATTCGTGACGAAGGCCTGCGACTCCTTGGTGTTGTTCATGCCGCGGTACATGTCGGTGTCGACGGCGCCCGGCAAGATTGCGTTGACGCGCACCCCTTGCGGGCCGTATTCGGCGGCCAGCGCCTGAGTCAGGCCGATCAGGCCCGACTTGCTCGCCGCATAGGCGGCCACGCCCGGAAACGCGAAGGTGTGGCCGACGAAGGTGGAGGTGAAGATCACCGAGCCGCCGCCGTTCTCGAGCATCTGCGCGATCTGGTGCTTGGCGCCGAGGAAGGCGCCGGTCAGGTTGATCGCCAGCGTGTCGGCCCAGCCGGCTTCGGTGACGCCCGTGCTGGCCCCGCCTTCGCCCAGGGTGCCTGCGTTGTTGAAGGCGACGTCGAGGCGGCCGTAGGTCGACACGGCCAGCGCGACGAGGGCGCGCGCATAGTCTTCCGAGCGCACATCGCCGGCGAGTGCGACGGCTTCGCCACCGGCGGCGCGGACCTCGGCGACGAGCTGGTCGAGTTCGGCCGCCCGGCGCGCGCCGACGACCAGCCTGGCGCCTTCCGCCGCGAAGAGTTTGGCGGTTGCATGGCCGATGCCGGCGCTGGCGCCGGTGATGAGGGCGACTTTTCCTTGGAGACGGTTCACGGTGGTTCCTTGGGTTGCTGAGTGAAGCGATGAGATGCACTCAGTGTGGAGACCAGGGACCGTTTGCACTAGACGTCCAACCTCGATGCTGGCTTTCGGAAAAACCGAACGAGCGGGCGATCGGCTTGGCGCCGCGAAAGCGCCATCGCTGAAAGTTATTGACACTTTCTGAAAGGAACTGAGGTTGACGCCATCCGCCTGAGTGCTGAAAGTCGCTGCTCCTGCATCCAGATGTCACTTGTGTTTCTTGATGCGTCCGAGAGCGTTTCAAAACAGGTGGAGTCGATTGCAGTGAACAGGTCTTATCGGTCGATGTGGAATGGCGCGCTGGGCGCCTGGGTGGCGGTGTCGGAGGTGGCGCGCACAGGCGGGAAAAGCAGCCAGCGCGGGCTGGTTGCGGCGGCTGTGGCGGCCGCGGCCCTCATGTGCGGAACCGCGAATGCGGCCGACATGGTCTTCAAAGGCTTGAATGTGATTCAGCCGATGAACGTCGCGTCGAACTGGGTAGGGGGCGTGCGCCCCGGGCTGGGCGACCGCGGCGTGGTGTCCGGCACGGCGCTATCGATCAGCCCGGGTGGCATCTCGCTCGGTGTCCTTTGGATCACCAGCGGCGCGGCGGTGATCCGCTTCAACCAGGCCATGTCGTCGCTCTCGCTTGCCGGTATCGACGGCGTCGGCATTCAGTCGGACTCCGCCAAACAGATCTCTCTTCCCACCCACATCAATCTGCTAGGCGATATTGCCCTCCGGACGACCAATGCCGCGGGAGGAGGCTTCACTTTCGCGGGCCAGAGCGGTTATTCGAACTATGGCATCCAGCTCGGGAACCACACACTGACCCTTGATCCGGTCCACGCGGCCAATGTCATGGAGTCACGCGAAGGCGTCGGCATCTTCGGCACCGGGAACGTCATCAAGACCGGCGCGGGGACGCTCACCTGGAACGGCGCACCTGGCAACGCCGGCTATGACACCTCGCGGTTGCAATACACCGGCTACACGGACATCCGCGAGGGCACCTTTGCCCTCACCGGCATCTCCAGCCTGGTGAACTCCAGCCGCGTGAACGTCAACGGCACGCTCGACATCTCGGGCACGGCCAATGGGCTCTACGACACCACGGGCACGCCCGGCGGCAGCAGCCTGCGCAACCTGACCGGCGCCGGTCAGATCGTGCTGGGGGCGCGCAACCTGCACCTCCGGGCCGGGCAGAGCGACTTTGCCGGCACCGTCAGCGGCACCGGTGCGCTTGTCGTCGAAGGCGGCGAGGCCACGCTGCGTGGCGCGAGCAGCTACAGCGGCGGCACGCAGCTCAAGAGCGGGCGCCTGAACCTCGGGCACAACAGCGCGCTGGGCACCGGCGAGCTGGCCATGGACGACGGCACCACGCTGGGCTTCGTCGCCGATGGCCTGAACGTCGCCAACAACATCCGGCTCACGGGCACGCAGGGGCCGGTGATCGACACCGGCGCCTTCAGCGAAACCCTCTCCGGGGTCCTCAGCGGCACCGGCGTGTTGACCAAAAAAGGCACCGGAACGCTGACGCTGCGCAGCGCGAGCAGCTACAGCGGCGGCACCCAACTCAAGAGCGGTCGCCTGAACCTCGGCCACAACCAGGCCCTGGGCACCGGCGAGCTGGCCATGGACGACGGCACCACGCTCGGCTTCGTCGCCGATGGCCTGACCATTGCCAACAACATCCGGCTCACCGGCACGCAGGACCCGGTGATCGACACCGGCGCGTTCAACGAAACGCTCTCCGGCGTCATCAGCGGCACCGGCTTCCTGACCAAGGAGGGCAGCGGCACGCTGACCCTCAGCGCTGCCAGCACCTACACCGGCGCCACGAACGTGGCGGCCGGCACCGTGCGCGCGGGGGCCGCCGGCACCTTCAGCGCCGGCTCGGCGCACACGGTGGCCGCAGGCGCGGTGCTCGACCTCGCCGGCCACAACCAGACCATCGCGGCGATGACCAACGCCGGCACCGTGTCGCTGCCGGGCGGCACGGCCCGCACCACCCTGACCATGAACGGTCCCTGGATCGGACAAGGCGGGACGCTGAATGTGGCCCTCGCGTCGGCCAGCGGCGGCATCGTCTCGGACCGGCTGGTGCTCAACGGCGCCACGGCCAAGGCGAGCGGCCGCACCACGGTGCAGGTCGGCAACCAGGGGCTGCTGGGCGCGATGACCACTGGCAACGGCATCGAGGTCGTCAGCGCGCTCAATGGGGCGACCACCACCGCCCAGACGACGCGCGACGCCTTCAGCCTCGCGGGCGGCCACATCGATGCCGGCGCCTTCGAGTACCGGCTGTACGCCGCCGACGTCGACGGCACCGGCGAGAACTGGTACCTGCGTTCGGCGACCACCGCGACGCCTCCTGCGGCGCCGGGCCTCCCGGTGGTGGGCGGGCAGCCCACCTACCGCCTCGAAGTCCCGCAGTTCGCCGCGCTGCCCGAGCAGCTGCGCCAGGGCAACTTCGTGATGCTGAGCAACCTGCACCAGCGCGTCGGCGACGAGTCGGGCGCCGGTGCGCCGCGCCAGGCCTGGGGACGCATCATCAGCACCGACCGCACGGTGAGCCAGACCGGCGCGGCGAGCCCCGACAGCGAAGGCCGCCTGAACGGCTTCCAGGCCGGCACCGACCTGTGGGCTGACCCGAACTGGCGCACGGGCGTCTACGTCGGCCAGCTCGAAGGCGACATGCGCGTCACGGGCTTCGCGCGCGGCATCGCCAACCTGGCGGTGGGCAGCAACGACCTGCGCAGCCGCTACCTCGGCATCTACGCCACCTGGCGCAACGGGGGCGGCTTCTATGCCGACGCGGTGCTGCAGGGCGGGCGCCACCGCTACGACGTCTCGCCGCAGCTCGCGCTGGCGACGCACGGTAACGGCGACAGCCTGCTGGCCTCGATCGAGGTGGGGCAGGGCTTCCAGGTCGCTCCCGGCTGGTCGCTGGAGCCGCAGCTGCAGCTGATGCACCAGCGCGTCGATCTCGACAACGTCGCCATCGCCGGCGCCACCGTCCAGCAGGACAGCCACAACGGCTGGATCGCGCGCGTGGGGCTGCGCCTGAAGGGTGATGTGACGACCGCCGCCGGCGTGCTGCAGCCCTATGGCCGGCTGAACGTCTACAGCAGCAGCCAGGGCACCGACGTCTCGCGTTTCATCGGCCCGGGCGGCTACGCCGACATCGCCACCCGCACCGGCGGCACCAGCACGGAGCTGGCCGCGGGCGCGACGCTGGCGCTGTCGGCCGCCACCAGCCTTTATGGCGAACTCGGCAAACTCTGGGCCTCGGGCGGCGACGCGCGCGCCAGCAGCGGGCTCAACGCCAGCGTCGGCGTGAAGGTGCGCTGGTAGGGCCGGTGCCGATCGGGGCCCGAACCCAAGGGCCTGTCTCCTGAATCAGGCGAGGAGCAGGCCCAGCACGTACTCGTCGACGTAGTGCGGCTCGTCGGCCCGCTTGTAGAACTCTCGCAGCGTGCCTTCGTGCACGAAACCCAGCTTCTCGTAGAAGCGCAGGGCTTGCGTGTTGTCGCTCTCGGCGAACAGCTCGATGCGCCTGACACCGTCGGCCTTGAGCCGCTCGATGGCATCGGTGACCATGGCATGCCCCACCCCTTGCCCCTGGCGCGCACTCTTGAGCGAATAATTGTTCACCAAAAGCCCGAAAAGCACTAAGATCGCCCCGTGAAACCCAAGGACGAAGACAAACTCCGCGCCATCGCCGAAGCCACGTTCACGCTGGTCGAGCAGACCGGCCTGAGCGGCCTGACCATGGCGGCCATCGCGCGCGAGGCGGGCCTGGCCACGGGCACGCTCTACGTCTACTTCAAGTCCAAGGAAGAGTTGATGGTCGCGCTCTACGAGCAGGCCAAGACGAACACCACCGCCAGCCTCCTGCACGGCGACGACCCGAAGGCGCCGTTTCGCAGCCGCTTCCGCCACATGTGGATGAACTGGCTCGACCACCGCCTCACGCACTATGCGCAGGTCGTGTTCCTGGAGCAGTACTACAACTCGCCCTGGTTCAGCGAAGAGAGCCGCAATCTCTCCGCCCGGCTCATCAAGGGCTGGATCGACCTGATCGAGGCCGCCAAGGCGCAGCAGATCCTGAAGGACGTGCCCACCGTGCTGCTGATCAACAGCTTCGCCGGTTCGGTGCGCGAGACCGCCAACCTGCTGCGCTCCGGCGCCCTGGCCCGCACCGACGCCAACCTGGCGATGGCCTTCGGCCTCTGCTGGGACGGCATCAAAGCCTGAGCCGCTTGACCTCGGCCGTGCACAGGTCTATTGTTTGCCCGAACCGTTATTCATCGAAGAGAGAGCCCCACCATGACCACCACCCTCCACATCAACGGCAAGGATCGGCAGGTCGATGCCGATCCGTCCACCCCGATCCTCTGGGCCCTGCGCGACACGCTCGGCATGACCGGCACCAAGTTCGGCTGCGGCGCGGCGCTGTGCGGCGCCTGCACGGTGCATCTCAACGGCCAGCCGATCCGCTCCTGCGTGACGCCGATCTCCGCCGCGGCGGGCCAGAAGATCACCACCATCGAAGCCGTCACCGACGGCAGCGACAAGGTCGGCAAGGCCGTGAGCGCGGCCTGGGTCAAGCATGACGTGGCGCAGTGCGGCTACTGCCAGAGCGGGCAGATCATGTCGGCCACCGCCTTCCTGAAGACGCTTCAGCCCGGCAAGCTGCCCAGCGAGGCCGAGATCGATTCGGCCATGGCCGGCAACATCTGCCGCTGCGGCACCTACGCGCGCATCCGCGCCGCGGTCGCCGACGCCGCCAAGACCCTGGCTTGAAGAAGAAGGAGAGCACCATGAACTTCGACCCCACCACCTTCGAGCTGCCCGCCAACCTTCGCGCGCTGATGACGCGCAACGAAAACAGCACCGACGAACCCCAAGGCCTCCCGCGGCGCAGCTTCCTGAAGCTCACGGCAGTGAGCGGCTTCGCGCTCGGCGTCTTCCCCGCGGGTGTACTTGCACAGGAAGCGGACCCCACGGGATCAGGCCGGCCGCCAGGCCTGAAGCCATTGCAGCAGCCCTCGGCCTTCGTGCGCATCGACCGCGACGGCACCACCACCATCACCATCAACCGGCTCGACTTCGGGCAGGGCGTGCAGACCGGGCTGCCGATGATCCTGGCCGAAGAACTCGACGCCGACTGGTCGAAGGTCAAGAGCGTTCACGGCACCAACGACCCGGCGTACATCGATCCCATGTTCGGCATGCACATCACGGGCGGCTCGGGCTCGATCAAGAACTCGTACACGCAGTACCGCGAGCTCGGCGCCCGCACCCGCGCCATGCTGGTCGGCGCGGCGGCGGCACAGTGGAAGGTGAGTGCCTCCACGCTGCAGACGCGCGACGGCGTCGTCATCGGCCCCGGTGGCAAGAAGTTGGGCTACGGCGAGCTGGCCGAAGCGGCGATGAAGCTGCGCGTACCCGACACGGTCAAGCTCAAGGACCCGAAGGACTTCCACCTCATCGGCAAGCCCACCGGCCGGCTCGACGCCCAGGCCAAGTCCAGCGGTCACCAGAATTACGGCATCGACATGAAGCTGCCCGGCATGCTGACCGCCGTGGTGGTGCATCCGCCGGTGTTCGCTGCCAAGGTCAGGTCGGTGGACGACAGCGCCGCGAAGGCGGTCAAGGGCGTCAAGGCCGTGCTGCGCGTGCCGCTCGACCGTGGCGCCGAAGGCGTGGCCGTGGTCGCCGATGGCTACTGGGCCGCCAAGCAGGGCCGCGATGCGCTCAAGATCGATTGGGACACCAGCGGCGTCGACAAGGTCGACAGCGAGAAGCAGCTGGCGCAGTACCGCGAGCTCGCGACCCTGCCGGGCCCGCGCAAGTACAACGACGATGTGTCGAAGCTGGCCAGCGCGCCGCACAAGATCAACGCCGAATTCGTCTTCCCCTACCTGGCGCACGCGCCGATGGAGCCGCTCAACTGCACCGTCCACCTGGTCGGCAACAAGGCGGAAGTGTGGACAGGCACGCAGATGCCCGGCATCGACGGCATGGCCGCCGCCAAGGTGCTGGGCGTGCCGCCGCAGAACGTCAAGGTCAACGTGCAGATGGCGGGCGGCGGCTTCGGCCGTCGCGGCCTGCTGACCAGCGACTTCGTGGCCGAGGCCTGCAGCGTCGTCAAGGTCGCGCAGGCGGCGGGCATCAAGGCGCCGATCCGCACGCTGTGGAGCCGCGAGGACGACATCAAGGGCGGCTACTACCGCCCGATGCACCTGCACACCGCGAAGATCGGCTTCGACGCGCAGGGCAAGATCACGGCCTGGGACCACGTCATCGTCGGCCAGTCGCTGCTGATGGGCACCCTGTTCGAGCAGATGATGGTCAAGGACGGCATCGACGCCACCGCCGTCGAGGGCATGAAGGAGCCGTACGACATCCCGATGCGGCTCACGGTGCATCACCCCAAGCTCAACGTGCCGGTGCTCTGGTGGCGCAGCGTGGGCTCGACCCACACCGCCTTCGTCATGGAGACGCTGCTCGACGAAATCGCCCGCACGACGAAGCAAGACCCGGTCGCCTACCGCATGAAGCTCATCGGCGACCAGCACCCGCGCCACAAGGCGGCGCTGCAGCTCGCTGTGGACAAGTCCGGCTACGGCAAGAAGAAGCTCGAAGCGGGCCGCGCCTGGGGCGTGGCGGTGCACGAATCCTTCGACTCGGTGGTGGCCTATGTGGTGGAAGCCTCGGTGAAGGATGGCACGCCCACATTGCACCAAGTGACCGCGGGCGTGCACTGCAACCTGGTGGTCAACCCGCAAAGCGTGGAGGCGCAGGTGCAGGGGGCGGCGGTGATGGGGTTGTCGATGTGCCTGCCGGGTGCCGCGATCACGCTGAAGGACGGGGTGGTGCAGCAGAGCAACTTTGGGGACTTCGTGGTGCCGCGCATTACGGACATGCCGCAGATTGCGGTGTTCACGGTGCCTAGCGCGGATGCGCCGACCGGCATGGGCGAGCCGGGGCTGCCGCCGCTGGCGCCTGCGTTTGCGAATGCGGTGGCGGCGATCACGGGGAAGCCGGTGCGGGAGTTGCCTTTCAAGCTGGCTTGACGCACGGGCCGGTGCGCAGATCCCTGGCCACCCATTCGGCGGTGGCACTGGTCATGCTGTGCGCCATCGCCACGCCGGCCGGCGCGCCACGCGCCGAGCCGGCCCGCGCCGAGCCCGTCGCCGCCGCGGGCTGGAACGCCGCCGCGCTGGACGAGCTGACCCGCCTGGGATCGGGGCGATGAAGCTGAAGTCGGAGTTCGTGCGGAAGGCGTGAGGGCCTGCTCGGCTGTATCGCCAAGCGACCACAGGACGCAGCGTCAATCAGCGGAAATGCAGTCTCAGGGCGAGGAGGAGGAAGACGAGGCCGACCACGGCGATCAACGCGATCCGCCCCCAGGGCATCTGGGGTGGTAGCGGTGGCGTGCGGGTGCGCTGGCGTTCAAGAGGAGTGAGCGTGCTGCTGATGCTGGCACGTTCGCTCATTTGCCAATCGTGGAAGTCGTCTCGATCGGTTTTCATGTAGACCATTCTGATTACATTCCGATACAGGCGCTTGGGGGAGCCGGCGTCACGACTTCGGATTTCGTGAAATTGTTAACGAAAGTTGTCTATCTAAGCCCACATCCTCACCAGACGGCGGCGCTGGTCAGGCGCACCTTCCGGCGTTTGCGAATGCGGTGGCGGCGATTGCTGGAAAGCCGGTGCGGGAGTTGCCTTTCAAGCTGGCTTGATGAGCGGGCGCTGAAGATTCCGGGCGATGGATCGGAACGAGGAAGCGCTCTATAGCGTGCGCCAGATGAAATAGCGCTGGCATACTGCGCAAGTCGCGTCGACAAAGGGCGCGATCGGGTTTGGAAGCCCGCAAATGAAGTTATCACGGCGGAAGCCGCAGTTGCCTTTTGGGCCTGCGGCTTCTCGCCGCTCGTGCCCCAGTTTTTGGCGGCTCGGGCGGGAGGGCGCGAGTCCTGCCGGTTTTTTCGTGAGAACTTCCCCGGTCTTCCAACCCGTTCGAGCCGCCGCCCCTCCTTCGAGCGGGCGGCGGTTGCATCAACCGCAAGTAGGGAGACCAAAAAATGGCTAAGACCGTTCGCCCGGCGGAGACGACATCCGCCAAGTCAAAAACCACCAAGCGCAAGGCCGCTGGTGAAGACCCGACGAAAAGCGCCGAAACCAAGAAACAGGCAAGGAAGAAGGCCGTCAGCTCGGCGGCGTTGCTCGTCGAGGACGAGTTCAACAACTTGCGCTGGGCGCAACGCGCCTACGGCTGCGTACATAACTTCCTGAAGCCACTCAACATGCTGAACGTCGAGGAGTATCTTGGCGAGCCCCGGGAGCTGACGGCCTTGATGGAGTTGATCAATACCGAGATGGGACGGCGCATCCAGACGTTGGAAAAGGCGATTCACGCGGCACGGAAGGTGATGCACTGACGTGTGGTGAGGGCTTGGGGGCTTCTTGCGGCCGCCTCGGCCGCATCAAGTCGTCCAACCCGTTCGAGCCCCGCCTCCGCTTCATCGCGGATGCGGCGGGTGAGGCAAGTTGCATTCACTGGGAGGCCGAAAAAATGGCTAAGTCTGCTCGCGCGCTCGCGCATTCCTCAAAAGTCTCGAAGTCCGGCAAGCCCGCAACGGTCGCTGCGAAGCGGCGTCGCGTGCCAATCGCCAAGAAAGCGGCGCCAACGGCGCCAGAGCCTTCAGGGCCGAATGAGTCGGCACTCGCGCATTTCTCGGAGGTCGAGGATGCATTCTTCAATCTGGCTGATTCGTACCGGGCGTACGAATGCCTGCATTGGGTGAGGGGGGCGATCGGTCGTGAGGTGGGTGGAGTCGCGCGTGAGGGCGGCTCCGCATGACTGCCAAAGTCTTGCCTTGCCTGCGCCAGAGTTTTCTTTCTCCTCATCCTCGACATCGAACCTGGGGAGTTGAAATCGTTGAGCCTGTCATCAAGGCGGATGCGGAACGACGCATCGAGGTTGTCGGGATGCGACTCAGTCAGTGCGCAGCGCGTTGAACTGAAGTCAAAGCGAAGTGCTTGTCAGAGCTAGCAGTCAATTAGCTACAAGCCGTCGAATTTCGCCATTGCGCATGTGCGCCTCGTCGCAATCTTGCTGGATTGCTGTTAGAAACCGAGACGCAGGATGCCCGGCCCGCGGGCTGTAGGTAATTGTTAGATTCTCTCTGGCCCGCGTCATCGCCACATAAAGTCTTGCTGCCTCGCGAGGCAAACCTTCCGCATTCACACCGGGATAAGGTAGAACGCCTTCGATCAATCCCATGATGAATACCGAACCGAACTCATGTCCTTTGGCAGACTCGATGGTGCTGATTTTCACTCTTTCACTCTCATAGTCGACGTCTTGACGTAGTTCAATCGATTGAATGCCAACTGCATCTAACGCCTGCATTACCTCCTCACGCGTCCTAACACTAGGACCGATGATGCAAATTTGTCCTGGTGTCTGGCCCATTGTAATCAATGATCGAACCGTGCTTGCGACCGCTGCAGCTTCGTCTCCCAGATTGTTGCAGCGAAGTAGCAAAGGTTTCGTACCATGTCGCTGGGCAAAATCTGGTGTCGAAGGACGAGCGATGTTTTCCTCGTCGACATCTGCAAACTCATATTGAGAAACAAGGCCAAATGCGGCTTTGAGTATCTCGTTCGTGTTGCGGTAGTTCTTTTTAAGACTGAAGCTTCGGCCAATGATGTCGATTCCAATGCGTCGAAGAGAAAACCCTCTCTTATAGATGCTCTGTGCGCCGTCTCCCGCCAAAAATAGGCCGTTTTCTATTTTGGAAATTAACTCGCCCGATGAAGTCTTTAGTCGGCCAATTAATGAAATGTCAAGCTCCGAAAGATCTTGAACTTCATCGCAAAGAATGCATCTGTAATGTCCTTTGCTTTCCTTCATTTCCTCCAGTCTCTTGATGGCTGATGAGACTAGGCCTTCGTGATCTTGCAGTCTAGCTTCTTKCAATTTTTGAATATAGATCTTGATTGCCTCTAAGATCACACGTCTTTCGGCTTGGCTCAAGGGCGCGCCACGTCCCGTGCGCTGAAAAATTAAGGCGTCAATGTAACTATTTAAAGAATCTTCGGCGAGGCGACCGCGCACGTAGGAGATTTCATCTCGCAAGAAAGCGACCAATTCCGCATGATGCATTAATCGAAAGGATGTGCGTTCGACTTCAGGATGCTCCTGAACGTACGCAGCAGTTGAGTTGATGAATTCATCATAGCGTTCGGCGGAAATTGAATGAATCGGTGTCTTGCGTCCATTTAGGTCGTTTATGGTATCTTTGGCAAGCATGCTCATGGTTTTTGTCTCAATAAGAGACCGCTCTACGCCGCAAAGATCATCGGCCAATCGGTCCAGCAGCCTACGCATACTCTCAGTTAGCGTGACTAAAAGTACAGGCTCTTTGTATTTCTTGGCGAGATTTCGCGCGCGATGGATAAGAACACAAGTTTTCCCGCTTCCAGAAACCCCTCTGAGGCGCGCCGACCCACGGAAATCTCTCTCTGAGACGGATTTTTGCTCAGGATGAAGGAAGAGCATCCAATCTGCCAGTGTATTTTTCGCGAGAAATTCGCTCAACAGGTCTCGATCGTCGAACGTGACAAATGACTCACTGTTATCTATGGCCGACATTGCTATGGCGGCAATGGCTGGCTCTACCACGGCGGAGCCTCCATCCATAAGTTCCAATCTCCGCTGCAACTCCGACCATTCTTTGGTGTGTGCGTGCCACATTAAGTCAAATAGAAGACTGGCTTTTTCATAGCCTGCGAGACGATCGAGGTTTTCAAATATATCGTCTGCACTCTGTTCGAAATGAGAGCCGGTAACAGTGTCTGTAAATTGACGCGCAGGGAGGCTCAGTCCAACCCGTTTCCAATCACTATCAACTAGCGTGCGCAATAG
>NZ_JBFUBW010000045.1:0-47051 GCF_056405555.1 Variovorax sp. P1_G12 | reverse complement strand
CCGTCACGCCCGTCAAGTACAAGGGAGGCCTCTACTACGTGATGCGCGATTCCTCAAATGGAATGGCGCTGGTCGGCAACTCGGCCCAGTACTCGGTCTACCAGGAAATGCGATATCAACAACGCATGAACAACGAGGATCTGCGAGAGGCTCAGATCGACGAGATGAATAACGTGGATTGGGGCACGTGGGGCGGTGGCGGCGCGGCCTTTGTCGGCGGTTTCGCCCGTTGAGCGAGCGATCGGCGATCGGCTCTTTCGACAATCGTTAGCTCGACCCCATCGAGCTGCTTCAGCGAGACGACGGCGCGGATTCTCGAGATCGCTCTGCGCAACCTCGAGGAGGCGGGATTCTTCCAGGCCGATGAAGCCGCCGGGGGCGGCCACGCGATGGATGAATAGGCATACCGCGCATCGACTAGCATGCTCGGCATGACCCCATTGCAGTTTGAACTCGACCGCCTGTACGGACTGGGCGTGAACGCCGCAGATGGCGCCACCCCGGGCGTCGGACAAGCAGGGGCCCAGCGTGGCATCCGAGCCGTGGTGCTGGAGCTGGCGCTACCCGCGGGTTGGGGACAGCTTTCTTCAGTCTGGAAGGGGACCCAATCGGATCTCGACCTTCCTGCCCCCGCCATTGCGGTCTCTGGCACAGACGGGCTGCAGCTGTGGTTCTCCCTTGCGTTGCCGATCTCGCCGAGTGTCGGCGCGCTTTTCTTGCGGGGCCTCCGTGCACGCTACCTGTCGGACGTCGGGGCGACGCAGGTGCGTCTGATCACCGAGACGGCTGAATGTCCGGCTGCGCCGCCCGTCGAGACCAGCCCGGACCGCTGGTCGGCGTTCGTCGCCCCCGATCTGGCGTCAGTGTTCGCCGATACACCGTGGCTGGACTTTCCTCCGACCGTCGAAGGCCAGGCGGCGCTTCTGCGAGCGCTCGAGCCTATTCGACAAGTGGCCTTCGAAGCCGCATTGAACCGGCTTGGCGCGATCGAAGGCGAGGAGTCCCGCGAGCCGCCCACCTCGAAGCTGTCCGGTGCGGCAGAAGTGCAGACGTGCGAGCAAGGAGACATCGATGCGGTACGCTTTCTGAGAGGCGTCATGAACGACGAGACGGCGCCCCTGGCATTGCGGATCGAAGCCGCAAAGGCCTTGCTTCCCTATGCCAAGAGCTCGTAGTCAGCTGCCGGGTTGACGCACCGGCATCGTCCCTTTGTCGCGCAGCGTGTCGGCGCCCAGATCACATCGAACAGCCGCAGTATGCTTGCTGAACTGCGCATCGCCAGGTTTCTCACTCGTCGCTCATGCCATCTCTCAGCCGCGTCCCCCAGCATCCGCAGCGCGCGGAACTGCACAACGAAGTCCATGCCCGCCCGCCGGAGGCGCTGACAGGCGCCTTGAGCATTGCGCACGTCGTGATGCTGGCCGACGCTGAGCAACGCGCGCAGAGTCGAGCGCATCTTGCAAGGCTGTTGCGCGACCATCATTTGACGCCACCTGACGAGAACACCACGCATTTGCGGGTCGAAGTCGGATCGCTTCGCTTGCGCTGGGAACTGCATACGGAATTTGTCACCTGGACGTTCACGATGCATGAACAAGCTCCAGCAAGCCATCCTCGCCTGCCAGCCAGCGCGATCAATGCCGTGCCGCAGGACTGGCTCAGCGGGCTTCCCGGGCAGTGCCTCTGCAGCCTCGATCTCTGGGTATTTTCAGAGCATGGAAGCGTCGGAGACATCTACGTCAGGGAGATGCTCAATGAGCAGACGCTGGTAGGGTCCAGCGTCGCGGGCGAGCAGGCGCAGGTGTATACGGACTTCGCCATCCACGCCGACGGCTCTTCCCGCATCTTGCTTTTCGCGAACGAGTTGCAGCCTCGTCGACTCGGGCGACTGGTGCAGCGGATCCTTGAGATCGAGACATACCGAATGGCGGCCCTGCTCGGATTGCCAGCGGCGCGGCAGGCAGGCGAGGCGCTGGGCAGCGCCGAAGGCGAGTTGGCAGCTCTCGCGCAAGCCATTCGCAGCGCCGACCGCGACGCGGAACCTGTCCTGCTGGACCGGCTCACGCGACTCGCCGGGGAAGCCGAGAGCCAGCATGCAGCCACGCATTCGCGACTTTCCGCCAGCAGCGCCTACTTCGAGCTGCTGGACCAGCGCATCGCGCAGATTTCCGAAGCAAGGCTGGATGGTCTTCAGAGCATTGCCGAGTTCATGGACCGACGCCTGACCCCGGCGCGAAAAACTTGCGAATGGGCGGTCAGGCGACAGGATTCTCTGTCCCAACGCGTCTCCAGAATGAGCAATCTTTTGCGCACTCGCGTGGAGATCGAACAGCAGCAAAGCAGCCAGGCGCTGCTGGAAGCCCTGAACCGCCGGCAGGACCTTCAACTGAAGCTGCAGGCCACCGTGGAAGGACTCTCGGTTGCGGCCATTACCTACTACATCGTCGGCCTCGTGAGCTATCTTGCCAAAGGCGCTCAGAAAATCGGCTGGCCGATGTCACCGGAAACCTCGGCTGCACTGGCGATTCCTTTCGTTGCGTTCAGCATCTGGTGGTCGCTGCGGCGCCTTCATCGAAGAGTGTTCGTCCACTAGGACAAGGACATCGCTGTCGAGGCTGGTCTCGATCGCAGCCAGGTGGCACTGCGGCGGCAGCGTCTCATGGACGGCGGCGCCGATGCGCTTCGCAAGGACGCGCCGCGCACGGGTCGGCCTGCCATGGCGAGTCGGTCAGTCGAACTGTCCGCGGTTTCCCATGACCAGGACGCGGTTGCGCCGCCTGTCGGCGGCGATCTCCCGCGCGAACGCTTCGCTGCTGCCTTCGGCCGGCATGTTGTGGGAGTCGCGCAGTCGCGCGCGCAGCGCTTCGCCTCGCAGCACGCGGTTGATCTCGGAATTGAGATGCTGCACCACCGCGGGCGGCGTGCTCGCGGGCGCGAAGATCCCGAACAACGAATCACGGTTGGCCCGCTCGAAGCCCAGTTCGGCGAGCGTTGGCACCGTCGCCAACGCCTCGACACGCGCTGGCGCGCCCACGGCCAGCGCCTGGAGGCGGCCGTTCTCGATGTACTGAAGCTGCTGTGCCGCGACGTTGGTCGAGAGCACTTCGAACTGCCCGCTTAGCGCATCGTTGAGCTGCGGGCCGCCGCCTTGGTAAGGAATGTGCGTGATGTCGGTGCGGCTCTGCATGCGTACTTGCGCCAGCACCATGTGGCCGATGGTCGCTACGCCCGAGGTTGCTCAGCGCACCGCGCCGGGTCGGCTGCGCGCGAGTGCGATCAGATCCCCGAACCCGTGGCCCGCGAAGGACGGGGTGCCCACCACCAGCACCGGTGTGCGCATCACGCCGGCAACGGGCGTGAAGCCGTGCAGCGAGTCGTAGGACACGCGCGCGAGCAGCGGGTGCAGCGTCAGCGGGCTGATGGCGGAGAAGGCCAGCGTGCAGCCGTCGGGCGCCGAACGCGCGAGCACGCCCATGCCGAGGCTGCCGCCCGCACCGGAGCGGTTCTCGATCAGGACCGGCACGCCGAGCGACTGCGACAACGGTTCGGCCAGCGCCCGTGCCATGCCGTCGCTCACACCGCCGGGCGGGTAGACCACGATCAGCCGCACCGGCCGATCCGGCCACGCGGGCGGGGCGGCGCGCAGCAAATTCGGCGCGGCAAAGGCGGCCGCGAACAGCGCACCCGTGCCGCTCAAGAAGAGACGGCGTCGCGGCACCAGCGCGGCGCTCATGACCGCGGGTTCCCACTTGCGAGCCTGCGCAGCAGCGCAGTGAAATGCTGTGCGGGCAGGTTGTCTTCTTCGGCGCGGGACACCAGCGTGAGCGGGGCGTCGAGCTGGCCGCCGTCGGCCAGCCGGGCATAGGCGACGGCCGCCGCATGCACGCCGGCCATCGAGGCCGGCACCACCGACAGGCCCACGCCGGCCGCCACGAGGTTCAGGTTGGTCATCATGCGGTCGACCTCGGCCACCACGCGCGGGCGCAGCCCCTTGGCGTGGCACAGCGCGAGCAGCTCGGCGTAGAGGCCCGGCGCACCCGGGCGCCGCACGAGGATGAGACCTTCCTCGCACAGCTTCGCGAGCGGCAGCGGGCGCGAGTCCTTGCGCCGCGCAAGGGCGAAGCGATGGTCGCTGGGCATGGCGACGAGCACCGGCTCGCGCAGCAGCGTCTCGAACACCAGCCCGTCGGGGCGCGCCACTGGCACGCGCAGCAGGCCGCAGTGGAGGCGGCCCAGCGCCAGCGCCTCGGTCAGTTCGGCGGCGTTGTCCTCGCGGAGTTGCAGCTCCACATCCGGGTGCGTGCGTCGGAACGCGCGCAGCGCCTCGGGCATGAATTGATGCGCCGCCGCCGAGCTCGTGAAGCCGACCGCGAGCCTGCCGGCCTGGCCTTTCGCCACGCGCGCCATGCGCTGCTTCATGGCGTCCATGTCCTGCAGCAGGCGCAGCGCCTCGACCTGGAACAGCCGGCCCGCGTCGGTGAGCGCCACGCCGCGCGGATGGCGCCTGAACAGCAGTACGCCGAGCTCGCGCTCGAGCGCCTTGATCTGCAGGCTCAGGGGCGGCTGCTGGATGCCGATCTGCTCGGCCGCACGCGTCATGTGGCCGGTCTCGGCGACGGCCACGAAGTAGCGCAGCGCTCTTATGTCCATATGTTTTTGATATTGGAAGTGCCCCTTTATTTTATTTGACCCGAAGTCACTCGTGAATCTATCGTCCGGCCGCCCATTCAAAAAGCGGCCCTTCGAGGCCGCATGCCGGAGACAAGTCCATGCGCACACCGCGCCCTGCCTCGATGATTCGCGCCGATCTTGGCGCCTGCCGCTCGTTCGCCACCGCGATCGGCGCATCCCTGCTTCTGGCGGCCTGCGGCGGCGGTGGAGGCGGCGGCACCGGCTTCTTCCCGGCCGCATCCACGACCCAGCCCGCCGCCAACAGCAACACCCCCTCCGCCAACGAGCCGTCCGACAACCCGCCGCCCACGCCCGTGCAGCCGGTGGTGTCTTGCGCAGAGCTCAACGGCAAGAACCTGCCGGCCTCGACGATCGGCCTGCCCACGCAGGGCGCGACCGTCACCAGCGCCACCCCCGTGGCCGCGGGCGAGGCCGGCAATCTGCTGGGCGACTACTGCCGCGTGCGGGGCACCATCCAGCCGATCGACGCGGCCGCCTCGGTCATCAACTTCGCGGTCAACTTGCCCGAGCAATGGAACCGGAAGACCATCCACTTCGGCGGCGGCGGCTTCAACGGCCGGCTGATCGACGGCACCGAGACCGTGCGCTTCGGCCCTGCCGACAAGCCGGCGCCGCTGGCGCTCGGCTACGCCACCTACGGCGACGACTCGGGCCACCAGTCGAGCAGCATCACCGACGGCCGCTTCGCCGCCAACGACGAGGAGCTTGCCAACTACGGCAGCCAGTCGCTCAAGAAGACGCGCGACGTCGCGCAGGCGCTGATACTCGCGCGCTATGGCCTGCCACCGAAGCACGCCTACTTCCTCGGCACCTCGACCGGTGGCCGCGACGCGCTCAGCTACATCCAGCGCTGGCCGCTCGACTACGACGGCGCAATCGCCAACGAGCCCGCGCTCAACTACACCGGCACCCGGCTGTCGAACGTGGCCGTGGGCCGCGCGCTCTACGGCAACGGCGGCGCGGGCTGGATGAACGTGGCCAAGACGCTGCTGGTGCAGAAGACCGCGATGCAGGCCTGTGACAAGCTCGACGGCGCGGCCGACAGCATCGTGAGCAACGTGGAGAGCTGCCGGCTGCTGAACACGCAGATCCTGGCCTCGCTGCGCTGCAGCGGCGGCTTCGACACGGGCGACGCCTGCCTGTCGGACGCGCAGCTCGCCACCGTCCGCACCATCGAGTCTCCGCTCGATTTCACGACCTACTTGCTCGCCAACGGCGTGAAGCGCGCGGGCGGCTACAACATCCTCGAAGGCGCGCTGGTCGCGGGCCCGTACACCACGCGCGACCTCGGAACGCGCAAGGTGCCGGCCAATCCGGCCACCTCGGCCGACGCCAACATGTACGTCACGGGCGACCAGTGGGTGAAGTACTTCGTTGCGCGCAGCGTGGGCTTCGACTCCCTGGCTTTCGATCCGCTGGACCCGGGCAGCTACACGGCGCGCGTGACCGAGGTGTCGAACCTGACCGACGCCACCGACCCGAATCTCACGCCCTTCCTCGCGCGCGGCGGCAAGCTCATCCTGTTGCACGGCCTGGCCGACGAGGTGATCAGCCCCAATTCGACCATCGACTACTACCAGCAACTCGTCGCCACCGTGGGCCGGGACTCGGTCGCGCGGAACGTGCGCTTCTACACCGTGCCCGGCATGGGCCACGGCACTGGCAGCTTCATTCCCAACTGGGATTCGCTGGCGGCGCTCGAGGGCTGGGTCGAGGGCGGTCTGGCACCCGCCACCGGGGTGGCGGTCGATGCCGTGGCGGGCACCTACGGCCGCACGCGCCCTCTGTGCCAGTTCCCGGCCTGGCCCAAGTACCGCGGCAGCGGCAGCCTCGACGCCGCCGTCAACTACAGCTGCGTGACCGAGGTCGGCGACCCGCTGGCCTGCCCGCACCTGCCTGCGACGGCCAGCACCTACAAGGGCGGCAACAGCTTCGGCGAAGAGCTCAGCGTGGCGATCGATCCGTCCACCATGGCCTATGCCGTGACCATCGAGGCGAGCCTCCAGCGAAGCGCTGGCACGCAGCGCAGCGGTTCATTGGTGGCGCAAGGGCAGTGCAGCTACGCCAGCAGCGAGGCCGGGGCGCTGTTCACCTTCGCGCCGGGCGGCGTGCTGCTCGGCGGCGTCAACGCGCCCGTGGGCGGCGGCTTCGCACCGCTGCTGGCCTTCCAGACCACTTTCGAGAACGCGGGAACGCCCACTGTGTTCAACCCGGTGGCGAACATCTTCAACGCGGTGGGCGTGCAGCAGGGATCGGGCGCCGCCGCTGCCCAGGCCGCATCGGTCAGACTGCGCAACGCCGGGACCTTCCAGTACTGCCGCGACCCGGTCTCGGGCGGCTTCATGGTCTACGACGCCAACTGCACCCGGACCGAGAAGGGCTACATCACCTACAACGCGACGCGCAAGGCCTTCGACCTGTTCACCACCTCGCCGACGGGCGGCGCCGCCACCAGCGGCGGCACGCTCAGCGGCTCGATGGTGATCGGCCTGGTGAACGGCAGCCCGGTGCCGCTGCACCTGGTGCGCGAATCGGCCGCCAATGCGGGGCTGCGCATGTTCTCGCTGCAGCAAAGCCTGATGGCCGGCTCGGCCGACGGCAGCTATGCGATGGTCAGCGTCCAGGGCGAGAACCACGAGGCCACGGTGGCCGGCAGCGCCCTGAACCTCGGCGGCGCCACCGCGGCGCTGAGCCCCGACACGCCGGTGCCCGGGGTGGTGCAGGCCGATGCGGGCCGGCCGGGGCATTTCATCTTCAACAGCGGCGTGCTCGGATTCGTGTCCGCCGCGGGAGCGAACGCGGCGCTGGAACTCGGAGTACGCCATTGATGAACAAGCGCCTGCGCCTCGGCGCATTCGCCTTGCTGGCCGCCGCACCGCTGCTGTCCGCGCACGGCGCGCCTGCCGCGCCCAAGCCGACCGCCTGCCCCGCGCCGGTGCCCAAGGCCGCGCGCTGCTACACCGGCGAGGACGGAGCGGGCGCCTTCTACTGGATCGCGATCCCGAAGGACTGGAACCGGGTGCTCGTGATGCACGCCCACGGCGGCCCCGAGACCGGCCCGCCGACGCTGGAACGCAGCGAGGAAGACCTCAAGCGCTGGGCCGTCACCGTGAAGGCCGGCTACGCCTGGGCGGGGTCGACCTATCGCCGCGGCGGCTACGGCGTGACCATGGCGGCCGAAGATACCGAGCGCCTGCGCCGGATCGTCGTGCGCGAATTCGGCCAGCCGCGCCGCACGCTGCTGCACGGCCAGAGCTACGGCGCGGGCGTCGCCGCGAAAGCCGCCGAGACCTATGCGCCGGTGGGCGCCGCGAAGAGCCCTTACGACGGCCTGCTGCTGACCAACGGCGTGCTCGGCGGCGGCAACAACGCCTACGACTTCCGGCTCGATCTGCGCGTGGTCTATCAACAGGTCTGCGGCAATCATCCGCGCTCCGACGAACCGCAGTACCCGTTGTGGCTGGGCCTGCCGATGGACGCCAGGCTCACGCGCGCCGAGCTCGCCGCGCGCGTCAGGGAGTGCACCGGCGTCGGCCTTCCCGCGGCGCAGCGCTCACCCGAGCAGGCGGCGCGGCTCCAGACCATCCTGTCGGTCGTGAAGATCCAGGAACGTTCGCTGGTCGGCCACCTGAACTGGGCGACCTGGCTCTTCCAGGACCTGGTGCAGCAGCGCCTGAACGGCCGGAACCCCTTCGGCAACATCGGCGTGGTCTACCAGGGCTCGACCGATGACGCGGCGCTCAATGCCCGCGTCGCGCGCTACGCAGCCGATCCACGGGCCTTGGGCGCGCTGGCGGCAGACAGCCAGCCCACCGGCCGCACCGCGCTGCCGACCGTGGCGCTGCATGCGATCGACGACCCGACGGCTTTCGTCGAACTGGAGAACACCTACCGCCGCATCCGCGACGCCGCCGGCACCGGCGACCTCCTGGTGCAGAGCTTCAGCGCCGAGCGCGAGCACAGCTACCTGAGCGATTCGGAATACCCCGCGCTCTTCGCCGCGCTGCTCGACTGGATCGACAAGGGCGAGAAGCCCACGCCCTTAGGCCTCGCGCAGCGTTGCGCCGCGTTGATGGCGCGCTACGACACCGACGGCCGAAACGGCTGCCACATCAAGCCCGGATGGCAGCCGCCCGCGCTCGAAACCCGGGTGCCTTCCCGCACCCCCTGATTCCTTGTTCCAACCTTGACGGAGACTTGATGAAGAAACTGTTCACCCTCGCGGCAGTCGCCATTGCCGCCACCGGCGCCCACGCGCAGGACTTTCCCGCGGGCAAGCCCGTGACCCTCGTCGTGCCCTTCGCGGCTGGCGGTCCCACCGACCGCGTGGCGCGCCACCTGGCCGAGGCGCTGCGCAAGCCGCTCGGCGGCGGCACGGTGATCATCGACAACGTGCCCGGCGCCGGCAGTTCGATTGGTGCGGCCAAGGTGGCTCGCGCCGCACCCGATGGCTACACGCTGCTGCTGAACCACATCGCGATGGCGACCGTGCCCAGCCTGGTGCGCAACGTTCCGTTCAAGGTTGAGACCGACTTCGAGTACCTGGGGATCGTCAACGACGTGCCGATGACGCTGATTTCCAAGCCCGGCATTCCGGCTGCCAACTACAAGGAACTGGCGACTTGGATCGCGGCCAACAAGGGCAGGATCGATATTGGCAACGCGGGCGTGGGCTCGGCCTCGCACCTGTGCGGATTGCTCTACCAGAGCGCGACCAAGACCGAGATGACCCCGGTGCCCTACAAGGGCACGGCGCCCGCCATCACTGACCTGATCGGCGGCCAGATCGACCTCTTGTGCGACCAGACCACCAACACCACGCCGCAGATCCAGGCCGGCAAGGTGAAGGCGTTCGCGGTGACGACGCCCAGGCGGCTCGAGCTGCCGTTGCTGAAGGACCTGCCCACGCTCGACGAAGCGGGGCTGAAGGACTTCCAGGTGACGATCTGGCACGGCCTCTATGCGCCGAAGGGAACTCCGCCGGCGATCACCAAGAAGCTCAATGATGCGCTCAGGGTCGCGCTGAAGGACCCGGACTTCATCCACCGCGAGGAACTGCTGGGCGCCGTGGTTGCGACGGACCGCCGCATCGAGCCCGCGGGCCACAGGAAGTTCGTGGCCGACGAAATCGCGAAGTGGACGCCGGTCATCAAGGCGGCGGGGGTGTACGCGGACTGATTCAAGCGTCTCGAAGCCGGAATGGCAGTCGACTGAGATGCTGAGCGGCCGGTTCGATCAGATCGACTGGCGATTACCCATGGGGATCGACGGCAAAGGCAGCAACGATCGGCGCGACCGATTCAAGGAACGCGAAAGCGTCGTCTGACAGCGGAACCGGCGAGAGATCGAAGTGGCAAAGGATCCCCCACAAATGACCACTCGGCGCTACGAGCGCGGTGCCGTGGTAGGAAATCAGATTGAACGGAGTCCCCTCGTACGCGTGTCCTGCGAGCCGCGGGTCATTTGAAGAATTGTTGGTTCTGAAGGGAGTGCCGGGCCTGATGAATTGGCCGAGGCTCTTGTCGAGCGGCAGCGCGGACAAGAATGCCGGCTGCCTCTTGCCCAGCGCGTCATGCAGACAGACGTTCTTCAGAACGAGGCCAGCGAACCTGTAGACCGCGGTGTAGCGATGGGGCACGCTGTCGTTCAAATAGGCGAGACCACCCGCAAGACCCTGCGTCTTGAGGATCTGCGAGAAGTCGTTCAAGACCTGGACCGAGGTCATGCGAGATGATGCGTTGCCGCCGTTCGGGAGCACGAGCGAAGCGTCGCGGGCGGGCTGCTGCCTATCCGCACTTCGGCGCGCAGACCAGATGGTTCTTGCCAAGGAAGCGGCGCGACGTCAGCGCGGTGCGAAGCACGAATTTCCCGCACTTGAAGCATGACATCATGGATTCGGCTCGCGGCGTTGTGATGAGGGAGCCTGGCGCCTTCTTGACGTAGCGCAGACCATCCTGGGTGAGTTGGGTGTCGGACATGGGCGTCATTTTACCCGGGCACAATTCGATACAAACGACTGGAGGGCATGGCCTGCATCGCCCTTGGGTACGACGCAGCCCCGGGGTAGTCCCGAGCATGCGCGGTCACCGGCGCCTGACGCTACGATGGCCGCTCACAGCTTCACGACAGCATGCCGACCGCCCCGACACCCATCGACTTCCGAGCGCCGTCACACGAGGTTGCGCGCCTGCTGATCGGCGTCACGCTGCTGGTCGATGGCGTCGGCGGCCGCATCGTGGAGACCGAGGCCTACGACCGCGAAGATCCCGCCTCGCATTGCTTCGGCGGCCTCACGCCGCGCAACGCAGCGATGTTCGGGCCGCCCGGTCACGCTTACGTCTATCGCTCCTACGGCATCCACTGGTGCCTCAACTTCGTCTGCCGCGAAGCCGGGCACGGCGCCGGCGTGCTGATCCGAGCCATCGAGCCGACGCACGGGATCGCCCGCATGCGCGAGCGCCGCGGGCTCGACGCGCCCCGGCTGCTGTGCGCCGGACCCGGCCGGGTCGGCCAGGCGCTGGGCATCGACGCCAGCTTCTATGGCAGGGCGCTCGACGCGCCGCCCTTCGAGCTGCTGGCGGCGCCCGAGGCCCAGCCGCCGTTGCCGATCGCGGTGGGTCCGCGCATCGGCATCTCGAAGGCGATCGCGCAGCCCTGGCGCTTCGGCGTCCAAGGCTCGCGCTATCTCAGCAAACCGTTCAAGCCCTGACGGCGCGCCACGCGCCGGCCATGAACACCTTGCGCGAAATCGTCATCGTCCTGCTCGTGCGATGGGGTCGTCCAGGCGCGCCATCAGCGCCGCCCGCACCTCCTTCTTGAGCACCTTGCCCACCTTGGAGCGCGGCAGTTCGGGCCAGATCTCGATCTGCTTGGGGGCCTTGACGCTGCCGATGCGCGCCTTCACGAAGGCCTTGACCTCGTCGGCGTCGACCGTGCGGCCCGGATGCAACTGGAGCACGGCGACGACGCGCTCGCCCCACTTCTCGTCGGGCAGGCCGACGACCGCGGCGTCCTGCACGTCGGGGTGCTGCAGCAGGATCTGCTCGACTTCGGCCGAGTAGACGTTGAAGCCGCCCGAGATGATCATGTCCTTGGCGCGGTCCACGATGTAGAGGAAGCCTTCGGCGTCCAGATGGCCGATGTCGCCCGTGTGGTGCCAGCCGTGGCGCGACGCCTCCTGCGTCGCCTGCGGGTCCTTGTAGTAGCCGAGCATGACCAGCGAGCCGCGCACCACGATCTCGCCGGTCTCGCCGGTCGCCAGCAGCGCGCCGTCCTTGTCCATCACGGCGACCTGCACCAGGGGGCCCGGGCGTCCGGCGGAAGCCAGCCGCTGGCGCGCCACGCTGCCGTCGGCGTTGAAGTGGTCCCTGGGCGCCATCATCGAGATCATCATCGGCGCCTCGGTCTGCCCGAACAATTGCGCCATGACCGGTCCGATCTTGACCAGCGCCTCTTCCAGCCGGGCCGCCGACATCGGCGCCGCCCCGTACCAGAAGCACTGCAGCGACTCGAGCCGGGTCGTGGCCAGGTCAGGATGCTGCAGCAGCATGTAGATCAGCGTGGGGGGCAGGAAGGTGTGCGTGATCGCGCAGTGCGCGATCAGCCGCAGGAACTCGCCCAGGTCCGGCTTCGGCATGATCACGACTTCGCCGCCCAGTGCCATCACCGGCAGGCAGAGGACGCCGGCCGCATGCGTCAGCGGCGCCAGTGCGAGGTAGGCCGGGCGGCCCTCGAAGGGATAGCCCATCAGGGTCAGCGCGGACATGCTTTCCAGGTTGCGGCCGGACAGCATCACGCCCTTGGGCTGGCCGGTGGTGCCGCCGGTGCCGGCGATCATCGCGACGTCGTCCACGACCGGTATCTCGAGCGGCGCGTCGCTCGCATCCGCCAGCCACGCGTCCAGCGAAGGTGCCCATGCCAGCGCCTGGTCGATGCACACCAGCGTGGTGATCCGGGGCAGGCCCGCGCGCATCTGTTCGACCAGCGGCGCATAGTGGCTGTGAAAGATCAGGCAGGTGCAGTCGAAGGCATCGAGCACGAAGCGGTTCTCCGCCGCCTCGTTGCGCGGGTTGATCGGACACCACACGGCCGCGGCGCGCGACAGCCCGAACACGCAGGCGAACGCGATCGGGTCGTTGCCCGAGAGCACCGCCACCTTGGCCCCCGGCTCGACGCCGCTGCGCTGCAGCGCGCGTGCGACCCGACAGCTCAGGCGCTGCACGTCGGCGTACGTGAGGCGTGTGTCGCCCATGCGCAGGCAGGCGGCCGAGGGGCCCAGCGAGGCGCCCTTGTCCAGATAGTCGATCAGACGCATGGGGCGCCCTCCAGCAGTGGCGCCGGGCCGCGGCCCCGGCGCCGGCGTTTCATCGATGGACGGTCAGCACGGGTTCCATCACCAGGCCGAAGCTCTGCAGCACGCCCAGCAGTTCCCGATGCCCGAAGGCCTGGCAGGCGGACGCAAAGCCGACGCGCCTGGGCGGCTGCTGCAGCAGCGAATAGGCCGCATGGGCCTGCAGCAATCCGGTCTGCTTGTAGTTGCAGTTGCCGTGGATCACGCAATGCACGCGCGCCAGCGGGCCGGAGCCATACACCGAGTCGAGCGAAATGTTGACCCGGGGGTTCTCGCGCGGCGGCATGCCGGCCTGGATGGAGGCGGCGATGCTGGCGAGCTGTGCCTCGCGCTGCTCGGGCGGCAGCGGCGCGATCTGCTCTTCGTACATCTTCTGCGTGGCGACGAAGCCTTGCATCACCTCGCGCGCGAACACGCCGCCGAGGGCCTTGCAGTTGGCCACGCGCGGGTCGTTCCTGAACCAGACCGGGTGCGCGGTGCCGGCCCAGGGCGTCACCAGCGCCGGCAGGTGCTGGCCCGGAACCACCACCTCGTAGTGCGTGCTTTGCGGCCACTCGACGAACTTGTTCTGCTCCAGGTAGTACCACTTGGCCTTCAGGATCGTGAAGATGGTCTGCGTGGAGGCGTAGGTCGGCAGCCCCTTCCACAGCACCAGGATGTCCAGCGTGTCGACCCCCGGGGTTTCGAGGCAGATGTGGGCCGCGATTTCGCCCGTGGTGTACATCTGCGCCACGCCGGGCGACAGCAGAAGGCCCTTGTCGGCGAACTTCTGGCCCCAGCGTTCCTGGGCCTCCAGCAGCCAGTCCTGCTCGCCCGTGGTGTCGGTGTAGTGGCACCCGGCGGCCAGGCAGGCCTCGGCCACCTCATGGCCGTACTTGATGAACGGCCCCACCATGTTGCTGACCGTCCTGGCGCCGCGGAACAGTTCGGTCAGCGCGTCCACGTTGTGCTCGACGCCCACGACTTCATAGTCGGCCGTCTCGATGCCCGGGATCTTGTCCATCACCGCCTGCACGCGCGCCTTGTCGCGGCCGGCGGCAATGAAGGGAATGTTCAGCTCGCGCAGGTACTCGCACACCAGGCGACCGGTGTAGCCCGATGCGCCGTACACCACCACGGGTTTCTTGCTGCTGCTCATGATGTCTCGTCCTTCGTTGGGGTTGCGGAATGCGGGCGGGGCTCACATGCCCATGCCGCCGTCGACCGGCAATCCGGCGCCGGTGATGAAGCGCGCGGCGTCCGAACACAGGAAGACCACGGCATCGGCCATCTCGCCGACCTCGCCGAGACGGCCCAGCGGGGTCTGCCCGATCACGTCGCCGACGGCCGCCTCGACGCTGGGCGCCAGACCGGCGGCCACGATGTCGCCGGCCAGCTTCATGCCCATGTCGGTGGGCACCAGGCCCGGGTAGATGCAGTTCACGCGCACGCCGTAGCCCAGCTTGCCGGACTCCATCGCCGCCACGCGGGTCGCGCGGTCGACGGCGGATTTGGTGGCGGAGTAGCCGGCGATGGCCGGGAAGGCGATGGTCGCGGCCACCGACGAGATGTTCACCACCGCGCCGCCCTTGCCGGCGCTGCCGCCGGGGCGCATCGCGCGGAATGCGTGCTTCATGCCCAGCAGGCTGCCGGCCACGTTGACTTCCAGCATGCGCCGCAGATCGGCGGCTTCGACGTCGACCACCAGCGAGGTGATCTCGATGCCGGCGTTGTTGACCAGGATGTCGAAGCCGCCGAGTTCCTTGACCGTGGCCGCGGCGGCGCTGGCCCAGTCCTCGTCCTGCGTCACGTCCAGGGGCGTGAAGCCGACCTGGGCGCCCGAGGCCGAGAGCCGGGCCGCGGTCTCCCGTCCCAGGTCGGCGAGAACGTCGCCAATCATCACCGCCGCGCCGGCCGCCGCCAGCGCCTCGGCGATGCCGGCGCCGATACCGCGCGCACCACCGGTCACCAGGGCCTTTCGCCCTTTCAGATCGAACTTGGCCATCGCTTGTCTCCTGATAGGTGTGGGTCGAGATGGAAAGGGCATCGTAGAAAGTCGTCTATCCAACTGTCAAGCTTTTATTGGACGACTGTCAAGATTCTCTAGAATGATTGGGCGCGCGACGTTCGCCAGAGAGCGAATGGGTGCCGTGCTATGGTTTGAAATCACTGAGCAGAAGATGACGTCACAACAGGAAAAGCGCGCGCAGAGGGTGTCCAGGGCGCGGGTCGACAAGTTCGCCGAGCGCCGCGAAGAGTTGGGCGAGGCCGCATTGACCACGCTGGCCGCGCTGGGCTACGCCCGCAGCAGCCTGCGCGAGATCGCGCAGAACTCGGAGTTCTCGCACGGCGTGCTGCACTACTACTTCAAGGACAAGTTCGACCTGATCATCTGCAGCGTGCGGCGCTACAAGGCGCGCTGCGTCACGCGCTACGACGAGGTCACGGCCACGGCGACCAGCTACGACCAGCTGATGACCGGCTTCGTGGAGGCGCTGGGCGCCACGCTGCGCGACGAGGCGCCGCTGCACCGCCTGTGGTACGACCTGCGGGCCCAGGCGCTGTTCGAGGAAGCGTTTCGCGCCGACGTCGCCGAACTCGACAAGGGGCTGGAACACATGATCTGGCGTGTCATGAGCCGCTTCGCCGAACTCGCGGGCGGACCCTGCGGCCTGCCGCCTTCAGCGGCCTACGCCTTGTTCGACGGCCTCTTCCAGCAGGGCCTGCTCAGGCACCTGTCGGGAGACACGCAGGCCGTCGCCGCGATGCAGGAAGACGTGCGTCGGTCGATCGACCAGTTGTTCATGGGGGTTCGTCGCGTTGCCGGCCGCGTGCCGACCCGGCGCCCGAAGGCGCGCGCGAGCGCAGCGTCGGCCAGTTAGCGCTGCACGGCCTCGCCGGGCCTGCCGTCAGGTCGACGATGCCGAGTTGCTGCCGGTTGCCGCTCCCGGATATCCCGACGCGGGCGTTTCTGGCAGATTATCGACAAACGCCACTTCACCATTTTCTATACCAGCCAACGGCGAACCGATCAATCCCGAGGCCTGGCGCTACGAAGTGGTCTGTGAACGGCGTTGTCCGATTGTCGACACCTGGTGGCAGATCGAGACCGGCGCCACGTACGTGGTCGTCCGTGTGCACTCGGATAGGCAGCGCCCGAGGGCAGTCCTAGCATCGCGCGAGGGTGCGGCGGCTGCTGCTCCTGCCGGCATGCCGTCTGCGAGGTCCGGTGCACTGTTCAACCACGAGCGAGAAAAAATCATGAAATCAAACAAGTTCATCCTGGTCCTGTGTTCCGTCGTGCTGGCCGCAGGGTGCGTCAGCAAGCAGACCTACAACACCGAGGTCCAGAAGGCCAACGCGTATTCGGCCCTCAGCCAGCAGCTCTCGGGCGAACTCAGCGCCGACCAGGCGCAGATCACGCAGCTGCAGAACCAGCTCAAGGTGACGATGGTCAACGAGATCCTGTTCCCTGAAGGCAGCTGGACCCTCGGCGCCAAGGGCGAGCAGACGCTGGCCAAGATCGCGCCGACCCTGTCCAACCTGCCGGGTCAGCAGATCGTGGTCGAAGGCTTCACCGACAACGTGCCGATCGGTCCGGACCTGAAGCGGCGCTTCCCGTCGAACCTCGAGCTGTCCTCGGCGCGGGCGGACGATGTCGTGCGCTTCCTCACTTCGAAGGGCGTGCCGCCGAACTCGATCTCGGCGCAGGGCTTCGGCGAGTCGCGCCCGGTGGCCCCCAACGACACGCCGCAGGGCAGAGCCAAGAACCGCCGCGTCGAGATCGTCATCTCGGCCGCCAGCCGGCCGTAGCCGGCGCTTCAGGCCTGATCGAGGCCGTACGCAGGCCGCGCGGTTTCGATCAGCTTCACGAGCGTGTGCAGCACGCGATTGGCAGGTGTCCGGACGCCCAGCGTTGCGCCGCGCCGGACCACGTACCCATTGAGGTGATCGATCTCGCTGCGCTTGCCGCGCGCGAGATCCTGCGCCGTCGATGAGTACTGCGCGGGCATGGTGGCGGCCAGTCCGAGTACCACGGCCTCGATGTCGGCGGGCAGCGCGACACCGTCCGCCCGCGCCACCTCGACGCACTCGGCGACCACATCGCGCATCACCTGGTCGACGCCTTCGCCCTGCACCAGCCGGCCATACGGCAACTGCGCGATGGCCGACAGGGCGTTGTAGGCGCAGTTGAGGATCAGCTTGACCCACAGCGAGGCGCGCACGTTGGCCGAGATCTCGGTGGGCACACCGGCCGCGATGAACATGCGCGCCACCGCCTCGCTGCCGCTCGACGGCTCGATGACGAGCTCGCCGCGGCCATGGTGCCGCAGGTGGCCCGGGCCGGCCATCTCGGTGGCGACATAGACCACCGCGGCGGCGACGATGTGGCCGGGAAGCACCGCGCGCAGGCGGTCCGCGTTGTCGACGCCATTCTGCAGCGCGAGCAGCATCGCATCGGGCGCCAGGTACGGCCGCAGCTGCGCCGCGGCGGATTCGGTGTCGGTCGACTTGACGCAGAACAGCACGGTCTGCGCGCCGCGCACGGCCTCGGCTTCGGTGCTGGCCGAGAGTTGCACGTGCTCGTCGAAGCTGCCCGTCTCGAGCCGAAGGCCGGCGAGCCCGATGGCCTGGACATGCGCCGGCCGGCCGATCAGCACCACCTCATGGCCGGCGCGGGCCAGCATGCCGCCGTAATAGCAGCCTACGGCGCCTGCGCCCATCACGGCAATTCGGATTCCCATGTTCTTGCTCCGGTGTTGCGGCATCGCGCGAGCGCGGCCTGCCGCCCGCATCGTACCGTTCGCATCGAGCCGGGGAGGGCGCCTGCGCGGGCACAAATTATTTCAAAGTGGTGTCGATTTCGGCGATCCCGATTCGACGTAGTGTCAGAGCCGCCGTCTATCCTGAATCGACTTCAGGGCCGTGCGGTTCAACAACCACTCAAGGAGAAATGATCATGCGTGTCATGGTGATGGTGAAGGCCACGAGCCAGTCGGAGGCCGGAGAGATGCCCAGCACGGAGCTGCTTGCGGCCATGGGCAACTTCAATGAGGAACTCGTCAAGGCCGGCGTGCTGCTCGCGGGCGAAGGCCTGCACCCGAGCGTCCGCGGCAAACGGGTGCGCTTCTCGGGCAGCCAGCGGACCGTGATCGACGGGCCGTTCACGGAAACCAAGGAACTCGTCGCCGGGTTCTGGCTGTGGCAGGTCCAGTCGATGGAGGAGGCCGTCGAATGGGCCAGGCGCTGCCCCAACCCCATGCCGGGCGACTCCGAGATCGAGATTCGCCCGCTGTTCGAGGCCGCCGATTTCGGCGCCGAACTCACACCCGAACTGCGGGCCCAGGAAGAACGGCTGCGCGCCGAGACCGAAGGCGCGGCGAACAAGCCCCGCTGACGGCCACCCGCGGCGCCTCGGCTGGCCGCGCCGGCGCGGCCTGAGGCGTCTTGCTACTTCCGGGCCTTGGCGATCTCGGCCATGAGTTCGTTCACGGTCGCTTCGCCGACCGACGCGGTGTACTTGTCGATGACCGGCTTCACCTTCTCGCGCAGCTTGGCCATTTCCGCCGGAGGCAGTTCGGTCACCGTCATGCCCGCCTTCTTGAGCGCCTCGAGCGCGCTGTCGGCCGCGCCGCGCGATGCCTGGCGCTGGAAGGTGGTGGCTTCGGTGGCCGAGTCGGCGATGATCTTCTTCTCCTGCTCGCTCATGCCGTCCCAGGTCTTCTTGCTGACGATCAGTGCCTGCGGGTTGTAGATGTGGCGGGTCTGCGTGAGGTATTTCTGAACCTCCGCGAACTTGGACGACAGGATCACCGTGTTGGGATTCTCCTGGCCGTCGACCGCCTTCTGGTCCAGCGCGGAATACAGCTCCGGGAACGGCAATGGCGTGGCATTGGCACCCAGGGCGCTGAAAAGGTCGACGTAGATCGGCGACTGGATCACGCGAATCTTCAGGCCCGAGATGTCGTCCGCCTTGGCGATCGGGCGCTTGCTGTTGGTGAGGTTTCGAAAGCCGAGATCCCAGTAGCCGAGGCCATGCAGGCCCTTGTCCTCCAGCTTGCCGAACAGCTTCTGGCCGAAGGGCCCGTCAGTGACCGCGTCGGCCTCCTGCCCGTTGTTGAAGAGGAAAGGGAAGTCGTAGGCAGCGAATTCCTTGACCTGTGCGCCGAGGATGCCGGCGTTCAAGACGGTGATCTCGACCGTGCCGCCTTGCAGCGCCGACACGGTCTGCAGGTCACCGCCGAGCGTACCGCCGGGGAACAGCTTGACCGTGATCTGCCCGCCCGATTTCGCAGACACCAGGTCGGCGAACTTCTGGGCGCCCTGCGCTTGCGGGTGGCCCGTCTGGTTCTGGAACGCGAACTTCAATGTGCGCTCCTTGATTTGCGCGCCGGCACTGGCCATTGCCAACATCGCGGCGGCAGCGATCAACGTCTTCCAGATGCGAATCTTCATGTGAGTGTCTCCTGTCGGTTTGAGTGAAGCGGGCGTGGCGGGTGTCAGGCGCCGAGCCATCTGGCCGGCCAGATGACCAGCCACGGGAACAGCACCATCACGAACATGATCACGAACTCCGCGATCATGAAAGGCACCACGCCTTTGGTGACGTCGTCCATCGAGATGCGTCCCACCCCGGCGACCACGTTGAGCACGGTCCCCACGGGCGGCGTGACCAGGCCGATGGAGTTGTTGATGATGAAGAGGACGCCGAAGTAGACCGGGTCGATGCCCGCCGCCTTCACGATCGGCATGAGGACCGGCGTCAGGATCAGGATGGTCGGCGTCATGTCCATGGCGGTGCCGACGATCATCACCAGCACCATGATGGCGAACATCAGCAGGATCTTGCTGCCCATGAAGGGCTCCAGAAGCCCGACGACCTTCGACGGCAGATCGGCCACCGTGATCAGCCACGCGCTGACCATCGCCGCGGCGATGAGGAACATCACGATCGCGCTGGTCTTGGCGGCATTGACGAAGATGGCGTACAGGTCCTTCCAGCGCAGTTCGCGGTAGATCACCGTCGAGACGAACAGCGCATACACCGCGGCGACCACGGCCGCTTCCGTCGGCGTGAAGACGCCCATGCGCAGACCGACCAGGATGATCACCGGCAGGAACAGCGCCCACAGCGCCTGGCGGAACGCCCGCAAGATGTCGACGCCCGACTTGCGCGGCGGCGGAACGATCTTCTCGCTGCGCACCAGCCAGGCCCAGGTCAGCCACAGGGCGGCACCGATCAGCAGGCCGGGCACGATGGCCGCCAGGAACAGCTTGGAGATGGAGACATTGGCCGCAACGCCGAAGATCACGAGCCCGATGCTCGGCGGAATGACGGGGCCGATGACGCCGGTGGCGGCGATCAGCCCGCCGGAGCGCGCCTTGTCGTGCCCGGCGCTGACCATCATGGGCAGCAGCAGGGCGGTCAAGGCCGCCGCATCGGCCACGGCCGAGCCCGACAACGCCGACAGCAGGCACCCGGCCAGGATGGTCACGTAGCCCAGGCCGCCTTTCACATGGCCGACCAGCGCCATGGCGAAATCGACGATGCGTCGCGAGAGTCCGCCGACATTCATGATTTCGCCGGCGAGCATGAAGAAGGGAACCGCCAGCAGCGGGAAGCTGTCGGCGCCGCCGATGACGTTCTGCGCGAGGATCTGCGCATCGAACAGGTCGAGGTGCCACATCAGCGCCACCCCGCTGGCCAGCAGCGAGAACGCGATGGGAATGCCCATGGCCATGGCCAGCAGGAGCGAGCCCACGAAGACGAGGATGGTCATGGCTTGCCTCCGGGGTTCGGGCCGGAGCCGAGAATCTGCTGGAGCTGCACCGCCTCCTCGGACTCCTGGATCATGACCAGTTCGTCATCGGCCAGCTGTCCGCTCAGGATCCGATAGAGATCCAGCGCGAGGATGGCTGCCGCCAGCACCGAGAACACGATGCCCACGCTGTAGACGATGGCCATCGAGGCGCCCGTCACGGGGGCGGTCACGTCCCAGTTGATCCGGGTCTGGGCCAGGCTGCCCTGGAACAGGAGCCAGACGATGTAGAGCATCACCAGGTGGCCGGCGACGGCGCAGAACTTCTTCCCGGCGGCCGGCAGTTTCTGGACGACCATGTCCATGCCCAGGTGACCGTGCTCCTTCAAGGCCACGAGCGCGCCGAGAAAGGTGACCCAGATGAAGAGCCAGCGCGAGACCTCCTCCGACACGGTGATGCCCGAGTTGAAGCCGTAGCGCAGCACCACGTTGCCGAACACCAGCACCACCATCACCGCCAGGAAAAAGGCGATGACGGCCTCGATGGCCTTGCAGCTTCGATCGATCCATCGATTCATGTTGTCTCTGTCTCCTGATTGATCGACGAAAGGCGTCAGGCCTGCGTCTCGCGCAGCGTCTCGACGAGCGCGCGCAGCGCCGCAAGATACGAGATCGGACCCAGCCCCTGGATGGTGGCCTTGACCGCCGGCGAGATGATCGAGTGCGTGCGCCACGTCTCGCGCGTCGCGATGTTGGACATGTGGACTTCCAGTGTCGGGAACGGCATGGCCTTGATCGCGTCATGCAGGGGAACGCCATGCTGCGTCAGGCCTGCGGGGTTGACCAGCGCGCCCTGCGCTTCGTCGATGTTCCGGTGCAGGAAGTCGATCAGGTCGCCTTCGTGGTTCGACTGGATGATGTCGAGCGTCACGCCCAGTTCGGCCGCGAGCTTTTCGAGCCGGTCGTTGATTTCGGCCAGCGTCGTCGTGCCGTAGATGTGCGGCTCGCGGCGCCCGAAGAGGTTGAGGTTGGGTCCGTGCAGGACGAGGATTTTCATGGGATGCCTTGGGTCGGATTCACTTGCGGATGCGGGCAAGCTCGTCGTTGTAGAGCTTGACGATCGCGGGGTCGTAGCTGGCGGCGAAGCGGTCGATGACGGGCTTGGCAATCTGGCGCATGCGCGCCTGCTCGGCCGGGCTCACCTCGTTGAATTGCATGCCCTTGGCCTGCAGGTCGCCCACCGATCTCTGCGCCGCGGCGCGGCTCACCTGGCGCTGGTAGCCGCGCGCTTCGTCGGCGGATTCGCGCATCCACTTCTGCTCGCTGGGCGAGAGCTGGTCCCAGAACTTCTTGCTGACCAGCACGATGTTGGCGGCATACACGTGGTTCGTGGCGCTCAGGAACTTCTGCACCTCGAAGAACTTGTTCGATAGGATCACCGAGAACGGATTTTCCTGGCCGTCGACGGCCTTCGATTCCAGCGCGCCATAGAGCTCCGCGAACGGCATCGGCACCGGGTTGGCCTTGAAGGCCTTGAAGGTGTCGAGGAACACCGGGTTCGGGATCACGCGGATCTTCAGGCCTTCGAGGTCGTCGGCCTTCGCGATGGGGCGCTTGCTGTTCGTGACGTTGCGAAAGCCCAGGTCCCAGTAGCCCAGCGCCACCAGGCCCTTCTCCGGCAGCTTGGCGATCAGCGCCTGACCCATCGGGCCGTCGAGCAATGCGTCGGCCTGGGCGAAGGTGCTGACCGCGAAGGGAAAGTCGACCAGGCCGAATTCCTTGACGATGCCCGCCAGCGACGTGGTGGCAGGCGCCGACATCTGCTGCACGCCGCCTTGCAGCGCGGACTGCTGCTGCAGTTCGTTGCCCAACTGGGACGCCGGGAATTCCTGCACCCGCATCCTGCCGCCGCTCTTGGCGGCCAGCAGTTCGCCGAAGCGCTTGACGCCGAAGCTCACCGGATGGTCGGCGTTGTTCAGGTGGCCGAAGCGGATCACACGCACCTGGCCATCCTGCGCGAATGCGGGGGCCGCCAGGGCGAGGGAGAGGCCGGCAGCCGCCAGCAGGCGAGGGAGTAGGGTTCTCAAGAAGGGCTCCAGACGACGTGATTTCGGGGCGCGGCAGACGCTCTTGCAGGCGATCCGACGCAGGATGCGGCGCGATCTTAGCGATCTGTGGAAAAGGTTTCCATTAGTAGAAACGCTTTCCGGAAAAGCGGTACATTGACGTTTTGCTTCCCGCGCGCCGCGGCAGCAAGCCGGGCGGCGGGGATTTGGAGGGGCCTTCAGGGCTAGAGAATGAGCGCAATACTGGAACGCAGCTTCAAGCTGATGGAGCACCTCGCCGAGCATCCGGAAGGCCGGCAGTTGTCTGCATTGGCCACCGATCTCGGCATGCCGCTGAGCGCGACGCACCGCCTGCTGGCCGAACTGATCCGCTGCGGCTACGTGCGGCAGGACCAGAGTCACGGCGACTACTCGCTGACCATCAAGCTGGTTTCACTCGGCCTGAGTTTTCTCAGCAACAGCGGCATCGTGGATGTGGCGCAGCCCTTGCTGGATCGACTCGCGGCCGAGTCGGGCGAACTGGTCCGGCTGGCGGTGGTCGACGGCGACGCGCTCACCTTCGTCGCGAAGGCGCAGGGCGCGACGCGCGGCCTGCGCTACGACCCGGACATGGGCCTGTCGGTCAATCTGTCGTGCAGCTCGGCCGGCCATGCGTGGCTGTCGACGATGACGGACGAACAGGCGCTCGAACTCATCGCCAGGCAGGGCTTCGGCAAGGCGGGCGAATTCGGGCCGAAGGCGCCGACGACCGTCAAGGCGGTGCTGGCTTTCGTCCGACAGGCGCGCAAGCGCGGGTTCAGCATGATCAACGAGGTGTTCGCACCGGCCATGACCGCCATGGCTGCGCCGGTGCGAAGCGGCAACGGCGCCGTGATCGGCGTGATCACGATCGCGGGCCCTCTGGTTCGACTGACGGAAGAGCGCATGCTGGCACTCGGCCCGGCCCTTGTCGCTACCGCGGACGAGGTCGCACACGCGAGCGGCGGATCGGCGATGTTCAAGCGACGCGCCTGAGGCCAGGAGGGCAGCGGCCCATGAAAACGCGCTTGGTTCGGCGCAAAAGTAGGTCCAGAATCAAAAAACCGCTCGATCCCGCCGCGAACATGAACCTTGTGCCGAACCATGGCCGACCCGGCAGACCTGGACCCATCGTTCTCCGTCCCCTGCAGGCGATGCGCTGCGATGCTTCAGGCCGGGAACCGGTTTTGCCCGTTCTGCTTCGAGGATCAGATGGCTACGCTCGAGGCCGACGGTGCAAGACCGCCCCTCAAGCCCGGGCGCGGCGTCGCTGCTGAAGATGAGACGCGGGCCCCCGTGGTCATCGACTTCGCGGACACCGTGCAGGCAGATGCGGAGGAAATCATCCACATCCCCGGCCCGACGGGCGCCGCCAACGAGGAAGCGGATCTCGAAATCGGTCTCGTCCGACCTGGCGCCTTGTGGCAAACGGAAGTGCCGGGAGGCGGCGGCAAGGCGCGTTGGGCGGCGCGGTTCGCAACCCCCCGGCGCATGGTGGTCGCCATCGCGTCCGCCCTGGTCTTGATCGCGCTCGCTACCTTGGGGCTCGAGCGCGCCTTCTTCGACGATCGGAACGAGGCCGGCAGTCTGCAAGCGTTCAGGGCCGAGGTCAAGCGAGTGCAGGGCGCCTTGGACCGCGGCGACCTGGGTGCCGCGGAGCAGGGGCTCGCGGCACTCGATGCCGAGCATGCGGATGACCCGGGCGTTGAGGCGCTGAGGGAGGCCTTCGATCGGCGCGTGCAGGAACAAGCCGCCAGGCGTGAACCGCCTCCGGACGCCGCCCTGAAGTTGTCGCCGCCTGCCCCTGTCCCCTTGCTTCCCGAAGCGCCCGTGCCCGCCGTTTCCGCACCCGCCATCGGCAAGGCGGGATCGCAGGAGCAAGTGTGCAGCGATGCGCTTGCGGCGCTGGCCTTGTGCTCGAAGAAATAGGGAGAGAGAGTGCGAACCAGACAGTGAGCCGCAAGAATGAGCCAGGCATCACCTGGTGTGACCACCAACCTTCGATGGAGCCAGCATGCCTATCAGATCCCTGTTGACCGGACTGTTGTGGATGGCCTTCCTTGCGTGCGCGGCCGCGGCGCCTCGGGCGGAGTACAAGATCGTCACCGCATCGAAAACCGGCACCTACATCCAGATCGGCCGGGACCTTGCCACCTGGGTCGCCGAGCCCGCCGACATCGACCTCGAAGTCCTTGAGTCGAAGGGTTCGGCGGAGAACGTCCAGCGCATGCGCTTCGAGCCCGGCGTCAAGCTGGCCCTGGTGCAGTCCGACGTCTATCAGGCGTTTCTGGACGAGGCGAAGGCGGGCAACGCCGATGCCGGCAACATCATTCGTCCGTTGCGCCTCGTCATGCCGCTCTATGACGAAGAGATCTACTTCGTCGCCCGCGCCGACTCGCCGCTGAACAGCATCCACGAGATCAGGAACAAGGTGATCGGCGTCGGCCCGCTGGGCAGCGGCACGGCGCTGACGTCGAGAACGCTGTACCAGCTGATGTTCGGGGAGCCGCTGCCGTCGGCCAACGCGCAGTACCTGAGCAACGAGGAGGCGCTGGCCAGACTCACGGTCGACAAGTCGATCGACGTCGCCATCATCGTCGCCGGACAGCCGGCCAAGCTGTTCTCGGACATGAAGGCCGAGGCGCGCAACTACATCAAGATCCTGAAGCTCGACGACGCGGCGCCGGAGACGGCGCGGGCGAAGAAAACCTACTTTCCTGCGGTGATACGCGCCGCCAGCTATTCGACCTGGCTCAAGGCCGACGTGCCCACCCTGACCGTGAAGGCCTACCTGGTCACCTACGACTACGGACTGCAGTCGACGGTCGGAAACCTGGGTCGCTTTGCCGAATCCCTCTGCCTCAATTTCGACAAGCTCCAGGCCAACGGCCATCCCAAGTGGAAGCAAGTGCGCCTGGAGCTCCCGGCCCTGAGCCAAGGGTGGCGCTACTACGCGCCCATGGAAAAGCGCATGCGCACCTGCATCGCCCGCCGGGCAGCCGTCGCTGCTTCGGCCGCCGCCCCGGCGCCGCCGCCAGCGCGGGCTTGCACGGAGCAGGAACTGGTGCTGGGTATCTGCAGGCGGTGAGTTGCGACGGATCTCGTCCACGCACCAATCGATCCGACCGCCTCCACTGTCCAGATCGAATTCTGCATGCGTTCGCCCCAGATGGTTGTTGCCGGTCGGCAGGTTGAGACCACGCCTGCGCTGCGCCAAGCCGATAGCGACATCAAAGCGGGCCGCGTGCCCAAGGCCCCCAGATCGCGAACGTGATGCCGGGCGACTGCACGTTCACAAACAGCACCTTGCCGGCCGCGCTCGCTGCACCTTGAGGCCCGCGCGAGAGCCATCGTCCGATCGGTACTTCCCAGACGTCATTGCGTGGCCGCTTGCCCGCAGCGGAAAACGGATCTCACGCTGCAGTCTCCGGCGGCAGGTAGATCTTCGCCAAGCCTTTGGCAATCGCGTCCACGATCTGCTCCTTGCGCAGCCCGATGTGCTCCTTGAGCACCTGCTGTGCCGTCGCCTCGTCGCGCGCCTGCAGGGCTTTCAGAATTTGCCGGTGCTCCTTCTGTGTCGCGTTGCGGCCCACGTTCTCCATGTCGATCCAGCGGATGAAGCGGATGCGCTCGTTGAGCACGCCCAGCATGCGGCGCAGTTCCTGGTTGCGCGCCATATCGGCGATGCGCAGGTGGAACCCCTCGTCCAGTTCCACCAACATTTCTACCGGCGCGTCCGACGGCGCCTTCTGGCTGGCGGCCAGGTAAGCCACGGCTTGGGCAAGGTCCGCGTCGGTGGCGCGCTGGATGGCCAGCGACAGGCAGGCGCTCTCGACGGCCACGCGGGCCTCGTAGAGGTCCAGCGTCTCCTGCACGTCGAGTGGACGGCGTACGAAGCCGCGCGTTGCCGGAAGCAAAAAGCCATCGTTCACCAGCCGGGTGAGGGCCTCGCGCACGGGGGTGCGGCTCACGCCCAGGCGCTGGGCCAGCTCGATCTCGCTCAGGCGCTCGCCGGGCTTGAGCTGGTAGGAGATCGCCATGTCCCGCAGCGCCTCGAAAACGCCCGTGCCGCGCTCGCGGCGCGTCTTGGAAATCGGCCCGGATCTCCCGTGGCTGCTTGTGCTCTGCATGCTTTTAAGTATACTAAATTGAGTTCTTAACTGATTCCAACCCGCTGGAGCTTATCGAATGTCTTCCATGAACGGCGCCGACGCGATGGTGCGCATGTTGCAGCTCAATGGCGTCAAGCACATCTTCGGACTGTGCGGCGACACCAGCCTGCCTTTCTACGACGCGCTGGCACGCCTTGACCATGGCATAGACCACGTACTCACGCGCGACGAGCGCAGTGCTGCCTACATGGCCGACGCCTACGCCCGCGTCACGGGCAAGCCAGGCATCTGCGAAGGCCCTAGCGGCGGCGGCGCCACCTACCTGTTGCCGGGTCTGGTGGAGGCCAACGAGTCGGCCATTCCGGTGCTGGGAATCACCTCTGACGTGTCAGTGGGTGCGCGCGGCAAGTTTCCGCTGACCGAACTGGACCAGCAAGCGCTCTATCAGCCGCTGACCAAGTGGAACACCACCATTGACCGCGCGGACCAGATCCCGCACGCGGTGCGCAGCGCCTTCCGAGCCATGGTCACCGGCCGGCCCGGCGCCACGCACATCTGCCTGCCCTACGATGTACAAAAGCACGCCATCGACCCGACCGACGTGTGGGCTCAGCCCGGGCACGACCGCTACCCGGCCTATCGGTTCGCGCCCGACCCCGCCGAAGTGGAGCGTGCGGCCGCCAAGCTGGCGGCCGCGCGCTGCCCGGTCATCGTGTGCGGCGGCGGCGTGGTCATCTCCGGCGCCCACGGCGAGCTGGAGGCGCTGGCCACGCAGCTCAACGCGCCCGTGTGCATCACCATCAGTGGCAGCGGCAGCCTGCCCAGCGGGCACCCGCTCAATGCCGGCGTGATCGGCACCAACGGCGGTGTGGCGGCCACGCGCGAGGTCATCGCCGAGGCCGACCTGGTGCTCTTCGTCGGCGCGCGGGCGGGGTCGACCACCACGGAACACTGGAAGATGCCGGCGCGCGAAGTCGCCATCGTGCATCTGGACATCGACCCCGGCACCATCGCCACCAATTACCGCACCGACGTGGCCCTGGTGGGCGATGCGCGCCTGGGCCTGGCGGCGCTGGCCGCCGAGGTGCGCCAGCGCATCGCACACCGGCCGGCCGATGCCGTCGACGGCCGAGCCCTCGTGGCGCGCAGCCGCATGCAGAAGCAGGCCTTCTTCGCCGGCCTGGCGCAGTCCGGCGACCGCCCCATCAAACCTGAGCGCGTGGTGGATGCGCTGAACCGCTTGTTGCCCGCCAATGCCATCGTGGTGGCAGACCCGGGCACGCCGTGCCCGTATTTCGCTGCCTATTTCGACGCGCCGCAGGCCGGCCGCCACTTCATCACCAACCGCGCCCAGGGCGCGCTGGGCTTCTCCATGGCCGCCGGCGTCGGTGCCTCTTTCGGCAGGCCCGACGCCACGGTGGTCTCGGTCATGGGCGACGGCAGCTTCGGCTTCACCTGCGGCGAGATGGAAACGATCGTGCGTCGCGGCGTGCCGCTGAAGATGATCGTGTTCTCCAACTCGGTGTTCGGCTGGATCAAGGCCAGCCAGAAGACGGGCTACGACGAGCGCTACTACTCGGTGGATTTCAACCGCACCGACCACGCGCGCGTCGCCGAGGCTTTCGGCGTCAAGGCGTGGCGCGTGGAAGACCCGGCCGAGCTGGAATCGGCGTTGAAGGCGGCGCTGGCACACGACGGCCCCGCCTTGGTCGACGTGATCTCGCAACCGTTGCAAGACACGGCTGTGCCGGTCAGCCAGTGGATGGGCTGAGCAACAGCAATCGATACCCGGAATTCACGAACCCTGAAAGGCCCACAGAAGATGCAGATCCAGTTCAATCGACGTCAGGCGCTGGTGGCCACGGCCGCTCTGGGCCTGTACGGTGGCGCTGCGGCGCAGTCCTCGGACGCGCCGCTGCACATGGTCATCACCTTTCCCCCCGGGGGCAGCACCGACATCGCGGCGCGCATCATGCAGCCCGAGCTCGAGAAGCGCCTGGGCCGCTCCGTGGTGGTCGAGAACAAGCCCGGCGCCGCAAGCCAGTTGGCCACCAACTACGTGGCCAAGTCAGCGCCCAATGGCAACACGGTGCTGGTGAGCTTCGACACGCACGCCATCAATCCCATCGCCAAGTCCAAGCTGCCCTATGACACCTTCAAGGACTTCGCCGGCATCACGCTGGCGGTACGCTTCCCGCTGGTGATTGGCGCCTCGAGCTCGGTGCCGGCCAAAGACCTGCGGGGCTTCATCGCCGCCGCGCGCAAGGACCCCGCGCGCTACAGCTACGCCTCCACCGGCGTGGGGTCCATGAACCACTTGGTGATGGAAGACATCAAGCGTCGTGCCGGCATCTACGTGCTGCACGTGCCCTACAGCGGCGGAGGACCGGCGGTACAGGCCGTGCTGGGCGACGTCTCGCAGCTCACGCTCCTGAGCTACGCCGCGCTCAAGGGGCAAATTGCCGCCGGCAAGATCAAGCCGCTGGCCGTGACCGGCTCCAAGCGCCTGCCCGAGCTGCCCGACGTGCCCACCGTGGCCGAGTCCGGCTTCCCGGGCTTCGAGGCCTATTCGTGGATCGGAATCTTCGCCCCCGCGGGCACGCCGGCAGACAAGCTGGCCGCGCTCGGCGAGGGCTTCCGCGCCACGCTGCAAACGCCCGAGGTCAACAGCAAGCTCACGCAGGCGGGCTTCGAGGTCCTTGCCACCGATGGCCCGGGCCTCGACCGGCACGCCCGTGCCGAGTACGAGCGCTGGAGCGCCTTCGTGCGCGAAACCCAGCTCAAGCTGGAGGAGTAAGCCATGCCCATGGTGCTGGACCACATGGTGATTGCGGTGGCCTCCCTGGACCAGGCGGTGGCCGACTACCGGCGCGCCGGCTTCACCGTCATCGCCGGCGGCAAGCATCCGGGGCGCAACACCGTCAATGCGCTGATCGTGTTCGAGGACGGCAGCTACCTGGAGCTGATCGCCTATTCGGCGCCTTCGCCCGAGGAGCGCTGGTGGCGCGTGCTCGATGCGGCGGGCGAGGGGCTGGTCGACTTTGCGCTGTTGCCGCAGGACATCGATGCCGCGGTGGCCGACGCGCGCGAACGCGGCCTCGCCGAGCTGATTGCCGTTCCGGGTGCGCGGCAGCGGCCTGACGGTGTGCGCATCGCCTGGAGTTCGGCGCGGCAGCTGCGGCATGACCTGCCGTTTCTGTGTGCGGATCTCACGCCGAGGGAGCTTCGTGTGCCAGTGGGTGACGTTCGTCGCCATGCCAACGGTGCACGGGGCGTCGCCGTCGTGCACGTGGCGGTGCAGGACGTTGCGGCCAGCCTGGCGCGCTATCGCATGCTGCTGGGCCCGGATGCGGTGGCCGGCGGCGGCGTCCGGTTGGAAGGCTGCAAGGTCGAGCTCCAAGCCGAGCGGGGCAGGGCGCGTGGCGAAGGACCGAGCGCGATCACGCTGGACGTTGACGCGTCACACAAGAGCCTGCAGTTCGATCCGGTGCTGGCACACGGGGTTGCATTCCACCCGCGGTAGGGCCTGGGCAGGTTGACCGGATGCTGCCGACGGGCATAGGACTGTGGTATTTCGCTGACGCCGGAAGCACTTCCCAGGCCCGCGGTTGCGGGCCTGCGCGCAGCAGCCGTAACATCCTCAAGACAGGATCACGAGGGTGCGAGAGGGAATGTCACGAGGCAACTGGAAACGTGGGGTCGGCGCGGCCCTGTTGGCGCTGGGCTGCAGCCTGGGCGCCGCGCAGCAGTTGATCGAAATGTCGGACACGCCGCTCGATGCGGCGGAACTGTTCGACCGCGTCACGCCAAGCATCTGGGTCGTGTACGCCAGTGATGCGCAGGGTCGGCCGTTCGCCTCGGGCAGCGCGGTCGTTATCGCAGCCGACACCTTGGTCACCAACTGCCACGTGGTGCGCGATGCGGCCCGCGTCGCCATCCGCCGCGGCGACACCCAGTTGACCGCGCAGCAGGCAGAGGCCGATCCCGAGCACGATCTTTGCCTTCTGCGGGTCGCAAGACTTCAGGCCCCCACCGTGCTGCTGGCGCCCGAATCCAGCCTGCGACCCGGGATGCGCGTTTACGCCGTTGGCGCGCCGCGCCGCCTTGAACAGACGATCAGCGATGGCTTGCTGTCCGGCTTGCGGCGCGCACAGGACGGCAGCCTGACCATGGTGCAGACCAGCGCCCCGATCTCGCCCGGCTCCAGCGGCGGCGGGCTCTTCGATGCGCATGGCCGTCTGATCGGCATCACGACTTCTGGCCTGAAGGAGTCGCAGAACCTGAACTTCGCCGTTCCTTCGCGCTGGGTGGATGCACTCAGCCGCCGCGCGGGTCGCCTCGAATGGCAAGCGCGCATTGCTCCGTTGGAGCCGCCGGCCGCCGTGCGCAAAGCTCCGGCTTCGATTGCGCAAGAGTCACGTCCAGGCGTCGGTAGCGAAGCCGCGCCCAAGGCCCCGGCCCCGCCGACGCCAAAAACCGCAACCCGGCCAGGCCCGGGGCCGGCCGATTCGCCGATCGCGCCGCCTGGCGATCACGGTCCATCCATCTCCGCCGCGCGCTGGTCGCAGATCGAGTATCTCCTGACCGATCGCCTGACCGGCATCACGCGCAAGATCGTCTACCGCGCGGATGCGGCCACCGAGGACTCGCTCAGCTACAACAACGGCGCCTGGGTGGAAAGGCGTGACGGCGAGGTGATCGAAATCGCATCGCCGATCGCCGGCGAGTTCGATGCGGCAATGCCGCCCGGCGGCTGGATTCGCCCCGGCCGGATGCGGGAAGGGGACGAGTGGCGCGTGCAGTACATGGGCAAGTCAGCAGGTTCCAACTCCATCGAACTCCGGTTGGACGCCCAGGTGGCGAGCGCGGAATCACGGTTCGTCGCCGGCACTGAGCAGCGCCTGCTGCGCATCGACTACCGTGGCTACGTGATTCGCAAGACGGTCGCAAGCGGCGGCAGCCATGCAACCGGTGCCTACCGCGCCAGCGCATGGTGGTCGCCGGAGCTTTCCCGCGTGGTGCGGTTCACTGCCAACACGCGCGGTGGCGCCAGCGGGGCGGCCTTCTACATCGACGAGGAACTCGAACTCACGGCGATCCGCTGAGTCCAGTGTGCTTTGGCATGACGCCGCGCCAGGCGAGGTCGCGTTCGTCCGCGCAGGGGCCGCAGGACGGAGGGCAGGGGGCGTGACCATCGGATGAAGCGATTGGATGCGGTGAGTTGCAAGGGCTTCACTTCGCAAGAAGCCGCAAGGCGCGCTTCAAATCAAATAAGGCGTTATCAGCGGCAACAGTTTCGACTACGGCGCGCTCGCGCCGGCAGAGGGTGTGCTACTGCGTGCGGCTCGGGAACGCGGCGCGATCGGGGCGCTGCCCCCTGCCATCGTCTCCACGGTGCCGCGCGCGATCATTCCGCCTTGATATTGGCCGCCTTGATCGTGGCGCTCCACTGGCGGCGATCGGCCTCGAGGAAGCTGGCGAACTTCGTCGAGTCCATGCCGACCACGGGTTGCGAACCCAGGCGCGCCATCTTTTCGACGGTGCCCGGCTGCTTGAGAACCTCCTGCAGCGCTTCGTAGTAGGCATGCAGGATCGGTGCCGGCAGGCCCGCCGGCGCGAAGAAGCCCTGCCAGGTCGGCATGTCGAAGTTGGCCAGGCCCTGCTCCTGAAGCGTCGGCACGTTGGGCAGTTGCGGGGCGCGCTGGGCGCTGGTCACGCCGAGCGCCTTGACCTTGCCTTCGTTGGCGAGCTGCGCGGCGGTGGTGATGTTGTCCATCGTCATCACGATGTGGCCGCCCAGCAGGTCGGTGATCACCGGCGAGGCGCCCTTGTAGGGCACGGCTTCCATCTTCACGCCCAGGCGATGCAGCATGGCTTCGGCGATCAGGTGGTTGGAGATGCCGACGCCGGCGATGCCGTAGCTGGCCGATGGGGTGCGGCTCACGTAGGCCTTGAATTCCTGCAGGTTGCTGGCGGGCACGCTGTTGTTGACGATCAGCACGTTGGGCTGCGAGGCCAGCATGGTGACGGGCTGGAAGCTGCCGGGCTTGTAGTTGGTGCCCTTGGGATTCAGTTCGAAGGTGATGGCCATCGAACCGGCCGCGGCGATGCCGACGGTGTAGCCGTCAGCCGGTGCGCCTGCCAGGCGGGCGGCCATGATGTTGCCGCCCGCGCCGGGCACGTTGTCGACGATCACGGGCTGGCCCCGCTCGTACAGCGTTTGAGCACCGGCTCCGCACAGCGGGCACATGGCCCGATCTCCAAGCTCGAGCGCGCTTCGCCTCGGCAGCGGCACCGCCAGATCGATCAAATCATCGGCGATGTGCTGCATCCACATGTGCGTTTCTTCGACGGTGACGCAGTCGTAGTAGGTCCGCAGGATTTCTTGAGCCGGCTCCGACATCAACTCCACAACCGTATGCCTGGCGTACCAGAGGTCGTCGGTGAGCTGCCTTACGACATGATCCGTGGGCGGTCGGGCGTATTTGCGGACGGGCATCGCAGGATTGGTATGCGCCGAGCACTCTGCGCGCCAGCACACAGGGCCGAGCTGGTCGCCCAACCTCACTCAAATGATTTGAGCCAGGTTGGGGACCGCCCCGAACTGAACGGCTCCGCACGTACAGCCGGGGGCGTCAAGCGCCCTTCATGGCACTCTGAAGGTGGGGCGCGATTGCTGCGTGAATGCCTTCAACCACCTTCGGATCCAGACCCTCGGCCATTGCCGCGATCCCGAGCAGACGCGCCATCGGGTTGTTGCCTGGGACCTTCTTCACGACGATCTTGCCGCCTACGAACTGGATGGAGTAGCCGGGCCCGTCCACGAGGACGCCACCGAAGAAATGGATGGGGCCGGTCTGGGCGTGCTTCGGATCAATGTCTGTTGCCATGGGGGGTCTCCTTGACGCACCTCGCTTCGACCCGCGGCCATCGGTGCAATAGGCCGAAGTTCCGTGCGGCGCACTGTCATTGAATGCTGAGCCGAGCATTCATGGTCGTCGCCCATCGTCTGGGGGAGAGGCTTGCAAGAGTTTGTGGTTGGGGCATTCCGCTGGCTGTGGACAACTTTGGCTTGGCGGCGAAACCGCAGCATGCCTATTTTTTATCACGGGCGGCAACGTGTCGGGCAACGCGGCCGGGGTGGGCACAGGCGCTCAGTGGAAGACGATGCGGCAACTCGTTAAGGAGACGAACACGATGTTGCGCGACCACAAGCAGACCATTCAGGCTCTTTGAAGCCCCCAACCATGTTTAGAGAAGTACCGAAGACCAGCGCCCCGCGCGTTCCCGGCTTGCTCGACTTCAGGCAGCAGCAGGCCCTCAATAAGCTCGCCAAGGTGCCGAAGAAGCCGGCGCCCAAGAAGCCCCGTTGATCCGACCGGAAGGCATGTGGACCGGTGAGCGGTGATAGGCTGCCGCTGAACTTTGGAGACAGCATGCTGTACGAAATTGCGGGCACTGGCACGCGGATACTTGGAACGCTGCATTTCTTTCCGCCTGGCCAACAAAGGTGGATCGATCCCGTCCGCCGCATATTCGATTGGGCGGAGAAGATCTACATCGAGACGAAGGTGGAAAAGGCCGGTGAGCTGGTGAGGTTGCCTGCTCGGTTCAAGCCGGGGCATCTTTCCTCCGACCTGCGCCAGGAAGTCGATCGGGTTTGGCCACATGCCGCGCTTGGCGACATCGATCGCTGCAGCCTACTTGGGGTATGCCTCGTTGTGAACTCGATCGGGCTGTCCCGCGTCGAAGGCGTTGAGCCAACGGTGAGAGCTTGGCTCGGGTCGTCAGGCGATGTCCTGGAACTTGAAACAGCGGAGGATTTCGTACACGCCGCCAACGACATTCCGCTGGACGACCTCATTTTTTCGATCCGGTTCGCACTCCAGCAGCGATTTGAGGCTCAGAGAGATTTTGAGGCCAAGGCCCGAGCGTGGAGGGTGCACGACCTCGCGAAGCTCGAGGCGCTCACAAAGGTCGGGACGACGGAAGCAATGCGTCGAGCCCTGTTCGAAACACGAAATCGGAAGTGGGCTGCGATCATCGCTCGGGCGGCGAAATCGCCGGAGCGCACTCTTGTCTTGTGCGGCGCGGGTCATTTGTGCGGCCCGAACAACCTGCGCGAAGTGCTCGAACGAGACCATGGGCACGCGGTCAATCGGCTGATGATGTAGCCGTCTCTTTGGGAAGTGACCCAGCTCCAAGCGCAGTAAACCCCAGTTGAGCGTGGACATGAAGGGCACATCATCTCCGCCCGGCTGCGCCGACTCAAGTTAAGTTGCGTTAAATCTGGTGCGCGTGGGCGCGTCGACAGCTCGCGGGCGCCGTCCTGGTCGATCGATGGAACCCGAAGACCGCGCTGATCGCCAGTTCAGCCCGGGCTGCCAGCGAGACGCAACCAGATCGGAAATTGACGATCGAAGTCTTGGGGCGCGATCTCCGCGAGGTGCTCGCAGGCGGTGTCGGGAAGTGCAACGCTCATTTCCTCGTGCCAAAGCACGATGCCAAGCAATCGATGGACCCGGATGCGCTCCTCGCGCGGAACCGGAAACTCCGACACATGGCGCGGCAACCGCAGCATCGAAACGCGTCGCCGCACGAAGCTCCCATGCAACCAAGAGCAGAAGGATCAGCGATGCGGCTTCGGGAGCATTCACAGTCGGCCAGCGCGGGGGCGTCGTGGTCTTTCCCCACCGGGGTGCGGATCGAGCCACAATCGCGATCTCTCAAAACTGGGAGGAAGTGATGAATGCGATCTATCGCGCCCGTCGCTTCATTGAACGAAATCCGGACGGACAGTCCGCAGTGGTACTTTCACAGTTGGTGCTTGCGCTCGAATCTGACCGCAGCTTCGAGCTTGCATCCCTGTATGAGCTCGACTTCGACATGTTCGACCTCGCCGTCGAGATCCTGAAAGAGTGGCGACTTGATCGCTACTACGCCGGCAAAGCCAGGTTGTTCGATCTTTCGCTTCAGATGTCACCCCTTGACGGGGTTGACGTGCCGCTCGCAGGACAAGCGAGCTGATCGCCACATAGTGGCTGGCCGGTCCGCAGAGGACGCCTCCCAGTGGTCGGGCAAGTCGGTTCGCTGTATTTAACGATACTGCGATCCAGTTCTGCCTGACCTTGAAGTGCATGTTTGGCCTGCGCCAGGCCACGGCCCTGGCCAAGTGCATGGTCAAGCTGGCCCGGCCGAACTGAAGCGTGCCCGACTACAGCACCCTATCGCGGCGCCAGAAAACGCTGAGTGTGGCCATCGCAGCGCGCCGCAGTAGCGAGACCGCATCTGCTTATCGACAGCACCGGCGTGAAGATGCTGGGCGAAGGCGAGTGGAAGCGGTCAGATCACCTTCCCATTTTCAGCCGCCGCATCAGCCAGTTCGCGGTGAACTCGAAGTGCTCTCGCATGTTCGACTCCGCCGTGTGGCCATCATCCCCAAATACCAGTTGCGTCACATTGAAGCCCAGAGCCTTAAGAGATGCAGGTTCCTCTCTGGAGACGAGATCTTCATGGGCGCCGTTCACCATGAGAATGGGTTTACGCAACTGCACTGCAGTCGGCATCTTCAATTGACGTGAGAGTTGGAAGGCTTCGTAGTAGTCGCACATCGCTTGACGAGGTGTCGTCTGCGGATTCATGTTCGCAAACACGGTGTAGGGCGCGACGATCCATGCAGGAGCCATCTTGCAATGCGCTTGCCCAAAGCTCGAATCGCTAGGGCCGCCTATATTGACAATCGCCTTGTAGAAGTCGTTCCTCAGTCCCCCCAGCGTTCCCAAATAGCCTCCCATGCTCCAGCCGTACACGGCCACTCGATTTGAGTCCAGGTCGCTGCGGGTTTTGATGTAGTCGGCAACAGCGTCAAACATCACAGAGGACTCCGGACGGAATCCAAGCTGGTTCTCCCCGGTGTCCGGATTTTCCACAATGATGGTTGCGAACCCGCGCCCCATGAAGTAGTCGCTATGCCGGATCATCTCCGTCTTCAAGTTATCAAGACCGCCGAGAATAACCAGCACCGGCAGCTTCTCGTTGCTGCTGCGTCGTGTCGACGGTGCTCGGAAGTAGCCGATGAATTCTTTCTCTCCGGTCTTGAAGGTGATCCGTTGCAGCGGCTTTCCCAGGATCGCATGGGCTCGTTCGGTCGCCTGCAGATCCGCGGTGGGGACACGCTTGGGAAGCCGATTCATCCGTAGATAGAAAGCGGCCTTCTTGTATTCGGCCGATGCGGCAGTGTTGTCGCCCCGCTCTTCGGCCACGCGGGCTCGTTCCAAATGCACCTGAGCGGGCTTGCTGAAAGTCGCTTGCCAGATCGCCTGCGACGGCCCGGCGTGTTCTGGCAACGTTCCAACGATTTCGTCGAACGTGCTTGCTTCGATGCCGGCATCCTCGAGCCACCAACAGATGTTGAATTTGAACGAAGGATGCATGCGAGCGATGCCTCCTGGGTACTCCGCCTGTCCTTTTCTGCAGAACTCGGCCATGCTGTCTGCGGTCTTGACCGAAGGGATGCCCTGCGCTGCCGACTTCTGCGGCGCTGCCGCGACAAAAAAGACAGCCCCGAAGGCTATCAAGAGTTTCAAGATCAATCTGTTCGTCACGGTCTTTCCCTCGTTGAGGACTCGATTTGGGTGGTCGCAAAGCGCAGAGGTGCTCGAATGGGTGCGCCGCACATGTCTGGTTTGGTGGCTCACGCCCGTTGCAAGGGGCGACGAAGCCGTCGACTTGACGCTATTGGTTCGACACGCTTGGCAGCCAGTCATTGCTGCGATACCAGGCGACCGTATCGGCGACGGTTTGCTCAATCGGGCGAAACTTCAGTTGAAGTTCTTGCTCGCTCTTCGTGTGATTGAAATGACTGCGCCCCGCCTCCTTGCGCATCAGCCGCACAGTAGCCAAGCTGAGCAAGATAGGCTTACCGCTGATCCGCGCGTAGAGTTCCTGTACCGCCGCCAAGAGATACAACAGTGGAAAGGGCAAATTGCGTGTCGGCGTCTTGATGCCCGCGATCTTCCCCACCAAGGGCACCAATTCCTGCATCGTCATGTGGCGGCCGGCGGTCAGATAGCGTTCGCCACGCTGCCCGTGCTCCGCGGCCGAAATTTGCGCCCTTGCCACATCGCGGGCATCGACAACGGAAAAGCTGCCAGGCAGCAACCCGGGCAATCTTCCAAGCACCACATCGTTGACAAATTGTCCTGACGAGGTAGGGCCGATATCAGCGGGCCCCCACATCCATCCTGGCAAGACAAAGCTCGCGTGCATGTCCGGGTGCGTCGCAAGAAAGGCCGACACGACTTGATCGGCCAGTATCTTGCTGCGGTAGTAGTCGTCGTCGGCATCCGCCAGGTCACGCAGACAGGTCTCGTCGATGGGCATGCCCGGCTCGCCATTCAGCACCGCGATGGATGAGGTCTGGATGAAGCGCCGAATGCCGGCACCGTATGCCTGCTCGATGAGCTGCTGCGTGCCGTCCACATTGATGCGCTTGAGCTCTTCCCAGTGGCTGCCGCCCTTGAAGTTGTCCCGGAAGAACGCGGCGGTATGGAACACCACGTCGCATCCTTGCAGTGCGTTGGAGAAAGCGGGTACATCCGCCATGTCCCCCGGCACCAATTCGACGCCTTTCACCCCTGCAAACTGTTGCTGACCCTTGGCCTTCGAGCGGGCGAGGGCCTTGACAGAGACGCCTCGCACGACAAGCTCGCGCACAAGGTTGTTGCCGAGAAGGCCGGTGGCGCCGGTGACAAACGCGGACCTTAGGCTCTTGGTTTTTTCCATATCGATTGAATGTCAAAGATCAGATGAGCTTTGAATGTACCCATACCATTTTGAAATATCAAGTGATATTTGAACGCCGCCGCATTCAGCCGTGCTCTCGGAAGCGCGCCCCGCCAGTCGATATCCAAAGTTCATGTGATATCTTCTGGGGCATGAGCCCAACGACAGCAAGACAGCGCCTGACCCGCGAGCAAAGCCGGGCGCAGACGCGCGAGCGTCTGATCGAAACCGCGCAGCACTTGTTTGTGTCGAACGGGTATGGGGGCGCGTCAATCCGCGACATCGCGGACAAGGCGGGCTACTCCCAAGGCGCCTTCTATTCGAACTTCTCGAGCAAGGAAGACGTCCTGCTGGAGTTACTGCGACGGCATATGGAAGCGGAAGCGACGCAGCTTTCCAAGGTCATGGGCAACGACCGACAAGAGCCCGAGCAGGTGCTTGCCGAACTGGAAGCCTGGGCTTCCACGCTCAATCACGATGCCGATTGGTGCATGCTTTCCATCGAACTGCAGTTGCATGCCAACCGTAGTCAAACGTTCGCTGCGGAGTACCAGAAGGTGTGGGACAAACACCGGTCCGAGATCGGCGGCGTGATCGACCAGCTGTTCAACAAGCTCGGGCGCAGGCCTTCGGCCGCATCGAACGAACTGGCCGCTGCCTTCATGGCCCTATCGCATGGGCTGGCACTGCAGAGGATGACCACTCGTCCGGATCCCTCGGGACGGCTGATTCTGGTGTTTCTACGCGGACTGATCGCAAGTGCGGAACATCTGGGAACCACAACTGTTGCACCGACTGACTCCTCTTCGCGCGAGTTGAAAAAACGCCCGCCGAAAGGTCAGCATTGAATCGCCCCAGGTTCCCTGGACACCGTTGAGTCGTTTTGCAGATGGTATGGGCACCTTCCTCACGGTGTGCCTTCCGCCCCGACCTGCGCAGTGCCAGAGTGGTGACCTAGTCGTCATCATCGAACTGGAGACTGCGATGTGCGACGCGAAATCCCGGTTGCCGGCGATGCTGACGGACAGCCTGGACGAACAGCTCAGGCGAATCTAGCAACTGCACGTCTCTCGTGCTCACTCATCCCAAGTTCGGGTCCCCGCCCGCTGAAACTGCCGTCGATATGCGGAAGGTGTCGAGCCCACGATCTGTCGAAAACGACGCGCAAAGTGCGCCGGTTCTCCGAAGCCGGTGCTTTCTCCAATGTCAGCCGCGGAGACGGAGGTAAAAACCAACAGCGTCTTCGCCCGTTCGATCCGCCGTTCGGTCACGAGCTCCAGGAAAGTCTTGCCGGTTTCGCCCTTCAGGAGGTGGGCCAGGTGCGTTGCCGACACATGGCTGGCCTGTGCTGCATCGCCCAGGGTCAGTTCCTGCGCGAGATTCAGGGTGATGTAGCGGATGCAGCGCAGCACGGCCTGTTTGTACGACTGCGGCACCGCCCCCTGGGCTTCGCAGAGCCGGAACTCCTCGCCGTAGCGACGCCACACCATGCCGATCAGCTGGAGCAGATGGCTGCGGATCAGCAAGTGGCTGGCCGTGTCTTCGCCCGCCGGCCGCTGTGCCTCCTGCGCCATGCCCTCGCACAGATCCTGCAAGTGCTGGGTTTCAGCCGCGTCGAATCGGAAGTCTAGGCAATGCTGGAAGCGAAACGGCGCCAGTTCGGGCGCTCGCGACAACGGCACTTCTGACAGCTCAAAGACGTCGAGATCCAGCGAGGGCAGGAGGTAGTCCTTGCTGATGTTGATCACGTGGAACACGCCGTCGGCGGCGTTCGGTATGTAGTGAACAAGGAACGGCAGCACGAAACTCACGGTACCGGGGCCGATGGGGCGTTGGCCTCCGCCGATGTAGTGGGTGGTTTCGCCCCGTGTGTTGACGTAGATCTGGAAGTACTCGTGCCGATGCGGCACTGGGTTCGGCAGGCAATTGCTTTGGTCGTGGATGCCGAAGTAGGCGCGCTGCGCCCGCGCCGACATCGTGTAGTTGCTGATGGCGGCACGCGCCGCAGGGGTGGCACGGGGCGTGTGATGGGTGGAGGAAGGCGCTGGTTGCATGGAGGGGCCGATTACAAGACCGCAAGGATTGCACATCTTTGCGCAAGCCTGTGCGTTGAGGCCGGGCGGTCTCATTCCTAGACTCTAGCCACTCCTTTCCAAACCCTCCAGAGAGACAACCTCATGTCATCCAACCCTGGCACCGCGCAAGCCGCCGAAGCCCTGCAGGTCACACCCACCTCCATCGGCATCGTCGGCAGCGACCGGCCCTTTCCCGTGCGGCGCGTCTATTGCGTGGGGCGCAACTACCTTGCCCACATCCGGGAGATGAAGGAGGGCGACGAGCGAGATCCGCCGTTCTTCTTCCAGAAGCCGGCCGATGCCGTGGTCACGGACGGGCGCGTACCCTACCCGACGCTGACCGACGACTTCCAGTTCGAGTTTGAGCTGGTGGTCGCCATCGGCAGCGAGGCGGTGGACGTGTCGCCCGACGCGGCCCTGGACCACGTCTTCGGCTATGCCGCCGGGCTCGACATGACCCGCCGCGACCGCCAGCGCGAGTGCAACAAGCGCGGCCTGCCGTGGGAACAAGGCAAGTCGTTCGACCATTCGGCGCCTTGCGGCCCCATCCATCCCGTGGCGCAGGTGGGCCACATCCGTTCGGGGGCGATGAGCCTCGCGGTGAACGGCACCGTGCAACAGAATTCGGTGCTCGAGAAGATGATCTGGAACGTGCACGAGATCGTCAGCGAGCTGTCGAAGCAGTATCGTCTGCTGCCCGGCGACCTGATCTTCACCGGAACCCCTGAGGGCGTGGGCCCGGTGCAGCGCGGCGACCGACTCACCGGCCGCATCGAAGGACTCGACCCCTTGCAGGTCGAAATCGTCTGAGCCCGCCATCGCATCGAAAGCAGGAGAAACCATGAAACCACTCGAACGCATCTCGTACTCGGCCATCTCCGAACGCCCCGCGCTCAAGCTGCCGGACGGCAAGCGCCTGGCCGTCTGGGTCATCGTCAACGTCGAGGAATGGAACATCGACGAGACCATGCCCCGCACCGTGCTCACGCCGCCGGCCGGCGGCTCGCCGATGCCCGACATCCCGAACTGGGCCTGGCACGAATACGGCAACCGCGTTGGCTTCTGGCGCATGCTGGAGGTGATCGACGAACTCGGGATCGGCGCCACGCTCGCCATCAACGGTTCGGCCATCGCGGCCTACGAGCCCATCGCCAAGGCGGCGAAGGAACGCCAGTGGGAGTTCATCGGCCACGGCTTCGGACAGCGCAACATGCAGAAAGTGCCGGACGAGGTCGAGGACATCGCCAAGACCACCGAGGCCATCCGAGCCTACACCGGCAAGCGCCCGCGCGGCTGGCTCGGCCCGGGCCTCACCGAGACCTGGCACACGCCCGACATCCTGGCCGAGCAGGGCTACGAGTACGTGTGCGACTGGGTGCTCGACGACCAGCCGGTGCAGCTCAAGACGCGCAACGGCGGATCGATCGTGAACGTGCCCTACACGCAGGAGTGCAACGACGTGGCGATGATGTTGATCCAGCACCATAAGGCCAGCGAGTACCGCGACCGCGCCATCGACCAGTTCGAGCAGTTGTATGCCGACGCGAAGGACTCGGCCCGCGTGATGGCGCTGGTGGTGCACCCGTACATCATGGGCGCGCCGCACCGCCTGCGCTACTTCCGCGAGGCGCTGGCGCACATCCAGGCACGCGACGACGTGGCCTTCTTCACCGGCGAGCAGATCCTCGACTGGTACGGCGCCGCACGCACCCCGGCGTGAATCCCCGCCGGCGCACCGCCGGCGATTCCAGAAAAACGAAAAACAGATAGATTTCTCGCTCGACGAGAAGGAGACGACACGTGCATTCCTCAACCTCGGTCATTTTCCCGGCCGGCGATGCGCGCCGCGAGGCGCCCATCACCGCGCTGGAGATCGGCATGTTCCTGGTGCTGCTCGCCTCGTACGCGCTCAACGCGATGGACCGGCAGATCTTTCCGCTCATCGCCGCGGACGTGCGCAAGGAGTTTGGCTTCGGCCTGGCCGACACCGGCCTGCTGTCGACCATCTTCACGCTGGGCATGGCCGTGGCCGGCGTGCCGACCGGCTACCTGCTGGCGCGGCTGTCGCGCAAGACGGTGCTGCAGATCGGCATCGCGATCTTCTCGCTCGGCACGCTGCTGACCGCCTACTCGCACGGCTTCGCCGACATGATCCTCTACCGGGCCGCCACCGGCGTCGGCGAGGCAATGCAGCTGACGGTGGTGATCGCGATCGCCGCGAGCTACTTCGCGCGCTTCCGGGCGACCGCCGTGGGGGCGATCAACTTCTCCTTCGGTATCGGGGCCATCGTGGGGCCGCTGCTCGGCGGCCACCTGATCGGCGCCGAGCGCGACTGGCGCCTGCCGCTCTTGGTGTTCGGCGTCACGGGCTTTGCGGCCATGGCGGTGATTGCGCTCACCGTGAGCAAGCGCATGACCGAGAACGTGTCGGCCGCTGATGCGCGCAACGACCAGCGCGGCGCCACGAGCCTGTGGAACCGCAACACGGTCCTGTTGACCGGGATGAGCGTCATCGGCGGGCTCTGCATCTACGGCTACCTCGGCATGTACCCGACCTTCCTGCGCGAGCATCTGCACTACACGCCCGCGGACACCGGCCGCGTCATGAGCATCTTCGGCTTCGGCGTGTTCGCGTCCATCTTCGGCGGCTGGCTCGGCGACCGTTTCCACCCCAAGCTCGTGCTGTCGCTGAGCTTCGTGGGCACAGGCCTGCTGGGCTTCCTGCTGTTCTCGGGGCCGACCGGCATGCTGGTGCAGTCGGTGCTGTCCTTCGCCTGGGGCTTTGTGGTGAGCGGCGTGCTGTACGTGAACCTGGCCGCCTACCACATCAAGGCCGTGCGGGCCTCGCTCACCAACCGCGCCACGGGCGTGTTCGTCACCACGCTGTACGGCGCGGGCGCGTTCGCGGGCTTCATCATTGGCGGCATCGCCGCGCGCTTCGGCTGGAGCATGGCCGGGCTGGTGCAGATCACGCTGCTGGCGGCCGTCGGGGTGCTGTTCGCGGCGCTGCTGCGCACCGATCGCATGTCACTGCCGGCGCGCAAGCCGTGATGCTGCTCGACTGGGCGCTGCTCGGCGGCGCCGCGGCCCTGGCCGGCGCGCTCAACGCCGTGGCGGGCGGTGGCAGCTTCCTGACCCTGCCGGCACTGGCGATGGTCGGGGTGCCGCTGGTGTCGGCCAACGCCACCGGGACCGCCGCGCTGCTGCCGGGTTACCTGGCTGGCGCCTGGGCTCTGCGCAAGAAATTGTCGGACCCGATGTCGCCCTCGCTCCAGCGTCTGAGCGTACTGTCGGTGCTCGGTGGCGCGGCCGGCGCGGCCCTGCTACTGTCGACCTCGAACCATGCCTTCGCCCGCATCGTCCCGTGGCTGCTGCTGGCCGCGACGCTGCTCTTCGCCATCGGACCCGGCCTGGTGCGCCGCAAGCCCGCCGCCGCCAGACCCCGGGGCCGGTGGATTGCCGACCTGGGCGTCGTCGCGGTCGCCGTCTATGGCGGCTATTTCAACGGTGGCCTCGGCATCCTGCTGCTCGCCGTCCTCGGCGCACTGGGGCACACGGACATGGGGCGCATGAACGGCATCAAGAACTTTGTCTCCGCGATCTTGACGCTGATTGCCGTGGCCATCTATGCGGCCAGCGGCGCGATCGTCTGGACGCACGCCCTGTGGATGGCCCTCGGCGCCACGGTCGGCGGCTATGTCGGCGGAACCGCTGCTCGGCGACTGAAGCCCGACGTCGTGCGCGGCTTCGTCGTGTTGACGGGGCTGGCGATGACCGGGGCATTCCTTCTCAAGGCGTATTGACCGGGCACCCGTTTCTTCTTTCCATTTCAACCACTGGGATCACTGGGTCGAGACATGAAAACAACCAAGAGAGACTTCACCCGTTTTGTCGGCGCTCTGATGGTCGCCGCCACCGGTGCCCCGGCGCTCGTCGGCTCGGCGTCGGTGTCGGCCCGGACGACGCGTGCGCCGGGATCGCCCGGCATTCGCCGCGGCAGCTACCTGATCCGCAACGGCGCGGTCATCACGGTCGACCGCGCGAAGGGCGTGCTGCCGCGCGCCGACGTGTGGGTCCGCGACGGCGTGATCGAAAAGGTCGGGCGAGGCCTGAGCGCACCGGGCGGTGCCGAGATCATCGATGCCACCGACATGATCGTCATGCCGGGCTTCGTCAATTCCCACTATCACATGTGGAGCGCCATCGGCCGCAGCTTCACCGCGCGCGATGGCGGCTTCTCGTACTACCCCGCCAAGAGCGCGACCTCGGTCCTGTATACGCCCGACGACTTCTACAACAGCGTGCTGCTGGGCTGCGCTGAACTAGCGAACGGCGGCACCACCACTGTGCACAACTGGTCGCACAACACGCGCTCCCCGGCCCATGCCGATGCCGAATTGCGTGCGCACCGGCACGCGCTACTGCGGGCCCGCTACGCCTATGGCCACATCGACAAACTGCCCGTCGACGAGGTCAACCGCTACGACGACCTGGCGCGCGTGCGGCGCGAGTGGTTCGGCGAACGTTCGCCCTTCGAGGGCCTGGTGCATCTGGGGTTGAACCTGCGCGGCCCGCAGCAGAGCACCGACGCGGTCTTCCACGAGGAGATGAAGTTCGTCAAGGCCATCGGACTGCCGGTCGCGATCCACGCGCCGCAGGAGGCGCCGAACAACGTCGATGCCGTCGATTACGAACGGCGCGGCTACCTGGGGCCGGATTTCATGATCGCCCACTACATTCCCGCCACCGCGGCCGACCTGGCGGCGATGGCGCGGACGAAGACGCCGCTGTCCTTTGCAACGCACTCAGAGCTTCGGCTCAGCGGCACCGGCGATGCACGCGCCTCACTGTTCGCGATGCGCGAGGCGGGCCTGACGCTCTCGCTGTCCAGCGACGCCACATCCATCGCGCCGCCGGACATGTTCGAGATGATGCGCTTCACCTGGAACCTTGGCGTGCCATGGGCGGGGACGCCGAGCGAAAAGGCGAAGGCCATCGGCGTGCAGGAGGTGATCGAGATGGCGACGATCAACGGCGCCAAGGCGATGGGCCTGGGCGACGTCACCGGGTCGATCACCGAAGGCAAGCGTGCCGACATCATTCTGGTGCGGACCAAGGACCTGAACATGTGGCCGATCGGCAATATCGAGACCGCAATCGTGCAAAGCGGCAGCGCCACCAATGTCGATACCGTGTTGGTCGACGGCCGCATCTTGAAGCGAAACGGCCGCCTCCTTGCCTACAACGTCGCGGATATTCGTCGGCGCGCTCATGAATCTGCAACCCGGATTCGCAACGCAGCGGGTGAGATCTTGATCTTCTGAATCGTGAGTTCGGTCGGATTTTCGAGAACAATTCGATGTCGGAGAACACGCCGCTTTTGTGTAACTTGTCTCATTTGGTTCTTCTACTCAAGCTAAATACTGCGGGCGTCGCAGCCGCGCTCGCGCAGCTTGCGACCCGGCGTGAACTTGGATGACATTCTTGGCCAAGTCAACGTCGACTCGTGTAATGTTCCGCATGGGACTTCTCCTTCCAACGTGGTTGCAGATTGACTTTCCGAAACGCCAATCTTGGCACTCCGATGCCGTAGCCCGAAATGGGAAGTCGCTTCGTATTCGCCAAGCGGCGAGCCAACCGCATGAAGGTCCTCATGCATGACAGCATTGGGATCTACCTGAGCGCGCGCGGCTGCATCAAGGCCGCTTCATCTGGGCCAACACTGCCCTGGTCGGCGCAGATGGTTCTGTCGCGCTAAGCCGAGGTTGGTAAGCTGATGCGGAACTGTTGACTGGACGAAATCGTGATCGAGGCACTGCGCAAGGTGATCAAGCGGATGCATTACCCGCTGGAGGTGATGCTGGTGTGCGTGCGGTGGTATGTGGCCTATCCGCTGAGCCTGCGGCACATTGAAGAGATGATGGCCGAGCGCGGCGTATCTGTCGATCACGCCACGGTCCATCGTTGGGCAATCAAGATCCTGCCCGTACTGGCGTCGGTGTTCCGGCGGCGCAAACGCCCTGTGGGCACGAGTTGGCGAATGGACGAAACCTATATCAAGGTCGCCGGCCAGTGGAAGTATCTGTACCGAGCCGTGGATCGAGACGGTGACACAGTTGACTTTCTGCTGCGCGCCAAGAGAGACCGCGCCGCCGCGCGTCGTTTCCTAGAACAGGCCATCGGACTGCATGGCGTACCCGAGAAGATCACCGTCG
>NZ_JBFUBW010000044.1:0-51087 GCF_056405555.1 Variovorax sp. P1_G12 | reverse complement strand
CTATGAATTCGTTGTGCTGACCCAGTCAGCATGACAACCCTTTATGCCTGATGACCATAGCGAGTTGGTCCCACTCCTTCCCATCCCGAACAGGACAGTGAAACGACTCAGCGCCGATGATAGTGCGGGTTCCCGTGTGAAAGTAGGTCATCGTCAGGCTCTTACAGCCCCAAATAGCCCAGCCCCTCAAAAGGCTGGGCTTTTTGCGTTTCGCCTTCCGACGATCAATCGGCGATTCAGCGATTCAGAATTCTCGAATCCTCTACCGATGCAGCTCCGACCGCGATGAGCTCATCCACAACGCCTGCCATTAGCGGAATCAGTGTGAGCGCGCCAAAAAAGCGCGCTCGGATCGTCTCGAAATAGGGGGTCTGCGCGAGCCACGCGTTCCATTCGGCCTGGCCGACGGACTGCAGTTCGAGCAGCTTGAACTTCAACAAGACCTTGAGCGCATGCCGCGCATGCTTGACCGGGTCGCGCGCAAAGCCGTCGAGCCTGCTGCGGGCCTTTCGCAGGGCGCCCGGCGCGTCATGAAAGACGCTCCCGTGCCCGGGAATCACGTGCAGCGGCCCGAGCGACTCGATCAGGTCCAGCGTCGCGGCGACCTCTTCGAACGACGCTTCGCCGAGCAGTTCGGGAAACACTACTCCGAAGCCGTTCTCCCAGAGTGCATCGGCGGAGATCAGGGTCTTCGATGCCGGTTCGAAGAGGATGACCGAGTGCGGATCATGGCCTTTGGCGGCATGAATTTCCCAGGCGAGGTCGCCCAGCTGCATCTGCTGCCCGGGCTCGAGCAGGCCGTCGAAGCGGAAGCGGTCGCAGCACTGGCCCGTCGCGCGAAAACTCAAGGCGTCCTCGTCCCAGCGCTGCACCGACGCGGCCTCGCCGGGCGGGATCAGGCAGCGGACCGCCGGATAGCGTCGCTGCAGGGCGGTGTTGCCGCCGCAGTGGTCGCTGTGCAGGTGCGTGTTCAGCAGATGGTCGAGGGGTCGCGCGCCCAGCGCGCTCTCGATCAGCGCCACAGTCTGCGCCGAGTGGGTCACATAGCCGGTGTCGACCAGGGCCGTCTGATCCCGCCCCGTGAAGAGGATGTTGTTGGCCGACAGCCAGCCCCGCTCGAAGACCTGGAGTTGCGTCGGAATGCCTTCGGCGGATGTCAAGATGCTGCGCCCGGCCGCAATTGCCGCCGCAGGATCTTGCCGACGTTCGTCTTCGGCAGCGCATCGCGGAATTCGATCTGCTTGGGCCGCTTGTAGCCAGTGAGCTGGTCGTGGCAGTAGCGCATGACGGACTCCTCGGTCAACGCCGGGTCCTTGCGGACCACGAAGACCTTGATGGCCTCGCCCTGCTTCTCATCGGGAACGCCGATTGCGGCGCACTCGATCACGCCGGGGCACAGCGAGATCACGTTCTCGAGTTCATTCGGGTAGACGTTGAAGCCGCTGACGATGATCATGTCCTTCTTGCGATCCACGATCCGGCTGTAGCCATCCTCCTGCATCACCGCGATATCGCCGGTGCGCATGAAGCCATCGGCAGTGAACGCCGCCGCCGTCTCGGCAGGCTGGTTGTAGTAGCCGACCATCACGTTCGGCCCCTTGATGCAGAGCTCGCCGGCCTCGCCCGCGGGCAGCGACCGGCCTTCGTCGTCCTTGATCGCGATCTCGATGCTCGGCAAGGGCAGGCCGATGTTGCCCGTGTAGGCGGTGTTGGTCACCGGATTGTTGGTGCCGATCGCGCAGGTCTCGCTCATGCCCCAGCCCTCGATCATCGGACAGCCGGTGACTTCGGCCCATTTGCGCGCGGTGCCCTCGGAGGCCGCCATGCCGCCGGCCTGCGAGACGAACAGCTTCGAGAAATCGAGCGTCTTGAACTCGGGGTGGACCAGCAGTGCGTTGAAAAGGGTGTTCACGGCCGGCAGCATGTGGAAGGGCCGCTTCTTCAGCACCGCGATGAACTTGGCTGTGTCGCGCGGGTTCGGGATCAGCGTGAGATGCGAGCCCTGGCGGATCGCGAGCAGGCACAAGGTCAGGGCGAAGATGTGATACAGCGGCAACGCGGCGATGCTGTTGACCTTGGACAGGTCGCCGGCACGCCCGAGCGCCGGCGTGAACCAGGCCTCGGCCTGCAGCGTCGCGGCCACGATGTTGCGATGCGTGAGCACCGCACCCTTCGAGAGCCCGGTGGTGCCTCCTGTGTATTGCAGGAAGGCGATCGAGTCGAGCGTGCTCGGGTCGGCCGCCAGCGCGCGGCCGCGGCCGGCGGCGATCGCCTTGGGGAAGGGCGTGACCGTGCGGCCGTCGGACAGCGCGATCTTGTAGGGCGGCACCATCTTGGCGAGGTGCCGCACCGCCACCGTGATCCAGGCGCCGTAGAGCCCGCCCAGCAGGTCGCCCATCGCGGTCACGACGACGTGCTTGATGGTGGTGCGATCGATCACCTGCTCCAGCGTGGAGGCGAAGTTCTCGAGGATCACGATCGCGGTGGCGCCCGAGTCTGTGAGCTGGTGCTCGAGTTCGCGTGCCGTGTACAGCGGGTTGACGTTGACGCAGGTGTAGCCTGCGCGCAGCACGCCGCAGATCGTGACCGCGAACTGCGGCACGTTGGGAAGCATCACCGCGACGCGCGCACCGGGCTCGAGCCCGAGGGACTGCAGCCAGACGCCCATCGCGCGCGACAGCGTGTCGAGCTCGCCATAGGACATCCATTGCTCCATGCAGACCGAGAACGGCCGCTCGGCATAGCGCTTGAACGATTCGTCGAAGAGCTGGCCCAGCGAGCGGTACTGTTCGGGGTGGACTTCGTGTGGCACGCCGGCCGGGTAGTTCTGAAGCACTGAGGTCTGCATTCGGTTTCCTTTGGCGCGGATTGTCGGAGCGAGCGACGGGCTGCCGCCAGCGGGCTTGTCCTAGGGTCGGCGCAGCGAGGACACGAAGCGACTGGAGCGCGGGGGCGCAAGGTGGCGTTCGGCCCTGTCGCGCGTGCGATAGTCGGTGCATGGTTGCACGTGCTCAGCGGTGGTTGGTATTCGGTTGGCTGGTCCTCGCGCTGGCGTGGACTGGCTTCTGGTGGGACCGGTCGCCCGCGGCCGCGATCGCCGGGCTGCTGGTGCTGAGCTGTTCCCATGCGCTCTTCCTCGCGCTCGAGTTCGCGTTGAGCCATCGGATCGGCGCGCACGACCCCCTGCCCCGCGCGAGCACCTGGCAATTCTTCAGGGCATGGCTGGCGGAATGCGTGGCGGCGCCGCGCGTGTTCGGCTGGTACCAGCCCTTTCGCTGGCGCGCGATTCCCGATCATCTGCCGCACGGGCGCCGCCGAGGGGCGGTGCTGATCCATGGGTTCGTCGGCAATCGCGCGTTCTGGAGTCCGTGGCTGCACGAATTGCGCACGGCCGACCGCGCCTTCGTGGCGGTCGACCTCGAGCCGGTCTTCGGTTCGATCGATCGCTATGTGCAGACCATCGAAGCCGCCATCGTGCGCGTGACCGCGGCGACAGGCCTGCCGCCGGTCCTGATTTGCCACAGCATGGGCGGGCTCGCGGCCCGCGCCTGGCTGCGCGACGCCGATGGCGCGCGCGTGCATCGCATCCTGACCATCGGCACCCCGCACCGAGGCACCTGGCTGGCGCGCTTCGGTCGCACCGTCAACGGTCGGCAGATGCGCATGGGGGGCGAGTGGCTGCAACGGATCGACTGCGAGCGGGCGAGCCCCCGGCAAGTACCTTTCACCTGCTGGCATTCGAACTGCGACAACATCGTCTTTCCTGCCTCGGTGGCCACGCTGCCGGGCGCGGACAACCGGCTCGCCGCAGGGCGGGGGCATGTGGAGATGGCCTTCGACGACCGGATCAGACGGGAGTCCCTCGCACTGCTCGACGGCTGAGGCCATCGCCTCCGATCGAAGGCGGGCCGGGCAACCTACTGCGCGGCGGCGAGCACGCCGCGGCGGATCTGGTCGAGCTCGATGCTCTCGAACAACGCCTTGAAATTGCCTTCGCCGAACCCGTCGTCGCCCTTGCGCTGGATGAACTCGAAGAAGATCGGACCGAGCTGGTTCTCGCTGAAGATCTGCAGCAGCAGCGCGCCCTTCTTGCCGTCCACCAGGATCTTGCGCTTCTTGAGCTCGGCCACGTTCTCGCCGTGGCCCGGGATGCGCTTGTCGATCAGCTCGTAGTAGGTGTCGACGGTGTCGAGCAGCTTCACGCCCGAGGCGCGCAGCGCGTCGACCGAGTGCGCGAGGTCACGCGATCCCATGGCGATGTGCTGGATCCCTTCGCCGTGGTAGCTGTCCAGGTACTCCTGGATCTGCCCGGCCTTTTCGTTGCCTTCCTCGTTGATCGGGATGCGGATCTTGCCGCAGGGGCTGGTCATGGCCTTGCTCTTGACGCCCGTGACCTGGCCTTCGATGTCGAAGTAGCGGATCTCGCGGAAGTTGAAAAGGCGTTCGTAGAAGTCGGCCCATTCCTTCAGGCGGCCGCGGTGCACGTTGTGCGTCAGGTGGTCGATATAGGTGAGGCCGTGGCCTTCGGGCGCCAGCGCCTCGACCGCCGAGAGGCCGGGCAGCGCCTCGAAATCGACGTCATAGAAGCCGATGTTGCCGATGTCGCCGGGCGCTGCGCCGTTCTTGCCGCGCCAGCGGTCGACGAAGTAGATCAGGCTGTCGCCGATGCCCTTGATGGCCGGGATGTTGAGCTCGCCCGGGCCGGCGCCCGGGGCGAAACCCCAGGCGCCGAGGCCGATCGCGCGCTCGTAGGCCGCCTTGGCGTCCTGCACGCGAAAGGCGATCGCGCAGATGCTCGGGCCATGCTGGCGCGCGAAGCGCTGGGCGAAGGAGTCGGGCTCGGAGTTGATGATGAAGTTGATCGTGCCCTGGCGGTAGAGCAGCACGTTCTTGTGGCGGTGCTTGGCGATCGGCTTGAAGCCCATCTGCTCGAAGACGCGGCCCATGGCGGCCGGATCGGGCGCGGCGTATTCGATGAACTCGAAGCCGTCGGTGCCCATGGGGTTCTCCCAGGGTGTGAAGGCGGGGGTGTCGGTGGTGCTCATTCTTGCTCTCCGTGGGGGCGAGGTGGATTCAGTGTGCCGCCGCGGGGTGGCTGGCGTCCATGGGGGAACTGTAAAAGCGCAAGCCCTCATGATTTCGGCGTTGTTGGGCCTCGATTCGCCATTTCACGCAGGAAACATGCAAAATTCAATGCATGGATGCACTTGACAAGATCGATCGCCACATTCTGCGCACGCTGCAGTCCGATGGCCGCGCCACCTACGACCAATTGGCCGAACAGGTCAGCCTGTCGCCCAGCGCGGTGCTGCGACGGGTCAAGCGGCTGGAGGAGAACCGGGTGATCGACCGCTACGTCGCGCTGGTCAAGCCCGAGGCGGTGGGTTTGGGGCTCACGGCCTACCTCAACGTGCGGCTCGAGAAGCTCACCGAGAGCCATAAGCGAAATCCAATGGACTTGTTTCGCGCCAGCGTGCAGACTTGGCCCGAGGTCGTCGAATGCGCGGCATTGACCGGGGAGATGGACTATCTGCTGCGCGTCGTGGTGGCCGACATGGCGCACTACAGCCGGTTCATCATGAACACCCTGCTCAAGCACCCCAGCGTCCAGGATTGCAAGACCAGCTTCGTGCTCGATCGGGTCAAGGCGACGACCGCAGTGCCGGTGTAACAACCTGATTCGAAAGATCGTCGACGGCTGGGCATTTGTCCGCGAATGGTGAGCCCGGCAATCCCCGCCCCCTTGTAGGTTTAGGGAAAACCCTTATATTCGATGCATGTTCACCGCCAAGGCCCTCCTCATAGCCTCGCTCGGCGTCGGCTCGTTCCTGAAGGCGCCGGTGGTTGAGGCGCAACCGCGCGCCGCCGCGCCGCATCCCGTGATGGTGCCGATCCGCTCGATCGGCCCGCGTGAACGCGACCGCATCGCTCAACACCTGCTCGACCTGCCCCCGCACGACCGCTACCTGCGCTTCGGCTATGCGGCCTCCGACGAGCAGATTCAACGCTACGTCGACGGGCTCGATTTCGAGCGCGACGAACTGTTCGGCATCTACAACCGCCGGCTCGACCTGATCGCGATGGCCCACCTGGCTTTCGCGCCGGCCGACCAGCAGCAGGACTGCGCCGAGTTCGGCGTCTCGGTCTCCGTGCACGCTCGCGGGCGCGGCTATGGCGCACGCCTGTTCGAGCGCGCGGTGGTCGTGGCGCGCAACGAGGGCGTGGGCATGTTGTTCATCCATGCGCTGAGCGAAAACGCCGCCATGCTGAAGATTGCGCGCAATGCCGGCGCCACCGTGGTGCGCAGTGGCTCCGAGTCCGAAGCCCATCTCGAACTGCCCGCTGCGACCTTCGACAGCCGCATGAGCGAGATCGCACTGCAGCACTTCGCGCAGGTGGACTACCAGCTCAAGACGCGCGCCAAGCAGTTCTGGTCCTTCCTGGGCGAACTGCAGGAAATCCGCAGCGGCGTGCGCGCCGCGCGAGACAAATCCGCCGCCTGAAAAGAAACACCCCCCGAAGCGCCTGCGGCGCTTCCCCCCTCAAGGGGGGCGATACCGGCGGCCCGGCGAAGCCGGTTCCGCGGTATCTCTGGCATTTGGCTGCGCCGGTTTCATGGATCGCGATCGCGTAGTGGACCACTGGCCGCCGCCCTGAAGTCCGGCCGCGCAGCGCGCCGGTCATCGTGGGCCGCCACGGATCCGGCTTTGCCGGGCCGTCGGGGGCGCCCCCTTGAGGGGGAGGCTTGCTACACGCAGTGAGCAAGCTTCGGGGGTGGGTTATCCTCTCGGTTCCCCAACTCCGCCCTCCCGCAGTGGCCGACCCTCACCCTGATCGCGCGCCCGTCGAACGCGAAGACAAGCGCAGCTTTCTCCAGAAGCTCGCCGAATTCATCCATCCCGGGCCCGATTCCCGCGACGAACTGATCGAGACCCTCGCCGACGCCGAGGACAACGACGTGATCGGCGCCGAGTCGCGCGTCATGCTCGAAGGCGTGCTGCGCATGGCCGACATGACCGCCGGCGACGTGATGGTGGCGGCGCCGCGGATGGACCTGGTCAACATCGACGCGCCGTACGACGCCTTGCTGCACCTGGTGATCGACACCGCCCACTCGCGCTTTCCGGTCTTTGAGGGCGAGAAGGAAAACATCATCGGCATCCTGCTCGCGAAGGACCTGCTCAAGCTGCAGCGCGCGCCGGGACTGAACATCCGTGCGCTGCTGCGCCCGCCGACCTTCGTTCCCGAGAGCAAGGGGCTGAACGACTTGCTGCGCGAGTTCCGCGGCAACCGCAACCACCTGGCGATCGTGATCGACGAGTTCGGCCGCGTGGCGGGCCTGATCACCATCGAGGATGTGCTGGAGCAGATCGTCGGCGAGATCGAGGACGAGTTCGACATCGCCGAGGACGAGGGCGATATCTTCGGCCTCGCGGATCATACCTATCGGGTCTCGGGCGACACACCGATCGAGCGCGTGGCCGAGGCCTTCGGCATCCGCTTCGACGACAAGGCGCTGAGCGAGGCGTTCGACACCATCGGCGGCCTGATCGCGCACGAGATGGGCCATGTGCCCAAGCGCGGCGAACACTACGCCATCGGCGCCTTCGATTTCGTCGTGCTGCACACCAAGGGTGGTGCGGTGCGCTGGTTCAAGGTCTCGCCGGCGCGCGGCGACGACGCGGCCGATTGAAAACCTCGGTTCGCGCGCTGGGCTTCGGGTTCGCGGGGCTGGCCCAGGCGGTCTCGATCGCCGCGCCCTGGGACGGCCAGCCGCTGTGGTGGCTTCAATTGCTGTCGCTGGCCGCACTGGTCTGGCAGCTCGACGCGCTGCGTCCCGCCGAACGTGCCGCTGTCGACGGCCCGCGGCCATGGCGAGCCGCGGCGTTCCTGGGCTGGGTGTTCGCTACTGCATGGCTTTGCGGCACCTTCTGGTGGCTCTTCATCTCGATGCACACCTATGGCGGCCTGGCGGCACCGCTGGCCGCGGTGGCGGTGTTCGCGCTGGCCGCGGCGCTCTCGCTCTACTATGCGCTCGGCTGCGCTCTGTACGTGGCCTTCGCGCCGGCGAGCCCCTTGCGCTCGGCCGCTTTCTTCGCCGCGCTGTGGACGCTGGCCGAACTCTTGCGCGGCAGCTGGTTCACGGGCTTCCCGTGGGGCGCGGGCGGTTATGCGCATGTCGACGGGCCGCTGGCGGTCTATGCGCCGTGGGTGGGCGTCTACGGCATCGGGGCGATCGCCGCCGGTATCGCGACCCTGGTGCCGCTGGCCTTCCGCCATGCGCGCGGGCGCGCCTTCGCGCTGCCCGTGGGGCTGGCGCTGGTGCTGTTCTGCGTGCCGGCGCTGATCGACCTGGCACGCGGCACGCCCGCGGACGACGCTGCGCGATCGCGCGGTCGCATCGGCATCGAACTGCTGCAGGGGAACATCCCGCAGGACGAGAAGTTCGTCCCGGGCGGCGGCATCGCGACTGCGCTGCAGTGGTACGGCGAGCAGCTGCGCGACGCGAGCGCATCACTGGTCATCACGCCCGAGACGGCGCTGCCCCTGCTGCCCTCGCAACTGCCGCCGGGCTATCTGGATGCGATCGCGGCGCGCTACGCGAGCGGCAGCCAGGCGGCAATCGTCGGCCTGCCGGTCGGCGACGGCCGTTCCTACAGCAATGCGGTGATCGGCTTCCGGCCCGGCGAGGGCACGCCCTATCGCTACGAGAAACACCACCTGGTTCCCTTCGGCGAATTCATCCCGGGGCTGTTCCGCTGGTTCACCGACCTGATGAACATCCCGCTCGGCGACTTCGCGAGCGGCGGGCTGGCGCAGGCGCCCTTTGCCTGGCAGGGCCAGCGCATCGCGCCGAACATCTGCTACGAGGATCTGTTCGGCGACGAGATCGGTGCCAACTTCCGCAGCGTGGACGATGCGCCCACGGTGCTGCTCAATGTCAGCAACATCGCCTGGTTCGGCGACTCGATCGCGATCGACCAGCACCTCGCGATCTCGCGCATGCGCGCGCTGGAGTTCCAGCGGCCGATGGTGCGCGCCACCAATACCGGGGCGACCGTGGTCATCGACCATCGCGGCCGGGTGACGCACGAACTGCCGCGGCTCACGCGCGGCGTGCTGAAGGCGGAGGTGGAAGGCCGGGGCGGGCGCACGCCCTACGCGGTCTGGGTGTCGCGCTTCGGGCTCTGGCCGCTGTGGGGCCTGGCGCTGGCGGTGGTCGTGGCGACGCTGGCACTGCGACGCCGCGGAGGCCAGCCCGCCGCCGCGCCAAGTGGGGAGCGAGGGCGCCTTGGCTAGCTAGGTCCTGGCCAGCCGGCCGGCCTCGCGGTGCTGCTCGCCGGCTGCCCAGACCTGCTGTGGCGCCCTGCCGACCAATTGCTGGTAGACGCTCGGCGCGGTGGCGCCTTCGGTGGACAGCAGCAGCACGCTCGCGTCGATGCCCAGTCCGGTCTGGCGGCGCAGCTCGATATCGCGCACCAGGTGCGTCAGGCCGGCAAGGCCGGCCACGCCCGACTCGCCGCTGACCAGCGGCATGTCGGCTTCATTGCCGGCCGCGAGGGTGCGCATGGCTTCGATCGCCTCGTCGTCCTCGATGGTCAGGAAGAAGTCCATCGACGGTTGCAGGAAGCGCCACGCCAGCGGCGAGGTCTCGCCGCAGGCGAGGCCGGCCATCACCGAGTCCACCGAACCCGTGGCGTTGGCGGCCTGGCCGCGGATCGCGCTTTGATAGAGGCAGTCGGCCTGCTGCGGCTCGACCACGATGAAGGTCGGCCGGCGCGCGCCGTACCGCTCCCACAGGTAGCTGGCGACCCCCGCGGCCATGCCGCCCACGCCGCCCTGCAGGAACACGTGGGTGTAGGGGCAGCCGTCGCTAGCTTCGGCGCCGCGCTGCTCGAGAATCTCTGCGGGGATGGTGCCGTAGCCCTGCATCACGTCGCGCGGAATCTCCTCGTAGCCGTCGTAGGAGGTGTCGGAAACGACGAACCAGCCGTTCTCGGCAGCCAGGCGCGCCGCTTCCTCGACCGAGGCGTCGTAGTTGCCGGCGATGCGCACGATGGTGGCGCCGTGCGAGGCGATCGAGCGCTCGCGCTCGACGCTGACGTTCTTGTGCAGCACGATCACGCAGCGGCAGCCGATGTCGTGCGCCGCCGCGGCCAGCGCACGGCCGTGGTTGCCGTCGGTGGCGCTGATCACGGTGAAGTCCTGCAGCTCCCGCGCCTGCCTGCCGAGGAACAGGTCCCTGGCGGTGAAATTTTTCTGCGGCCATTGGCGCTGGATCAGGCGAACCAGCGCGATCGGCGCGCCAAGCGCCTTGAAGCTGCCGAGCGAGGCCCGCTTCGATTCGTCCTTGAGGTCGATCCGCGCCACGCCCAGCGACCGCGCCAATCCGGCCAGCGACAAGAGCGGCGTCGCCTCGCGCGTGAGTTCGGGCCAGTGCGACAGCCACTCGCGGCTCTCGTGCGCGCGGGCGATGCTCATGACGGCGCGCAGATCGTCGCCGTACGGCGCTCGGGTCGCGAAGCGGTTGTGGACCAGCATGGGTTTTCCTTTAGAAGAGATAAGCGTAATGGAGGCGCCGTGCGTTCAGGGCGCGTCGCGCAGGCGCATCGCGACGTCGGCCATCGGTTTGCGCATGAAAGGCTTGCCCGCATCGGCCGGGTAGCCGAGCGTGACCATGCCCTGCGGCTCCCAGTGGCCGGGCAGCCCGAGCGCGCCACGGACGGTCTCGGGGCAGAACATCGGTGCGCACAGCCAGCAGGCTCCGAGGCCGGCAGCGTGGGCGGTCAGCAGCAGGTTCTGGCCTGCCATCGCGGTGCTCTGCACCGCCATCTGGTGCTCCTTTCGATTGCGCGCGGCATCGGGATAGACGTCCATGTCCTCCATGCTGAGACAGACGACGATCACCGTGGCCGCGCCCGTGATGCGCGCGAAGGAGCGCGCGACATCGGCCTCGATGTCGGCGTTGGGATCGCGGTCGCCGCGCCGGTCCTGGCGCAACTGTTCGCCCATGGCGCAGGCCAGTGCGATCTTGTGCCGGCTGGTGTCGAGGATGGCGAAGCGCCAGGGCTGCCGGTTGTGCGCCGACGGCGCGGTGGCGGCGGCTTCGAGCAGCTGGTCGACCAGCTCCGGCGGGATCGGCTTCGGAAGGTAGCGCCGCACCGAGCGGCGCGCCATCCATTGCAGTCGCGTGCTGCCGAGCAGCGCGGCGGCGACCGTGGCGATGCCGAGTTCAGGTTCCATAGTCCTGGCCCCACATGCAGTCCGGCGACGAGTTGCGGATCGCCACGCGTTCGACGATGTCCTTCTCGCGCGCCGTGAGCAGCGCCGCGCAGGCGGGCGGCAGCTTGCGCGCCCAAGCGGCATCGATGCCATCCCGCGGCTGCGGCGTGTGCTGCGACACCTCGAGGTCGCGGATGCGGCCGTCGTCCAGGCCGTAGATCCAGCCATGCACCGTCAGTGGCTGGCCGGCGCCCCAGGCACTTTGCACCACGGTGCTGCGGCAGGTGCTGGCGACCTGTTCGATGACGTTCAGTTCGCACAGCAGATCGTGCCGCGCGCGCTCGCCGGTGCAGTGCGCGAGCCGCTCGTCGTACTTGTCGCGGATGGCCTGCATGGGCGCCAGCCAGTTGTCGACCAGGCCGAGCCGGTCGCCGGCCAGCACCGCCTTGACGCCGCTGCAGCCGTAGTGGCCGCAGACGATGATGTGCCTGACCGCCAGCACGTCGACGGCGAATTGCATCGCCGACAGGCAGTTCATGTCCGAATGCTGGACCATGTTGCCGACGTTGCGGTGCACGAAGACCTCGCCCGGCGGCAGGTCGGTGATGATGTTGGCCGGCACCCGGCTGTCGGAGCAGCCGACCCAGAAATAGTCGGGCGTCTGCTGGGCTGCCAGCCGCTCGAAGAAGCCCGGATCGCGCGAGCGGACTTCGTCCGACCAGGCCCGGTTGTTCTGCAGAAGATGCGCCAGCGTTCCCATGTCCGACTCGCCTCGTGCGGGGCTGCGGCTCAGGCCGCGCAGCTGCCGTGGGTGGCCGTCGCCACGGCCGGCTCGCGCTTGCGGAAGTCGATGCGCACCGGCGACACCGGCGTGGTGACGGCGCGCGCCCTGGCCTTGGCATCGGCCGGCGGCGTGCCGTAGGCGGTGGTGCGCTGCAGCGGAACGCGGCCCATCGAACGCAGCATCGCCTCCATGTCCATCGCGGTCATCTCCTGGCCGTGCGAGGCGCCTGCAGCGCGCGAAATGGTTTCGTTCATCAGCGTGCCGCCCATGTCGTTGACGCCGGCGCGCAGGCAGGCCTTCACGCCTTCGGCCCCGAGCTTGACCCAGGAGGCCTGGATGTTCGGAATCACGGGATGCAGCGCCAGCCGGCCGACCGCATGCATCAGCACCGTCTCGCGGAACGACGGCCCGCGCCGCGCCTTGCCCTTGCGGTAGATCGGCGACTCCATGTGCACGAAGGGCAGCGGCACGAACTCGGTGATGCCACCGGTTTCGATCTGCAGCGCGCGCAGGTGCAGCAGGTGGCGCGCCCAGTGTTCGAACTTCTCCATGTGGCCGAACATGATGGTCGAGGTGCTGCGCAGGCCCAGCCCGTGCGCGGTCCGCATCACCTCGAGCCATTGCGCGGTGTCGACCTTGTCGTGGCAGATCACCTGCCGGACCTCGTCGTCGAGGATCTCGGCGGCCGTGCCCGGCAGCGTGCCGAGGCCCGCGTCCTTCAGCTGGGCCAGGTAGTCGCGCAGCGGAAGGCCCAGTGTCTTGGCGCCTTGCCATACCTCGAGCGGCGAGAAGGCGTGCACGTGCATGCCCGGCGCCTCGGCCTTGACCGCCCGGCAGATCTCCAGGTAGGTGGCGCCGGTGTAGGCGGGGTGGATGCCGCCCTGCATGCAGACCTCGGTGGCGCCGCGGTCCCAGGCCTCGCGCACGCGGCGCTGGATTTCCTCCAGCGGCAGGTCGTAGGGCTTGCCGCGCAGGTCCTCGGTGGTCTTGCCCTTGGCGAAGGCGCAGAACTGGCAGCGGTAGGCGCAGATGTTGGTGTAGTTGATGTTGCGGTTGACGACGAAGCTCACGACCTCGCCGTTCATCTGGCGGCGCAAGGCATCGGCAGCGGCGCAGACGGCGGTGAACTCATCGCCGCGCGCACGGAAGAGCCGCACGATCTCGGCTTCGCCGAGCGTTTCGCCGGCCTGGGCGCGTGCCAGGATGCGTTCGACCTCCGCGCCGGGCCGGGGGGCAGCGTGGGTGGCGATCAGCTGCAGATCGGCCGCGGGAGGGGCTTCATGGGCGCCCGGCGACCAGCTGTCGGTGCGCGGGAAACCGTCGCTGTCCAGCCGATGCAGCAGCGGCGTGCGAAATGCCGGGTCTACCCAGCGCTCGAGCTCGCGCGCATGCGCCGGGTAGAGCGCGAGACGCTCGGTCAGTTCCTTGCCGGCGGCCTTCGTCGCCTTGGCCAGCGCGTCCAGGTGCGGCCAGGGCGCCTCGGGGTTCACGTGGTCCGGCGTGACGGGCGACACGCCGCCCCAGTCGTTGATGCCGGCATCGACCAGCGGGCGCAGCGCGCCCGGGCGCAGGTTCGGCGGCGCCTGGATGTTCATCGACGGATCGAAGATCAGGCGCGCCGCGGCGATGGTCCACAGATGGTCCTCGAGCGTGGGAATGGGCGCGTTGACCATCAGGGTGCCCGCCTTGGGGCGGAAGTTCTGGATGATGATTTCCTGGATGTGGCCGTAGCGCTCGTGCAGCTCGCGCAGGGCCAGCAGGGCATCGATGCGCTCCGTTCGCGTCTCGCCGATGCCGATCAGGATGCCGGTGGTGAAGGGCACGCCGGCTTCGCCGGCCAGGCGGATGGTTTCCAGGCGCGCGGCCGGCTTCTTGTCCGGCGACCCGTGGTGCGGGCCGCCGCGCTCGCAGAGCCGCTCCGAGCTGCTCTCGAGCATGATGCCCTGCGAGATCGACACTTGGCGCAGCCGGCGCAGGTCGTCGAGTTCGAGCAGGCCCGGGTTCAGGTGCGGCAGCAGGCCGGTCTCGTCGTAGACCGCGCGCGCGGCCGCCTCGAGGTACGCCAGCGTGCTGTCGTAACCCATCTCCGCCAGGGCGTCGCTCGCCGCGTGGTAGCGCAGTTCCGGCTTGTCGCCGAGCGTGAAGAGGGCTTCCTTGCAATTCGCCGCCGCGCCCGCGCGGGCGATCTCCAGCACCTTCTCGATCGACAGGTAGGCGGCCTCGCCCTTGCGCGGTGCATGGGCGAAGGTGCAGTAGTGGCAGACGTCGCGGCACAGCTGGGTCAGCGGAATGAAGACCTTGCGCGAATAGCTGACGACCATGCCATGCGCCGCATCGCGGCGCGCGGCGGCGGCCGGCATCAGCAGGTCCAGCCCCATGTCCACCAGCTGGTAGGCCTCTTCGCGCGACATCGGGTGGTGGGCTGCAAGCATGGGCGTGGTCATGGAGTCGGGTCCCTTCGGGTGGAGTGGGTCGGATGCGCCGCCGTGCGGATGGGCATGTGCGGACGCGTTTGGCGCAGCCGGTGCGCGATGCCGCTGCCGGCCAGGTAGGCGTGGGTGCGCAGGCTCGACCGGTCATCGAGGCAGGCGAGCAGATCGTCGGGCCGGTCGATGTCGCGGCCGAAGCGCGGCAGGGTCAACAGCTTCGGCGCCAGGCCCAGCGCCAGCGCGGCGTCCCGGTGGCACCGGAAGCTGTCCTCGCCGAAGAGCAGCGGCATCGCGTCGGGCGGCGAGCAGGCCAGCGCATTGGTGCCGCCGTCGCTGCTGGCGGCCACCAGCGTCACGGCCGGCGAACGCCGATGACCGAGCGCGATCAGCTCGATGTCGGCCGAGGTGATCTGCGGCAGGTCGGCCGGCACCACCAGCATGCCGGCGCAGCGCGCGGCGCAAAGGGTGCGCGCCGCGTGCCGCAGGGCCTCGGCGAGCCCGGCTTCGGGCGGGTCGGCCAGCACCTCGGCGCCGGCGCGGCGTGCGATCGCCGCCGCCTCGGGGTCCTGCGTGACGACCAGCGTGCCGGCCACGAAGGGACAGCCCGCCAGCACCTGGAGCACGTCTTCGAACATCGCGCGCGCCAGTCCGGCACGCTCATGCGCGTCCAGCAGCGGCGCCAGGCGTTGCTTGGCGCGGGTGAAGCGCTTGACCGGGATGACGGCCCACAGGAGCGAGGCGTTCATCATGCGATCCGGCGCGCGCTCACGGCGGCCGATTCCTGGCTGAGGGAGTCCGCGAAGGCGAGTACCGCACGTGCCAGCGCGCGCTTGTCGTCGACGTCGTGCATCAGCGTGCGGGTGACGTGCGTCGGGATGTCGAGCGCGTCGGCGTCGGCCGCGTCGCTGTCGTCGATCACCAGGCCGTCGATCAAGTCCGCGTAGTGCGCCGCGATGGTGGCGGAGCTCACGCGGTGGCCGAGTTCGCCCATGATCTTGGCCGTCGGTCCTTTCACGGCCTGCCCGCCGACGATCGGCGAGACGACGACGATCGGCGCGGCCGTGCGCCGCAGCGCCGCGCGCACCCCGGGCACCGCGAGGATCGGATCGATGCTCAGGAAGGGGTTCGACGGGCAGATCACCACCGCGCTCAAGTGCGGATCGGCCAGCGCGCGCGTCAGCGCCGGATTGGCCGAGGCATCGTCGGCGCCGTCGAAGGAGATCGAGGTGACGACCGGTGCGCAGCGATGCTTGACGAAATAGTGCTGGAAGGGCAGATCGCCCTCGGTGCTGTGGACGATGGTGCGAACCGCTTCGTCGCTCATGGGCAGGAGCTCGGCGCGGATGCCGGCGCGGCGCGCCATGTCGCCCATGATGGCGGTCAGCGTCTCGCCGGCACCCAGTCGACGCGTGCGCTCCACGTGCAGGGCCAGGTCGCGATCGCCGAGCGAGAACCAGGCTTCGCCGCCCCATTGCGCGAGTGCCGCCATGAAGTTCCAGCTCTCGTCGGCGCGGCCCCAGCCGCGCGTCGTGTCGCTGAGTCCGCCCAGGGTGTAGAGCACCGTGTCGAGGTCGGGCGAGATGCGCAGGCCGAGGAAGTCGAAGTCGTCGCCGGTGTTCACGGCGACGGTCAGGCGGCCCGCGTCGAGCGTGTCTTCCAGGCCCAGCGCGAGCTTGGCGCCGCCGACGCCGCCGCACAAGGCCACCACGCGGCCGCGCTGCGACAGCGGCGCGGACGAAGAGGACGGGACGGAGGAGGCGCTCATCTGAACATGTCCTGGTGTTTGGGGCGCAGCAGTTCGGCCGCGGGTCGCGCAGGTGCGCTCCAGCGCAGGCCGCGAAGGTGCACGACGGGCCGGCCGGCGTCGGTCTGGCCCATGACCAGCGAGGCGGCAGCGGCGATCTCGTCGGCCAGCGCGATCTCGGTCACGCGCATGGCACGGCCGAACAGGTCGGGCGCGCCGACCATGTCCAGCAGTGCGGGCAGGCCGGCGGCGCCGATCGCCACGCCGGTCACGCCCCGGCGCCACGGTCGGCCGAAGCTGTCGTTGACAACCACTGCGAGCTCGACGCCGAAGGCGGCGTCGAGTTGCGCCTTCAGTCGTTCGCAGCTGGCATCGGGGTCGGCCGGCAGCAGCAGCGCGCGTTCGTCGCCGTCGGGGTGATCGATGTTGGACTGGTCGATGCCGGCGTTGGCCATCACCAGGCCCAGCCGGTGCTCGACGATCAGGACGCCGGGGCAGTACTTCACGACGGCACGGCTCTCGGAGAGGATGAGCTCGACCATGCGCGCGTCCTTGCCGGTCTCGGCCGCCAGCCCGATGGCCCGGCGCGAGGGCACGATGTCGCGCAGGCTGACGTAGCGGCCCTCGGCCTTCGAGACGATCTTCTGGGCCAGCACCAGCACGTCGGCCTGCTGCGGTGCGATGGCGGCGCGCCGCAGGCTGTCGGCCATCAGGCCGGCGAGGTCGTCACCCGGCGCCACCAGCGGGAAGTCCGGCAGCGCGGTGAGCGCGACGGCTGCGCTTTGCATCTCGGATGCTTCCTCTTGCCTAGGCGGGAATGCCGGTGATCTGGATGCCTGCGCAATCCACCTTGTAGCGTTTGTTGATGCCGATCAGGATCGAAGTCAGCGCCTCGGCGGCGGCGGCGTTGGCGATCGGGCCGGCATCGATGCCGCGCATGCCCGCGGCCACCGCCAGCTCGATCACGGCCTCGCGCGCTTCCTTGTCGTTGCCGCAGACCAGCACGTCGCAGGCGATCGGCCCTCCGCCCTGCAGCTTGGCGGCGCCGACGTTCTGGAAAGCCGAGACCACGCGGGCGGTTTCGCCGATGCGCTGCTGCGCGATCTGGCCGGCCGAGCCCTCGCGCGGCAGCTGCACCTGCGCGACCTTCGGCGGCACCAGCGGCACCACGGCGTCGACCACGATCTTGCCGCCCACCACATCCTTGAGTTCGTCGAGCGTCGCGTCGTGGTTGGAGAACGGGATCGCCAGGATCACGATGTCGGCGGCTGCCGCGGCACCGGTATTGCTGTCGCCGCGCACGGGCGGCGCGCCGTTGCCGTTTTCTATCTTCAGCGCCGCTTCCTGCGCCTTCTCTGCCGAACGCGAGCCGACGATGACCGGATAGCCGGCCGCGGCCCAGCGCTTGGCCATGCCGGATCCGAGGGCACCGGTGCCACCGATGATGGCGAGGGTGGGGCGAGTTTGCATGGCTTGATTCCTTGGGGAGTGCAGGGGAGGCTGGGAGGATATGAAGCAGCGTCGGGGGTCAGTCCAGCTTCATCTCGGTGAGTGGAACCACCTTGACGCCGGCGGCCTCGAGGCCGGCGCGGACCGCGGCCGACAGGGCCAGCGCGGTCGGCTCGTCGCCATGCACGCACAGCGAGTCGACCCGGCGCTTGATGCGCTTGCCGTTGCGCGAGACGATCTCGCCCTCGAGCACCATGTGCACCACCTGCTGCGTCGCGATGGCCGGGTCCTTGATCACGGCGCCGGGGATCTTGCGCGAGGTCAGGTTGCCATCGTCCTCGTACTGGCGGTCGCAGAAGCCCTCGCGCGCCAGGCGCAGTTCCAGCTTCTGCGCCGCCTTCTCCATCTCGGAGCCCGACAACGCGACGTAGATCAGGTCCCGGTCGACGGCCTTGATCGCACGGCCGATGGCCAGTGCGTAGTCGGCGTTCTCGGCGGCCATGTTGTTCAGCGCGCCGTGCGGCTTCACGTGCGTCACCTTCTCGCCGCAAAAGGCGGCCATCGCCTGCAGCGCGCCGATCTGGTAGGCGATCATGTTCTCCAGTTCGTCCGCCCGCATGTCGATGCGGCGGCGGCCGAAGCCCCAGAGGTCGTTGAAGCCCGGATGCGCGCCGATGCTGACGCCTTCGGCCTTGGCGTGCTCGACCACGCGGCGCATGGTGATCGGGTCGCCGGCATGGAAGCCGCAGGCGATGTTGGCCGAGCGAATGATCTTGAGGATGGCGTCATCGTTGCCGATGTCGTACGCGCCGAATCCTTCACCCATGTCCGCATTGAGATTGATCGAGAGTGCCATTTGCTGTTCCTTGGTCCTTGCGTGGGATTCCGGTTGAGGTCTGCTGCCGGTCCGAGTTAGTATATGGTACCAAAGATAGAAAGACAATACCAATTCGATTGTCGCTCGGCGACAAAGACAAGGAGCAGGAATGGATGTGCGATTTCTCTGTGCGGGCGATACCGCGCTGGTGGTCGAGTTCGGCGAGCGCATCGACCGGGCGCTGAGCGACCGCGTGCTGCGGCTGGCGGCAAGGCTGCGCGCTACGCAGCTGCCGGGCGTGGTCGAAACGGTGCCGACCTATCGCTCGCTGATGGTCCACTACGACCCCTTGCGCACCGACCGGGAGAGCCTCGAGCGCGGGCTCGTCGCGCTGCTGGAGGACGACACGACGGGCGCCGATACGGGAGGGCGGCTGTGGCGGGTGCCGGCTTGCTACGAAGGCGCCCATGCGCCGGACCTGGAGGACGTGGCGCTGCGCACCGGCCTCTGCGTGGCCGAGGTGGTGCGCCTGCACACCGAGACGCTCTTCCACGTCTACATGATCGGCTTCGTGCCGGGCTATCCCTACATGGGCGACCTGCCCGAGGCGCTGGTTCTGCCGCGCCGCGCCGATCCGCGCATCCGCGTCCCGGCGGGCTCGATCGCCATCGCTTCGACCATGACAGCGATCTACCCGCTGGAAAGCCCCGGCGGCTGGCACCTGATCGGCAGCACGCCGGTTCGGATCTTCGACCCGTTGCGGCCGCGCCCCGCGCTGTTCTGCCCCGGCGACAAGCTTCGCTTCGAACCTGTCGATGGCGCGCGCTTCGAGCAGATCCGCCAAGCCAGCGTCGACGGCAGCTACCAACTCGCTTGCGAAGGCATGGCGTCATGAGTGCGGCACTCGAGGTGGTCACGCCAGGTATCCACACGACGGTGCAGGACGGCGGCCGCCGCGGCTTCCAGGACGCCGGCGTTCCGGTGTCCGGCCCGCTCGACCGCATCGGCCTGCGGCTGGCGAACGCGCTGGTCGGCAATGCGCCCGGCACGCCCGCATTGGAGATGATCCTGCAGGGGCCCGGCTTCGAGGTGGCGGCGGATGCGGTGCGGGTCGCGCTGGCCGGCTGCGACGGCGTGATCGAGGTGAGCGGCCCCCACGCGCGAAGCATCGCGGCCGGCCGCAGCGCGCGGCTGTTGCGCGGCGACCGCTTTCGCGTCGCGCATCTGGGCGACGCCGGCTGTGCCTATCTGGCCGTCGAGGGCGGCTTCGAACTGCCGCTGTGCCTGGGCAGTGCCGCCACCTACGTGCGGGCGCGCCTCGGCGGTTTCGGCGGCCGGGCGCTGCAGCGCGGCGACCGCCTGCCGCTGCGGCCGGGAAGTGCGGCGCCGCGGGCCGAGAAGATGCTGGCCCAGCGCTTCGACCTGGCGCTCGATCAGACGATCCGCGTGGTGCTGGGACCGCAGGCCGACTTCTTCGCCGAGGCCGAGCTGGCGCGCTTCCTGGCCGGCGAGTATGTGGTTTCGGCGCAGTCGGACCGCATGGGCTTCCGCCTCGACGGCCCGCCGCTCGCACACGCCAAGGGCTACAACATCGTCTCGGACGGTATCGTCTGCGGCTCGATCCAGGTGCCGGGCTCGGGACTGCCCATCGTACTGATGGCGGATGCGCAGACCACCGGTGGCTATCCCAAGATCGCCACCGTGATCTCCGCCGACATCCCGGTGCTCGGGCGGCGCCGGCCGGGGCGCGCGCTGCGCTTCTCGGCCGTGAGTGTGAGCGAGGCCGAAGGCCTGCGCCGTGCGCAGGAGGCCGCGCTTGACCGCAGCCTGGCGACACTGCGCACGGTGGATGCCGCGGCGGCGATCGATGTCGCGTCGCTGTATACGCAGAGCCTGATCAGTGGTGTCGCCAGTGCTACAGATTGAGCCCGGCCGCAGCGCCGGCGGGGGCACGTCCATGTATTATTCTGTGGACCTATAGTCAGTATGACGGGATCGTAGAAATGCCAACAATACATAGTTCCGATCGACGCGGAAAGATACCCGCCTATATCCAGGTCGCCGCCGCCTTGCGGCGCCGCATCGAAACCGGCGACTGGCAGCCCAGCGAAAAGATCGCGACGCTGGAGGAGCTCGAGGAGGAGTTCCAGGTCGCGCGCGTGACCGTCCGGCAAGCAGTCGACCTGCTGGAGCGCGAGGGTCTGGTCACCCGCCAGCAGGGGCGCGGCACCTTCGTCAACGCCACGGTCAACGACAAGCGCTGGCTCACGCTCGAGACCTCGTGGGACTCGGTGCTCGCATCGATCAAGGACAACGTGCCGCAGTTCATCAAGGTCGACACGCCGCCGGCTGCGCCCCGGCTGCGCGAGGGCGAAGGCGTGCTGGCCGACAAGTACGTGTTCCTGCGCAGCGTCCAGCTGAAGGACAACATTCCCTACGCCGTCGCCAACCTGCACATCGCCAAGCCCGTCTTCGATCGCCGGCGCGAGAAATTCCTGAAGCACACGGCGCTGCCGATCCTGGCCGCCATGAACCTGAAGATCCGGCATGCGCACCAGACGCTGGTGATCGGCACCGCCGACCCGGAGATCGCCGAACTGCTGCAGGTCTCGCTGAGCGCGCCGACGGCGGAGGTGCGCTGGGTGGTGCGCGACGACACCGACACCGCGATTTACGTGGCCGACATCACCTACCGCGCCGACTGCGTGAAGATGTCGATCGACTTCTTCGAGAACGACGCCCCGGCGGCCATCGCGCGCAAGGCCGCCTGAACTGCCCATTCTGGATTTCCCTACTGTCAGGACACGTGAAATGATCAACATACTATGAATAGTATGTTAGGCTGACCAAGCGGCGAAAGTCTCGTCGCCATCGTTTCATCTTCGGTTGCTCCGTCGGGTCGTTCGCCAAATGAGCGTTGCGGACGACGACGGCGCAGCCAGTGGCTGGAGGAGCAAGTCCATGGCAGGTCAAGGTGTTGGGGCCCGGGTTCTTCGCAAGGAGGACGACCGCTTGATGCGCGGACGCGGGCAGTTCGTGGCGGACATCCGCCTGGCCGGCATGCAGGATGTGGCCTTCGTGCGAAGCCCGCTGGCGCATGCCCGCATCGTCGGCATCGAGGTCCCGCCGGAATTCGAGGACCGCGTGTACACGGTGGCGCACCTGGGCTCGGTCAAGCCGGTGCGGGCCGTCTCGGGCCTGCCGGGCTTCAAGATTTCGGAACAGCCGGTACTGGCCCAGGGCAAGGTCCGGCATGTGGGCGAAACCGTGGCGATGTGCGTGGCGCGCACGCGCGCCGAGGCGGAGGACATCGCAGCCGCGGTCCGGCTCGACCTGGACGAAATGCCGGCGGTGCACGACATGCTGCTCGGCCGCGAGCCGGAGTCCGCCCGTCTGCATGAGGCGTGGTCCGACAATGTCTTCCTCGAGGCCAACGTCAGCGTCGGCATCGAGCAGGTGCTCGACGCGCCGATCCAGGTCACGCGCGAGCTGAGGACGTCGCGCCAGGCGATGTCGCCGATGGAAGGGCGCGGCGTGGTGGCCCACTGGGACAGCCGGCTCGAGCAACTGGTGGTCTACACATCGACCCAGATCCCGCACATCGTTCGCACCGGCCTGGCCGAATGCCTGGGGCTGGACGAGGGCCAGGTTCGCGTGATCTCGCCCGACGTCGGCGGCGGCTTCGGCTACAAGGGCATCCTGCTGACCGAAGAGGTGGCGCTGGCCTGGCTGGCCATCCACCGCGGACATCCCGTGCGCTGGATCGAAGATCGGCGCGAGCACCTGACGGCCGGTGCCAACTGCCGCGAGCACCACTACCGCATCACCGCCTATGCCGACCGCGGAGGACGCCTGCTGGGGATCGACTGCGAAGCCACCGTCGACTCCGGCGCCTATTCGTCCTACCCGTTCTCGGCCTGCCTGGAGGCGGCCCAGGTCGCGAGCATCCTGCCGGGCCCGTACGACTTCCCGGGCTATCGCTGCAAGACCTATTCGGTGGCCACCAACAAGTGTCCGATCCTGCCGTACCGCGGCGTGGCGCGCACCGGCGTGTGCTTCGCGATGGAACTGATCCTCGATGCCGTGGCGCACGAATGCGGCATCGAGCCCCACGAGGTACGGCTGCAATCGCTGGTGCGGCCGGAGCAGATGCCCTTCGACAACATCACCAAGAAGCACTTCGACAGCGGCGACTATCCGGCCGCGCTGCGCCAGGCCATCGAGGCGATGGACATTCCGGCGGTGCGCAAGCGCCAGCAGCGCGGCGAAGCCGACGGCCGGCTGATCGGTGTCGGCCTGGCGATCTACTGCGAACAGGCGGCGCACGGCACCTCCGTGTATGCGGGCTGGGGCATCCCGATGGTGCCGGGCTATGAACAGGCGACCGTGCGGCTGACGCCGGACGGCGGCCTCGAACTGCGCATCGGCGCCCACTCGCACGGCCAGAGCCTGGAAACAACCCTGGCGCAGGTGGCCCACGAGATCCTCGGCATCGATGTCTCGAAGGTGAAGCTGATCCACGGCGACACCGCCTTCACGCCGTATTCCACCGGCACCTGGGGCTCGCGCTGCATGGTGATGTCGGGCGGCGCCGTCTCGCGCGCCTGTCAGACGCTGGCCAAGCGGGTGGCGCTGATCGGCGCCTTCATGCTCGGCACCGAGGTCGACAAGGTGACGGTGCGCGACGGCATCGTGGCGGGGCCGGAGCGCAGCGTGACCATCGGCGAGGTCGCCCATGTCTGGTTCCGCCGCCCGCAGGACCTGCCGCCGGAAGTCAATGGCGGCGGCCTGGAAGTCACCGAGGGCTACAAGCCGCAACGCGACTCGGGCACCTTCGGCTATGGCGCCCATGCGGCCCTGGTGGCGGTCGACCCCGAAACGGGCGACGTCGAGATCCTCGACTACGTGATCGTGGAAGACGGCGGCAAGCTGGTCAATCCGATGGTGGTCGACGGCCAGATCTACGGCGGCACGGCGCAGGGCATCGGCACCGCGCTGTACGAGGAAATGCCCTTCGATGCTTCGGGCCAGCCGCTGGCATCGACCTTTGCCGACTACCTGCTGCCGGGGCCGACCGAAGTGCCCGAGCCGCGCCTGTTCCACATGGAAACGCTCTCGCCCTACACGGAATTCGGCGTCAAGGGCGTCGGCGAAAGCGGCGCCATTCCGCCGCCGGCGGCGATCGGCAATGCGGTCAACGACGCACTGCGCCCGCTCGGCGCCGAGATCTACGTGTCGCCGGTGACACCGCGCCGCGTGCTCGAAGCCATCGCCGAAGCCGCATTGAAGCGCGAGCGCAGCGCCTCGGCGCCGGTGACCATGCCCGTGGCGGAGGTGGTGTGAAGCCATCCCGTTTCGACTACGAACGTCCCGCGAGCCTCGCCGAGGTGGTTCGATTGATACAGCGCGACGACATCGTCGTGAAGATCGTTGCCGGCAGCCAGTCGCTCGGCCCGATGCTCAACCTGCGGCTGGTCCAGCCCGACCTGCTGGTCGACATCACCGGCATCCCCGAACTCAAGCGGGTCGAGGTCGGCGACGACGCGATCGTCGTCGGCGCCTGCGTGACGCATGCCGACATCGAGGACGGCCGCGTGCCCGACGTGACCGGAGGGGCGCTGTCGCGTGTGGCGCGCGGCATCGCCTATCGCGCGGTGCGCAACCGCGGCACGCTGGGCGGGAGCCTGGTGCATGCCGATCCCTCGGCCGACTGGATCTCCAGCCTGGCCGCCATCGGCGCCGAAGTGCTCATCGCCGGGCCTTCGGGCCAGCGCCGCATGCAGATCGACGCCTTCATGACCAGCGTCTTCGAGGTCGACCTCGGCCCGGGCGAGATGCTGGAAGCGGTGCGCATCCCGCGCCTGTCGCGCAGTGCGCGCTGGGGCTATCACAAGCTGTGCCGCAAGACCGGGGAGTTCGCCCATGCGATCGGTGTGGTGCTGCACGATCCGGAACGCGCCGTGTGCCGCGTGGTGCTCGGCGCGACCGAATCGAGGCCGATCGTGATGCGCGATGCGCGGCCCCTGTTTCCCGACGGCCGCCGTCTCGACGTCGATGCCGCCCGCAAGCTCCTGACCGATGCCGGCCATGCCGATGCATTGGACAACCAGATTCACCTCGCCGCGTTGAAGCGCGCCGTCGACCGGGCCGAACAGCCATGAAAACGATTCAGCTGACCGTCAATGGAAAGGCCGTCTGCGCGACGGCCGTCGAACCGCGCACCCAACTCGCCGATTTCCTGCGCGATTCGCTGGACCTGACCGGCACCCACCTGGGCTGCGAGCATGGCGTCTGCGGCGCCTGCACGCTGATGATCGACGGCGTGCCGGCGCGCTCCTGCATCACGCTGGCGGTGGCCTGCGACGGCGCCAGCATCACGACCATCGAAGGCATGGACGACGATGTCGTGATGCGTGCCCTGCGCGCGGCCTTCTCGCGCGAACATGCGCTGCAGTGCGGCTACTGCACGCCCGGCATGCTGGCCTCGGCCCATGACGTGGTGCTGCGCATGCCCGACGCCACCGAGCAGGACATCCGCTATGCGATGAGCGGCAACCTCTGCCGCTGCACCGGCTATGTCGGCATCGTGCGCGCCGTGCAGAGCGTCATCGCGGAACGCAAGGCGGCCGGGATCATCGCCGCGGTCAGCGCGCGCGAGACGCTGGGCCCGGTCGGTTCGGGCCATGCGCCGCCGATGGCGGCGGGCAGCACGGGCAGCGGGGGCACCGCTGCGGCGGCCAGGGCCGTGCCGGTCGCCAGGGCGCCCGATCCGGCGCCAGCCGGCAAGGCCGCTGCGGTCCGTCCGGCGGTCGACAGCAGCAAGCCGATGACCACGCTGAACCAGAGCTTCAGCGTCGACTTCCCGCGTGACAAGGTCTGGGATTTCTTCGGCCGCCTGGCCGACGTGACCACCTGCCTGCCCGGCGCATCGCTGCTGGCGCCGCCGACCGACACCCATGTCGAGCCGAAGCTGCGCATCAAGGTGGGCCCGATCGTGGCCGACTTCGAGGGCGCGGCCGATGTGGAGCGCGATCCCGCCAACTTCAGCGGCACCATCTTCGGCAGCGCCCGCGACACCAAGTCCAGCTCGGCCACGCGCGGCGAGATCCGCTACGACCTCTTCGAGGAAAAGGATGGCGCCGCGACCCGCGTCGACGTGCAGGTGGGCTTCGCGTTGACGGGGTCGCTCGCGCAGTTCAGCCGCTCCAGCATCGTCAAGGACATCGCCAAGCGCATGACCGATGCCTTTGCCGAGAACCTGCGTGCACGTCTGAGCCATGACGGCAGCGGCGCCGGCCGCGGTGCGGCATTGCCGCAGCCCGCCGCCGAGCTGAATGCAGGTGCGCTGGTGTTCTCGGTGCTGCGCGACCGCATCCTCGGCTTCTTCCGCTCGCTCTTCGGCCGCGGATAGGACATCCGCCCGCGTGACGCGGGCGGAGGCGGGTGATCGCCGATCACCCGAATCGCGGTGCCGGCGCTCCCGGTCGCCGCGTTTTCAAGCCACCTACTTGCTGACCAGAATGATCTTCCCGTTCTCGATCTTCACGAGGTGGGTGGTCGCCGGGCTCTGGCCGCTTTCCTTGCCGCTCGGTCCCACCTTGTTGAACGAGATGTTGCCCGTGAGGCCATTGACCTTCACATCCCAAAGCGCGGCCCGGATCTTCTCGGAGTCGGCACTGCCGGCCTTGGCGATCGCCGCTGCGATGGTGTGGATGGCGTCGTAGCCTCTGGCCCCTTCGGGCATGCCCGCGGCCGGCACGCCGCGTTTCGCCCACTCGGTCACGAAGCGCTTCGCGGCCGCCGGGTTCGGCGCGGTCTCCGGGAACCACGGGGCGAACATCGCGTCGTGCAGCGAGTCGTTGGCGGCGACGCCGGCCTGCTCGATCAGCTGGTCCGGAACCGTGCCGCCGGTGGTGACGACCTGTCGCTTGAGACCGAGTGCCTGGGCCTGCTTGAGCAGCAGCGTCATCTGCTCGGGGCCGGTGGTGATGAACAGCGTCTCGCTGTCGGTGCCCTTGATGGTCGAGAGCTGCGCCGACATGTCTTGCGCCGAGGCGTCCATGTGCAGCGTGCGGTTCACCGTGACGCCCTTCTCCTTGAGCATCTTGCCGAACTCGGAGGCCGCACCCAGGCCCCAGTCGTTGTTGACGACCAGGAAGTCGACCTTCTTGATGTTCAGCGGCGCGACGAAGCGGGCGAAATTGACGGCTTCCATCCCGTTCGTGGGGCTGATGCGGAACACGTAGGGATTGCCCGAGGTCGTGATCTTGTCGGCGCTCGAGGTCTCGACCACCATCGGCACCTTGTACTCCATCAGCTTGGGCATCACGGCCAGCGTGTAGGTGGAGCTCCATGCGCCCATCATCACCGGCACCTTGTCGCGCACGATGAGCTTCTCGGCGGCGTTGGCGGCCTCGGTCGGATTGCTCTTGTTGTCCTCGATCACCAGTTCGATCTTCTTGCCGTTGATCCCGCCGCCGGCGTTGATTTCGTCGGCGGCGATCTTCGCGCCGGTGGTCACATAGTTGCCCGATGCCGCGACCACGCCCGTGAGGGGCTGGTTGACCCCGATCTTGATGACGTCCTGGGCCGCGGCGGTCGCCCCCAGGCACGCAACGGCCGCAGCCAGTGCGATTCTTGTCAGTGTCTTTCTCATCTCGTCGTCTCCTGTTGTCCTCGCTTGGCGCACCGACGGAGTGCCGGCGCATCCCGAGCTAGTCACCCTATTGGCCTAACAATAGGATGACTATATTTAAATACCAATGGTCCGGCAGCGGGGTCATGGTTTTTACTGCTCGCATAGAGTTCTATCGTGCTATAAATAGAACGTTAAATCCAATCGGAGAACGGCGATGCATCTGGACGAGCACCTTGGCGGACCTGTCCGGCCGGAAAGACTTGCGCACGCGCTCGCAGGGTCCGGCTGTTCGGACCGGCTCGCCAACCCATGAAGCGGCTCGCGCGACTGATCCGGCTGGTTCGCCTCGAAGAGGCGCTGCCGCAGCTTCCAGCCCGGACCCTGTTCCATGCCGGGCCGCCCTATCGCGGCGCGCCGCCCGGGGCCGTCGCGGCGGCGGCGGCGCAGGCGGCGGTGATCGGCGGCCTGGCCGGCGACCCGGCCGAGGCGCGAGAGATGATCGGCGCGCGGCGCATCGCGCTGCGCCCGGCGCAGGACTTCGGCATTGCCGCGCCGCTGGCCCAGGTGCTGGCGCCTTCGATGTGGTGCTTCGAAGTCGGCGACGAGGGGCATCGCGGCTACGCGCCGGTCAGCGAGGGCGTGCCGCCCGCGCTGCGCTTCGGGTCGAGCGACCCGGGCTGCGTTGAGCGCGCCCGTGAGGGCTGCGGGCAGATCGCCGCGGCCATCAATCCCTTGCTCGCGCAGTTGCCCGACCCGCAAGCCCTGATGCGCGCCGCGCTGGAGCTCGGCGACGATTGCCACGCCCTGACCTCGGCCGGCAACGTGCTCTTCGTCAACGCGCTGACCGGGCTCAGCCCCGCGGCGAAGGCGCTGCTGCTGGCCAACCCGGGCTTCGTGCTCGGCATCTGGATGGCCTGGAGCGCCTGGAAGATCCAGGTGGAGGGCGGTCGGATCGCCGCGATAGGCGGCAACGGCATCGAGTTCGGATGGCGCCCGCGCGGCGAGACCGCCTGGAGAGTCGCAGCGGCCACGCCACCGCTCGGCAAGTACTTTCGGCCTGAGCTGGCCGCGCAGGCGCTGGGCGCCATCGGCGACAGCGCCCTGGTCGACGCCTGCGGCTTCGGCGGCCAGGCCTTGCAGCACGCACCGGCGCTGCGCGAGGAGTGGGCCGCCGTGCTGCCCGCCGATGCGTTGACGCGGCGCATGCGCATCGTCGACCCGGCCTCGGGACTTGTCGATCTCGATCGCATCCGTGCGAGCCGTACGGCGCCGATGGTTCATCTCGCGATCCTCGACCGGGCGGGCGGTCCCGGGCCCATCGGCAGGGGCGTCTATTGCCCGCCGATCACATTGTTTCAACAAGGAGAACACGAATGGATCTAGCAGACAAGGTTGCGATCGTCACAGGCGGCGCGATGGGCATCGGCTATGCGATCTGCGAGGCGCTGGCGCAGCGCGGCGCCTCGATCGTCATCGCCGACCTGGCCGGCGGCAAGGCCGCGGCGGACAAGCTGCGGCAAGGCGGCGCCCGGGCGACCGCCGTGGATGCCGACGTGTCGAGCGAGGACGACACCGCGCGCATGGTCGCGACGGCGCTGGAGGCTTTCGGGCGCGCGGACATCCTGGTGAACAACGCCGCCATCTACTCCACGCTGCAATTGAAGCCCTTCGAGCAACTGACCGTGGCCGACTGGCGCAAGATGCTGGACGTCAACGTGATCGGGCAGTTCCTCTGCTGCCGCGCCGCCTTGCCGGCCTTCAAGGCCCAGGGCAGTGGCCGCATCATCAACATCTCGTCGGGCGTCGCCTTCAAGGGCAACCCGGGCATGCTGCACTACGTGGCGTCCAAGGGCGCGATCGTCTCGATGACCCGTACCCTGGCGAGCGAACTCGGTCCGCATGGCGTGCTGGTCAACAGCGTGGCGCCGGGCTTCACGCTCAGCGACGGCGTGCACAGAAATCCGGAACTTGCCAGCACCGTGGCGGGCTTCTCGGTACAGAACCGTGCGCTGAAGCGCGACATGCTGCCAGGCGACGTGGTGGGCGCGGTGGGCTTCTTCGCAGGCCCGCACTCGGCGTTCATCACCGGACAGACGCTGGTCGTGGACGGCGGCGCCTACTACCACTGACCCCTGGCATCGGCCTGCCGCCCGCGCGCGCCGCAGAGCGCGGCAGCCCGATCGATTCTTGCAACAACCGAAAGGAGACAAAGTGAAATACGTCAAGGACGCTTGGTACCCCGTGGTGTGGGCCGACCGGATCGGCAGGGAACTGTCGCGCCACGTGGTGCTGGAACAGCCGCTCGTTCTGTTCCGCCGCGAGGACGGCCGCATCGTCGCGCTGCAGGACGCCTGCCCGCACCGGCTCGCGCCATTGTCGCTCGGCAAGCTCAAGGGCGACACCGTCGAATGCGGCTACCACGGCATGACCTTCGACTGTGCCGGCAAGTGCGTGCGCATCCCCGGGCAGGAGATCATCCCCGCCAATGCGACGGTCGCGGCCTATCCGCTCGAAGTGAAGTACGGCCTGGTCTGGGTCTGGATGGGCGACCCCGCCGCCGCCGACACGGCGAAGATCTTCCAGCTCGACGAGTACGGCGCCGAAGGATGGCATGCGGTGCAGGGCCAGACGCTGCGCATCGAGTGCAACTACCTGAGCCTGTGCGACAACCTGCTGGACCCGGCGCACGTGACCTTCGTGCACACCACCACGCTGGGCACGCCCGCGGGCGCGACGGTTCCGGTGAACAACGAGTACGGCGACGATGCCATCACCGTCTGGCGCTGGATCCGCGGGGCGCAGGCGATCCCCTTGTTCGCCAAGTACGGGAAGCTCAGCGGTGCGGTCGACCGCTGGCACTACTACAACTACACGGCACCTTGCTTCTTCGCGATCGACATGGGCTCCTGCGTCAGCGGCACCATCCCCGACGCCGGCGATCGCCACGAAGGCATCCAGATGCATGCCTGTCACGTGCTCACCCCGGTGGACGAACGGACCGTGCTGCAGCATTGGTTTCATGTGCGCAACTTCCGCATCGACGAACAGGACATCGACGCCGAACTCACGGCCGACCTGGACAAGGCCTTCCAGGAGGACAAGGTCATTCTCGAGCGGATTCAGTGCGAGGAAGAGCGCAACGCCGACTACAAGCGCATCGTGCTGGGCATCGATGCAGCGCCGCGCAAGATGCGGCGCATGGTGGACCGCCTGATCGAGCGCGAGACGGCCGGGGCCGATCGCTGAGGCCGCAGGGCCTTCGAGATCGAAGGCCCTTTTCGCGTAGCGCCTGTCAGGCGCCGGCGATCAGCGTCGCGAGGTCGAGCGCGAGGTCGGCCGCCTGCGCAGGGGTCGGCGAGGCGCCGGCCGCAAGCAGCTTGCGCGCGACCAGGTGATCGCGTGCGGCGTCGATCGAATCCACCGCGATCAGGCGCGCGTCGCGGTAGTGGAAGACCGAGAAGCCGTGGCCCTGCATGTCGCCGCGCACGGTCCAGCCGTCGGCGCCGCCCGAGAGGCCCGCGATCTGCAGCTTCCTGCCGTGCTGGTCCGACCAGAACCAGGGCGTACCCGCGAAGGGGCGATCCAGCCCCAGCAAGGTGGAGGCGGCGGCGCGGCCTTGCTCGACCGCGTTCTGCACCGACTCGAGACGCAGCAGCTCGCCATCGTCGAGTCGCCGGATCGTGCAGTCGCCTGCTGCCGTGACGCCCGGCGCCGAGGTGCGGCCATGGGCATCGACGACGATGCCCGAAGCGCACTCGATGCCGGCGTCGCGCGCCAGGGTATCGTTGGCGTCGACGCCGATGCCGATCAGGACCAGCCCGGCGGGAAAGATGCGCCCGTCGGCGAGGCGCACTTCGACCGTGTCGTCGGCCGCGGCCTCGATGCCGCCGATGCGCGCATCCAGCACCACCCGCGCGCCATGGCTCAGGTGCAGCCGTAAATACCAGTCGGAGAGGGGCCGGGCGAGCACCCGTTCGAGCAGGCGCGGCGCGGCTTCGAGGATGGTCACGGCCACGCCGAGCGCGCGCGCGGTCGCGGCGACTTCGAGGCCGATGAAGCCGCCACCGACCACGATCAGCGCAAGGCCGCGCTGCGCACAATGCGACAGGCGTGCCGAAATCGCGTCGGCATCGTCGCGCGAGCGCAGCACGCGCACGGCGTCGGTCGCCGCCGCGGCGCAGGGCAGGGTCCGCGGCGTGGCGCCAGTGGCCAGCAGCAGGCCCGAATAGCCGAGGCGGCTACCGTCGGCCAGGGCGACGGACCGTCCCGCCGTATCGATGGCGACGACCTTGGCACCGGTTCGCACGGCGATCTTCTTGCGCTCCAGCGCCGCCTCGGTGCGCATCGCCAACTGGTCCGCGCCCAGGCTGCCTGCCAGCCAGGCCTTGGAGAGCGGAGGGCGGTGGTAGGGCAGGTGCGCCTCGTCGCCCAGCAGGGTGATCGGCGCATCGAAGCCGCCGGCGCGCAGCGTCTCGGCGGCCTGGAGCCCGGCCTGGCCAGCGCCGACGATCACGATGTGCTTCATCACACGCCGAGGCCCTGCAAGGGGGCGATCGTCACGACCAGGCCCTCCAGCGCGGGGCTGGCCTTGATCTGGCATGCCAGCCGGCTGTTGGCCTTGCGCTCGGCGGCCGCGCATGCCAGCAGCTCGCCTTCCTCTTCGCTCGGCGGCGCCAGCTGCGTCAGGCGATCCATGTCCACGTAGCAATGGCAGGTGGCGCAGACGCAGGAGCCGCCACATTCGCCGATGATGCCGTCGACCCCGTGGGCCACCGCGCCCTGCATGAGGCTCCAGCCCTCGGACAGTTCCAGTGTCAGCGCCTGGCCTGACGGTTCGATGTAGGTGATGCTGACCATGCGTACTCCTTCGTTCGCAGTCCGATGTAAAGGTTCTATTAATAGAATCTTAACACCATGATGCGGCGGAGGCCAGGGAGCGCGCCTCGTCAGTCCGTGAACAAATCGCTGAACAGCTCGCGCAGCCAGCGGTTGGCCGGGTCTTCGTGGAAACGCTCGTGCCAATACTGCTTGATGGCGTAGACCGGCATCTTCAGCGGCGGGGTCAGCAGCTTGATGTTGCTGGTCGGCAGATAGGACTCGGCCAGCATGGTCGGGATCGTCACGACCAGGTCGGTGTTGGCCACGATCAGCGGGATGGCCAGGAAGTGGGTGACGTGAAGCGCCACCCTGCGTGTGTAGCCCTTCTCGCTCAGCACCCGCTCCACCACGTCATGGCCGGTGCCGGGCGCCGACACGATGGCGTGCGATGCCGCCAGGTATTGCTTGAGGCTCAGCTTGCGGCCGATGACCGGATGGTCGCTGCGGGTCACGCAGACATAGGAGCGGTTGTACAGCCGCTGCTGGTAGTAGCCGGCGGCCAGGTCGGGAATGAAGCCGACCGCCAGGTCCATCTCGCCCGATTCCAGCGCCTCGCGCATCTCCTTCATGGGGAGCTGCACCGTGTGCAGGTTGACACCCGGCGCGACCTCGCTGAGCCGCTGCAGCAGCCCCGGCAGGAAGACCCGTTCGCCGATGTCGGTCATGATGATCCGGAACGTGCGAGTCGACGTGGCGGCGTCGAAATGCTTGTCGTGGTTCAGGGTCTGGCGGATCAGATGCAAGGCGTGGCGGATCGGCTCTGCCAGTTCCATGGCGAAGGGCGTCGGCTCCATGCCGCGCGATGTGCGCACGAACAGCGGGTCGTTCAGCACCTTGCGCAGCTTGCCCAGGCAGGTGCTCATGGCCGGCTGGCTGAGGCCGATGCGGTCCGCCGCGGCCGTGACGCTGCGCTGTATCAGCACCGCTTCGAAGGCCACCAGCAGCTTCAGGTCGAGATCGGCAATATCTATTTTCTTGAATACCATGAATCGACCTCGTGCGATTTACGTATGGTATGCGGCCGCCTACATTTTTGACAAGGACAGCGCGGCGGTGCCGGCCGACGCGCAAGACATCAAGGCCGTGCCTGGAGGAGGTCGCATGCAGTCCATCGTCATCGTCGGGAGCGGGCTGGCCGGTTACTCGGTGGCGCGCGAAGTCCGCAAGCGCGACAAGACGGCCCGCCTGGTCGTGGTCACGGCGGACGACGGCCACTTCTATTCCAAGCCCACGCTGTCCGAAGCCTTTCGTCTCGGCGCGCCCGTGGCGGCGCTGAGTTCGCGCAGCGCCGAGGCCATGGCCGCGCAGATCGAGGGCGAGGTATGGCGCGACACGCGGGTGACGCAGCTGGACCTGGCCGCCCGCCTGCTTCAAACCTCCAGGGGCCGGCTCGGCTACGACCGCCTGGTCCTGGCCCTGGGCGCCGAACCGATGCGCCTTGCGTTGGATGCGGAGTCGCTGGCGCATGTGCTCAGCGTCAACGACCTCTGCGACTACCGGCGCTTTCGCGCGGCGGCAGGAGGCCGCAAGGTGGTCGCCATCCTCGGCGCCGGCCTGATCGGCTGCGAGTTCGCCAATGACCTGGTGCATGCGGGCTTCGCGGTCAAGGTGATCGATATCGCCGGCCTGCCGCTCCACCGCCTGCTTCCGGATGCAAACGCCCGCTGCATGCACGAGGCGCTTCAGCGAGCCGGCGTGGACTGGCATCTCGGCACCGGCGTCGAACGCATCGAGGCGAAGGGCAAGGGCGTGCGCATCCTGTGCACCAACGGCGATGCCTTCGACGCCGACCTCGTGCTGTCCGCCATCGGCCTGCGCCCGCGCACCGCGCTGGCGCGTGCGGCCGGGCTCGCGGTGGCGCACGGCATCAGCGTCGATGCCGGCCTGCACACCAGCGATTCGCATGTCTACGCGCTGGGCGACTGCGCGCAGGTGGATGGCCTGTGGCTGCCCTACATCGCGCCCATCGGACCGGCCGCCAAGGTGGTTGCCGCCAACCTGGCAGGCGAGGCCGCAACGGTGCGCTATGCGGCGATGCCGGTGGTGGTCAAGACGCCGGCCTGTCCGTCCGTGGTGTGCCCGCCGCCGATCGACGTGTCGGGCGAGTGGCACACCGAGTCCGATGCCAGCGGCGTGCAGTCGCTGTTTCGCGACGAAGCCGGACAGTTGCGCGGCTTCGCGCTCAACGGTGCCCGCACCGAGAGCGCCGGCGCGCTGGCGCAGACGATGCCGATGTGGCTGGCCTGAGTTCCGCAGCCCCCGTTGACCCATGCGGTGCCGCGAGGCGCCGACACATTCCAAGGAGCAGACGATGAACAGTCCTCAACCCATTTCCTTCGTACGCCACTGGCACCGGCCCGGCTCGTCGCGCATGCCGTTCTGGCTCTACACCGACCCGGAGATCTACCGCCGCGAGCAGGAGCGGATCTTCAATGGCCCGCACTGGAACTACGTGGCGCTCACGTCCGAGATCCCGCGCCCGGGTGACTACAAGCGCAGCTGGATCGGCGAACGCTCGGTGATCGTCGTGAGGGACGAGGACGGCAGCGTCAACGTGGTCGAGAACCGCTGTGCCCACCGCGGGGCACAGTTCTGCCAGGCGCACACGGGCAACCGCAAGGACTTCATCTGTCCCTACCACCAGTGGAGCTACGACCTGAAGGGAAACCTGCTCGGCGTGCCCTTCATGCGCGGCCTCAAGGGCAAAGGCGGGATGCCCGCCGATTTCAAGCGTGAAAACCATGGCCTGACCAGGCTCCAGGTCGCGGTGCGCCACGGCGTGGTCTTCGCGAGCTTCCATCCGGAGGTGCCGAGCTTCGAGGAGTTCCTGGGCCCCACCATGCTCAAGTACTTCGACCGCGTGTTCGACGGCCGCGAATTGAAGGTCCTGGGCTACAACCGCCAGCGCGTGCCGGGCAACTGGAAGCTGATCCACGAGAACCTCAAGGACTGCTACCACCCGGGGCTGCTGCACACCTGGTTCGTCAACTACGGCCTGTGGCGCGCCGACAATGAATCCGCCAATGTCATGGACGACCAGCATCGCCACTCGGCCATGGTCACCGTGCGAAATGAAGGCGGCAAGGGCGAGGCGACCTCCGGCGTCAGCAGCTATCGCGAGAACATGGCGCTCAACGACGGCCGCTTCCTCGATGTCGAGACCGAGCCGTGGTGGAACGGCCCGACCGCAGTCATCCAGAGCATCTTCCCGAGCGTGATCATGCAGCAGCAGATCAACTCGGTCGCCGTGCGCCAGGTGATTCCGCGCGGCCCGCGCAGTTTCGACTACATCTGGACCCACCTGGGCTTCGCCGACGACTCGCCGGAGATGACGCAGCGCCGGCTGCGCCAGGCCAACCTGTTCGGACCGGCCGGCTTCGTCTCGGTGGACGACAGCGAAATCATCGGGCTGGTGGAGGAGGGCGTATCGCAGAACGCAGAGGCGGAGTCGCTGTGCGAACTGGGCGGGCGCGAGGTCGCCGACACCGACACTCATATCTCGGAGACCTTGATCCGGGGCATGTACGAGTACTACCGCAAAGTGATGGAGATCTGAAGATGGATGCGACGACCCGATTCGCGGTGCAGGACCTCTACACCGACTACGTCCGCTGCGTGGACGACACCCAGTACCAGGAGTGGCCCGATTTCTTCACCGACGAATGCATGTACCGCATCGTCTCGCGTGAGAACTTCGACGCCGGCCTGAAGATGTCGGCGCTGGCGCTCGAAAGCAAGGCCATGCTGAAGGACCGCGTCTACGGGATGAACGAGACCATCTACCACGCGCCCTACATGCAGCGCCACGTCGTGGGCGCTCCGAGGATCCTCGGCAGCGAGGATGGCGTGATCCACGCCGAAGCCAACTACGTCGTGCTGCGCACCAAGCTCGACGCCTTCTCGGAGGTCTTCAACACCGGGCGCTACATCGACACCATCGTCAGCGAGGAGGGCCGGCTGAAGTTCAAGGAGCGCATCTGCGTCTTCGACAGCGAGCTGGTTCCGAATTCGATCGTCTACCCGATCTGAGGCCCGCCATGGACGAGCAACAAGCAGGGCGAGGCTGGGAGCGCGCCGCCGGCGTCGACCAGGTGGCGGAGGGCGAGGTGAAGGGCGTCCACGCGGGCGGTCGCCCGATTGCCCTCTACAGGATCGATGGCGAGGTGCACGCCACGCAAGACATCTGTTCGCACGAGCGTGCCCATCTCTCCGAAGGCTATCTCGATGGTTGCGAGATCGAGTGCCCGCTGCACCAGGCGCGCTTCGACATCCGGACCGGCCAGGCCCTCTGCCGTCCCGCGACCGAGGCGATCGCGGTGTTCCCCGTGAAGATCATCGGCAAGGACATCTTCGTGCTCATTGCGCCGCCGGATGGATGTCCGGTCCCGGATCAGCCCCCCAGGTAGGCCTTGCGCACGTGGGGGTCGTGGATCATGTCCTTGCCCGTCCCCTCCAGCGCCAACGAGCCTGACTCGTACAGGTAGGCGCGGTCGCACATGTCCAATGCGGCATAGGCGTTCTGCTCGACCATCAGCACCGTGGCGCCATCGGCGCGCACCTTCTGGATGATTTCGAAGGTCTTCTCGACGATGTTCGGCGCCAGGCCCAGCGACGGCTCGTCGAACATCACGAGCTTGGGCCGGGACATCAGCGCGCGGCCGATGGCGAGCATCTGCTGCTCGCCACCGGACAGCGTGCCGGCCATCTGGTAGCGCCGTTCGGCGAGCTTCGGAAAGTTGTCGAACATGCGCGCCATGTCGGCCGTGATGCCCGACTTGTCCTTGCGGCGGTAGGCGCCCATCTCGAGGTTCTCCTGGATGGTCATCTGCGGAAAGACGCGTCGGCCTTCCGGGCAGTGGGCGATGCCCATCGACAGGATGCGCTGCGGCGTGGCCCGCGTGATGTCCACGCCTTCGAATCGAATGGTGCCGCTGGCCGGCGGCAGCAGACCCGAGATGGCTTTCAGGGTGGACGACTTGCCGGCACCGTTGGCGCCGATGACCGTCACCAGTTCGCCCTTGCGGACCTTCAGCGAGACGCCCTTGATGGCGTCGACCTTGCCGTAGCGGCAGACGATGTTGTCGATCTCAAGCATGCTTGATCCCCTGGCCGAGGTAGGCGCGAATGACTTCCGGATTGGCCTGGATCTCCGCGGGCGACCCGTCGGCGATGATCTTGCCGTAGTTGAGCACCACGATGCGGTCGGAGACCCCCATCACGAGCGGCATGTCGTGTTCCACCAGCAGGATCGAGATGCCGCGCTGGCGGATCCGGGCCAGCAGCGCCATGAAGTCTCCGGTCTCCGAGGGGTTCATGCCGGCGGCCGGCTCGTCGAGCAGCAGCAGCGTCGGGTTGGCCGCCAATGCCACGGCCACGCCCAGCAGGCGCTGTTCGCCGTAGGGCAGCGAGCCGCCGAGTTCGTTGGCCCGGTGCGCGATGCCGACGAAGTCGAGCGTCTCCCAGACGGCTTCGCGCAGCCGGGCCTCCTCGCGGCGCATGCCCGGCAGCGCCAGCAGCGTGGACCAGGCGGAGGCGTTGCCGTGGCGGTGCAATCCGGTCAGCACGTTCTCGAACACCGTGTTGGTGGTGAACAGGCTGGTCTTCTGGAAGGTGCGCACCAGGCCCACACCGGCCACTTCGTGCGGCTTGAGCCTGTGCAGCGCGACGTCGCGGAAGTGCACCTCGCCCTTGGTCGGGCGCAGGAAGCCGGTCACCACGTTGAAGGCGGTGGTCTTGCCGGCGCCGTTGGGGCCGATCAGGCTGACCAGCTCGCCTTCGTTGACGTGGAAACTCATGTCGGAGATGGCCACCAGGCCGCCGAAATGCACGGCGACATGGTCGATCGACAGGATCTTCCTGCCGCTCGAGGTGGCCGGCGCGGCGGGTCGGATCGGGGGGTTCATGGTTGCTTGCATGGTCAGCCGGCTGCGCCGTTCAGTTTGGCCGCCGACTCGGGTGGCGAGGCCTGCGCCGGCGCTGCCGGTGTGGCGCGCTGGTGGCGCTGGATGCCACCGGTCCTGCGGGCCCAGAAGTCGCACACCGCCGGCACGATGCCGCGCGGCAGGAAGAACACGATCAGCACCATCACGATGCCGTAGACCACCCATTGCACCTCCGGCGCGGCCACCGCGCGCAGGCCGACCGGCAGCACGCCGAAGATGACGCCGCCGACGATCGGTCCGGCCAGGGTGCCCTTGCCGCCGGTCACCACCATGATCACCATCGTCACCGTGTAGATGAACAGGAAGATGTCCGGATCGATGATGCGGATGTAGTGCGCATAGAGGCTGCCTGCCGCGCCCGCCAGGGCTGCGGACATCACGGCGGCGAACACCAGGTAGCGCGTGACGTCGATGCCGACCGAGGTTGCCAGCGACTCGTTCTCGCGCAGCGCGATCATGGCCCTGCCCATGCGGGAATGAACCACGCGGCGGATCAGCACGTAGGCGACCACGGCCAGCGCCAGCACCAGGTAGTAGTTCGGCAGCTTGCTCCAGAACACGTTCTCGCCCACCAGCGGCAAGTTGAAGCCGAGCGGCGGAATGTTGCTCAATGCCAGCGGCCCCTGCGTCAGGTCGACCCAGTTCAGCGCCACCAGCCGCACCACTTCGGCGAAGCTGATCGTCACGATCACGAAATAGGCGCCACGGATCTTGAACGACAGCTTGCCCACGATGTAGCCGCAGACGCCGGCCACGAAAGTGCCCAGCAGGACGCCGATGACTGGATGCCAGGGGGTGTGGACGATGCGTCCGTCGCCCCAGAAGACCGGAATGTCGAAGCCCAGCGAGGTCAGCGCGCTCGTGTAGGCGCCGATGCCGAAGAAGGCGATGTGGCCCAGGCTCAGCTGACCGGTGTAGCCGAGCAGCAGGTTGAGGCTCATCGCCCCGATGATGAAGATGCCGGTCGTGATGACGATGTGCAGGTAGTACTGGTCCGTGACCCAGAGGGGCACGCTGAGCAGCGCCACGAGCAGCAGGCTGGTTCTGAGGTTTTTCATCCGATGCGCTCCCCGCGTACGTAGAACAGGCCGGTAGGTTTGAACATGAGCACCAGGATGATGAGGATGAAGCCCATCGCATCCCGGTAGCCCGACGAGACGTAGCCCGAGCCCAGCTCTTCCGCGAAAGCCAGGATGAAGCCGCCGATCGCCGCGCCCTGGATGCTGCCGAGGCCGCCCAGGATGACGATCGCGAAGGCCTTCAGGGCGGCGGTGTTGCCCATCGTGGTGGTGACCACGAAGACCGGTCCGAGCAGCGCACCGGCGGCGGCGGCCAGGCCCGAGCCGAGCGCAAAGGTGGCGGTGTAGATGGCGTTGATGTTGACGCCCATCAGCGAGGCGGTGTCCCGGTCCTGGAAGGTGGCGCGCATCGCCTTGCCCAGGGGGCTGCGGTGGATCAGCACATAGGTGGCGAGAATGAGCAGCAGCGCTGCGCCCAGCACGAACAGGCGCAGCCAGGAGATCGACACCGGGCCGATGACCAGCGGCTCGGTCGGAAAGGGCGTCGGCACCGACTTGGCGACGCCGCCCCAGACCAGCAGCGCGATGTTCTGCATGGCGATCCAGCACCCGATCATGACCACCATGGTCGAGTCGATGTCGGCGCTGCGCATGCGGCGCAGGAAGATGCGCTCGATCAGCGCGCCGAGCAGGATGCCCAGCATGATGGCCATGCCCATCGCCAGGAAGAAATTCCATCCGAGGCTGGACACGAAGTAGTAGGCCATGAAGCCGCCGAACGCATAGAGCTCGCCATGCGTGAAGTTGACGACTTTCATGATCCCGAGGATCAGGGTGAGGCCGATCCCCAGGAGCGCATAGGTGCCTCCGAGGATCAGCGCATTGGCTATGTGCTGGATGAGTTGGTCCACTTGGTTTCTCGCACGCGCTGGAAGAACGAAACGATCGCGGAAAGCGCTGATTCCACGACGCACGGGGCCACGCCCGGACTGCGCCGTCGTCGAGCCGACAGTCGGCCCGGGCGCGATACGGCGATACAGCCGGCTAGTTGACGATGCCGATCTTGTCGTTGTCGATCTTCACGAGGTAGGTGTTGGGCGTGCTCTGGCCGCTCTCGCGGCCCGAGGGGCCGACCTTCTCGAACTTGATCTTGCCGGTCAGGCCGGTCAGCTCGATGTCCCACAGCGCCGCGCGGATCTTTTCCGGATCGGCGGCGCCGGCCTTGGTGACGGCCGCGGCAATGGTGCGGATGCCGTCATAGCCGCGGAAGCCTTCGGTCAGGCCGGCCTTGTCGTACTTGCGCTTGTTCCACTCCGCGATGAACGCCCTGGCGGTGGCCGGATCGGCCGAGGCGTCGGGCGTCCAGGGCGCGAACATCATGTTGTGCATGGTGCCCGCGGCTGCAGACCCTGCGTGCTCGATCAACTGGTCCGGACTCTGCGAGCCGCCCAGCGTGATGATCTGGCGCTTCAGGCCCACCGACTGCGCCTGCTTGAGCACCAGGGTGAGCTGCTCGACCGCCGTGGTGACGAAGAGGGTGTCGGCATCCGTGGCCTTGAGCTGGGACAACTGGGAGGTCATGTCCTGCGCCGAGGCGTCCATGGTCAGCACGCGGCCCACCTTCACGCCCTTGGCTTCCAGCATGCGCTGGAAGGACTCGGCCGAGCCGCGGCCCCAGTCGTTGTTCACGACCAGCAGATCGGCCTTCTTGATCTTGAGCGGCTCGACATGGCGGGCAAAGCTCTTGGCTTCCATGTCGTTGGTCGGGCAGATGCGAAACACATAGGGGTTGCCCGAGGTCGTGATCTTGTCGGCCCCCGAGGTCTCGACCACCATCGGCACCTTGTATTCCATCAGCTTGGGCATCGCGGCCAGCGTGTAGGTCGAACTCCACGCGCCCATGATGACCGGGACCTTGTCGCGCACGATCAGCTTCTCGGTGGCGTTGGCGGCCTCGGTCGGATTGCTCTTGCTGTCCTCGATCACCAGCTCGATCCTTGCGCCGTTGATGCCGCCCTTCGCATTGATCTCGTCGGCGGCGATCTTCGCGCCGCTCGTCACGAAGTTGCCGGACGCCGCCACGGCGCCGGTGAGCGGCTGGTTGACGCCGATCTTGATGATGTTGGACTGGGCTGCCGCAGCGACGGCGAAACACGCTGCCGCGGCGACCAGGCTCGGTCTCAGCCAGGTTTGCTTCATCTTCCGCTCCTTAGAGAGAGGTGGGGGACGAATCGTCCGGCGGGATGCCGGCGCATTCGAGCTGTCGCGCAATCACTCAAACTATCTATCTAACAATAGGACTACTGTATATCGATGCGTCGTGCACCGACTCATGGTTTTCACCGACGAGCCGTTGTTTGCCTGGGCCCTTACTCGCTGATAAGATACTAATAATAGGACGACCAGCTGATGGCATCATATGATGCCGAGGCACTGATCGCCAGAGCCAGCCCAGGAGAGACATGAGCCAGTTGAGTATTTCGCCGGAAGTGGTCGATGAGCGGACGCTCTCGAAGGCGCACGCCTGCCTGCGCGAAGCGGGTGTGGCGCTGCCGACCCTGAGCCAGCTGGCCGACCCCGAGACGATTCCGCCCGAGCGCCTCGCCGCGCTGGCGCAGGTCGATCCCGGCCAGCCCCACCCGGCCAATTTGTGGCGCGTCCACTGGTTCAACGACGCCGCCGGAAACGCCCCGGCCAGCGTGCCGGGCCACCTGGTGCTGCCCGAGGCGCTGACCGGCGTCAAGACCAGGATCGTCATCGCGCTGGGCGACCGCTTTCCGATGATCGGCGCGCACAAGGTGCTGGCGGCCTACGGCTGTCTGGTGCCGCGCCTGGTCACGGGGCGCTTCGATCCGGGCCGGCACAGGGCCGTGTGGCCGTCGACCGGCAACTACTGCCGCGGCGGCGTCGCCATCTCGCGGATCCTCGGTTGCCGCGGCATCGCGGTGCTGCCCGCCGGCATGAGCAGGGAGCGCTTCGACTGGCTGGAGCGCTGGGTGGCGGCGCCGGAAGACATCGTCCGCACGCCGGGCACGGAAAGCAACGTCAAGGAGATCTACGACCGCTGCGCCGCGCTCGCAGCGGTCCCGGACAACGTGATCCTGAACCAGTTCTCCGAGTTCGGGAACTACATCGTGCACCATCACTGCACCGGCCGAGCGATGGGGCGTCTGTTCGACGCATTGCAGGTCGAAACGCCCGCGCTGCGGCTGGCGGCCTTCGTGTCGGCGACCGGTTCGGCCGGCACCCTTGCCGCCGGCGACTATCTCAAGCAGCGCCACGGCGCGCGCATCGTCGCCGTCGAGGCCAGCGAGTGCCCGACCCTGCTGGAGAACGGCTACGGCGAACACAACATCCAGGGCATCGGCGACAAGCACATTCCGCTGATCCACAACGTCTTGAACACCGACGTCGCCGTCGGCGTGTCGGACCGCAGCTCGGACGCGCTGAACCAGCTGTTCAATTCGGAGGTCGGCAAGCGCTACCTGATGCAGCGCCAGAAGCTCGATCCGGCGTGTGTCGAAGCGCTGGCGGCCATCGGCATCTCGGGCTGGGCCAACGTGGTCGCCGCGATCAAGGTGGCGAAGCACTTCGACCTCGGCGCCGACGACGCCATCGTCACCGTGGCGACCGACAGCGCGCCGATGTACGCCAGCGAACGCCAGCGCTATGTGCAGCGCCACTATGCGCAGGGCTTCGATGAGGTCCATGCCGGCGAACTCTTCGCGCGCCATCTGGGCGGCATCGAGGACGACCACCTGCTGGAACTCACGCATTCGCAGCGCAAGAGGATCTTCAACCTCGGCTATTTCACCTGGGTGGAGCAACAAGGAATTTCCGTGGACCAGTTCGACGCTCGAAAGGACCAGGCCTTCTGGGGTCGCCTGCAAGCGTCGGTGCCGGCCTGGGACGCGCTGGTCGAGGCGTTCAACGGGAAGACAGGGGCACAGCGGTAGTCAACACATCCACAGGATCTGTGGGGAAAGCAGGAGGCAATATGGAAGGTACACCCTATCTCGAACTGAGGAACAAGCTCGCGCAGCGCGACCGGAGCTTGCGAGAGAAAGTCATGTCGCTCGAGGATGCGGCCGCGCTGGTCAACGACGGCGACAAGGTCGGCATCGGCGGCAGCACGCTGTCGCGCACGCCGACGGCGATGATCTGGCAGCTGATCCGCGAGCGCAAGAAACATCTGCAGGTCTCGCGCAGCATCGTCTCGAGCGAGGGCGACCTGCTGTTCGCCTCGGGGGTCTCGGACCACATCATCACCAGCTGGTTCAGCCAGGGCATCGTCTGGGGCATCTCGAAGGTCATGCGCCACTACGTGGAGAGCAAGCAGGCGCGCTACGACGAGTGGAGCCACCTGGCCATGGGCATGCGCTTTCGCGCCGGAGCGATGGGGGTGCCTTTCCTGCCGATGCGCTCGATGCTCGGCTCGGACGTGCTGGAACTGCGGCCCGAAGCCCGGACCATCACCTGTCCCTTCACCCAGGAGGACGTGCTGCTGGTGCCGGCCTTGAATCCCGACGTGGCGATCATCCACGTGCAGCGCTGCGATGCCTACGGCAATGCCCAGATGGACGGCCTGCAGTTCATGGACATCGACCTGGCCATGGCCGCCACCCGCGTGATCCTGACGACCGAGCGGATCGTCTCGAACGACCAGATCCGCCGATCCCCGGACCAGACCAAGATCCCGTTCTTCGCCGTCGACGCCGTGGTCGAGGTGCCCTACGGCTGCGCGCCGCACGAGTGCAGCAACGTCTACGAGCCGCTGTTCAAGCACATGGACTACTACACCTCGCTGGTCAACGCCGACCCGGTGGCCGCCATGCAGGACTACATCGAGCGCTACATCCGGCAGCCGAAGTCGTGGAACGACTATCTGAACCTGCTGGGGCTGGACGAACTGCTGGATGCGGCGCGCCGCGGAAGGAGCATGCTCAATGACTGAGATCGCCGATTGCACCGCCAGCGAGATCCTGGCCGTCATGAGCTCGCGCCTGCTCAACGAAGGGCAGGTCGTCTTCGCCGGGGTGGGCGTGCCGCTCCTGGCCGCGACGCTGGCCCAGGGCCTGCGCTGCCCCGGCCTCACGATTCTGTTCGAGGGCGGCGTGGTGGGCCCGATCATCGAGCCGGGCAAGCTGCCGCCGTCGACCAACGAACAGCGTTGCACCAAGCGAGCCAACATGGTGCTGAGCAGCACCGACGTGCTGCTGCTGCTGCAGCGCGGCCATGTCGACGTCGGCTTCATGGGGGGCGCGCAGATCGACAAGTACGGCAACCTGAATTCGTCCTACATCGGCAACCCGGCCCACCCGAAGACGCGGCTACCGGGCACCGGCGGCGGCAACGACATCTCGAGCCTGACGAACATGATCGTCGCCATGCGCCATGAGCGCCGGCGCTTCGTCGACAAGGTGGATTTCGTCACCAGCCCGGGCTTCCTCGATGGCGGCAGCAGCCGCCACGACCGCGGCCTGCTGGCCGGCGGCATGTTCCGGGTGGTGACCGACCTGGGCATCTTCGGCTTCGACGACAAGACCAGGCACATGAAGATCGTCGCGCTGCACCCGGGCGTCACCCTGGAGCAGGTGCAGGACAACACCGGCTTCACGCTGCTGCACGACAAGCACATCGCGACCACCGAGGTCCCGAGCGCGGCCGAACTCGCGGCCCTGCGCAAGCTGGACCCGGACCGGCTCTACATCGCATGACGCGGGTCGAGCATCTGCATTTCGAAGATCGAACCACTGGAGAACATTGATGGCAACCTTGCATGGACAGTTTGGCATTGCAGCGCGCAATTTCACGGCCTTTCCGGAAATCCCGAACGCGGAGGCGCTGGTGCAGTACGGCGTGCGCATGGAGGAACTCGGCTTCGACTCGATCTGGGTCTGGGACCACATCCTGCTCGGCGTCGATCCGCACTTCCCGATCATCGATTCGCTGACGCTGCTGACGGCCATCGCCGCGCGCACCAAGAAGATCAAGCTGTCGACCGGAATCCTGGTGCTGCCGCTGCGCAATCCGGTGGTGCTGGCCAAGCAGCTGTCGAGCATCGACCAGCTGTCCAACGGCCGCCTGCTGATGGCCATGGCCGCCGGCTGGTACAAGCGCGAGTTCGACGCTGTCGGCGTGGCCTACGAGGAGCGCGGCAAGATCATGGACGACAACCTCCAGATCCTCAAGCGCTTCTGGACCGAGGATGTGGTCTCCGGAGACTGGACGCACCACAAGATCCCGGCCGGCGTGATGTTCCCCAAGCCGGTTCAGAATCCCTGCCCGATCCTGATCGGCGGCTATGCCGATCGCGTGCTCAAGCGCGCCGCGGTGGATGGCGACGGCTGGCTCACCTACTTCTACAAGCCGGCGGCGTTCGTCGAGTCCTGGGCGAAGGTGTGCAAGTACGCCGCTGAAGCGGACAAGGATCCGGCCACGCTGATGAACGGCAACCAGCTGCCCATCATGGTGGGGGCCTCGCGCGAAGCCGTGCAGGGCAAGATGATGGAGTGGTTGAATGTCGACTTCGACATCGCCCAGGGCAGCCAGTCGACGATGGACAGCGCCATCATGGGCAATGTCGACGAGTGCGTGGCCCAGCTCAAGGAGCACATCGACGTCGGCGTCCAGAAGCTGGTCTTCGTTCCGTACAAGTACGAGATGGACCAGATCGAGATCATCGCCAAGGAGATCGTTCCGCGCCTGCGTGCCTACGTGGCCGAAAAGAAGCGCTGAAGCCGGCGATGGCAGCGATTCTCGACCGGTCGGCCGCATGCCGCGCGCCGGGGCCGGCCCCTGGGCGGGCGGCCTGGGCCGAAGCGCAGCACGCCCGCGGCAGGCTGACGGCCCGCGAACGCGTCGAGTTGCTGCTCGACGAAGGCTCGTCGACCGAACTGGGGCCCCGCCTGGGCCGCGACGACGCCTGCAGCGGCGACGGCGTGGTCACCGTGCGCGGCACCATCGGCGGCCGCGCCGTGTGCGTGTTCGCCAAGGACATGTCGGTGAGCCGCGGCACACTGGCCGAGGTGCATGCCCGCAAGATAGGGCGGTTGCAGGAACTCGCGCTGGAAGGCCGGGTGCCGATCATCGGAATCTTCGACACGGCCGGTTTGCGGCTTGAAAGCGGCATGGATGCGCTGGCCGGCCACGGCGCCATCGTACGCAACGCCGCAGCCGCTTCCGGCGTCGTTCCGCAGATCTCGCTGATCGTCGGCGGATGTCCCGGCGCCGATGCCTTGCTGCCGCCGCTGTCCGACTTCGTCTTCATGGCCAACGACGACAGCAGCCTGTTCCTCAGCGCACCCGACGTGGTCCAACGGGTGACGGGCGAAGAGGTGAGCGCCGAGCAACTCGGGGGCGCAGGCGTGCACAGAAAGACCTCGTCCCTGGCGGATGGGGCGTTCGACAACGAGGTGCAGGCGATCCGTCGGTTGCGCCGCTTGTTCGGCTTCCTGCCGCTGCACAACCGCGCGGGGCCGACGCAGCGGCGCTGCCTGGATGATGCGGCCCGCGAGGCGCCTGCACTGGACACGCTGGTGCCGCAAGCCGATGCGGACGCCTACGACGTCAGGGAACTCATCGTGCAGGTGAGCGACGAAGCGGACTTCTTCGAATTGCAGTCCGACTTCGCCCCGAATGCGGTCATCGGCTTCGCGCGGGTCGATGGCCGCACCGTCGGCGTGGTGGCCAACCAGTCGTCGGTGCTGGCCGGCGTGCTCGACTGCGACGCGGCCCGCAAGATGGCGCGCTTCGTGCGCTTCTGCGACGCCTTCGGCATCGCGGTGCTCAGCTTCGTCGACACGCCCGGCTTCCTGCCCGGCGTCGCGCAGGAGCACGGCGGCGTGGCCCGGCACGTGGGCAAGTTGCTGTGCGCCTACGCGCAGGCCACAGTCCCGCTCGTGACGGTGGTGCTGCGCAAGGCCTTGGGCGGTGCGGGCGGTGCGATGGGATCGCGCGCGCTCGGCGCCGACCTGGTCTATGCCTGGCCCGACGCGCAGATCGGACTCCTGAACGCCCAGGGCGCCGTGGCGCTGGGCGACGATCCGCAAGCGGCGCAGCAACGCCTCGCGGCCGACGCTGCGGCGCGCCGCGGCGACATCGACGATGTCATCGTTCCGCGCCAGACCCGCGGGCACCTCGTGCAGGCGCTGGAACTGCTGGCGCAGAAGTCGTGTGCGCAGCCCTGGCGCAAGCACGCCAACCTACCTCTCTAGCCCCATGTTCTCCAAGATTCTGATCGCCAATCGCGGCGAGATTGCCTGCCGGATCATCAGGACGGCGCGCCGGATGGGCATCCGGACCGTGGCGGTGTATTCCGATGCCGACGCTCGGGCGCTGCACGTGCAGATGGCCGACGAGGCCGTCCACATCGGACCGGCGCCGGCGATCGAGTCCTACCTGGTGATGGACAAGATCATCGAGGCTTGCCGTCGCACCGGGGCCGACGCGGTGCATCCGGGCTACGGCTTCCTCTCGGAGCGTGCGGCCTTCGCCACGGCGCTGAAGGCGGCCGGCATCGTGTTCATTGGACCGAACCCGGGCGCGATGGAGGCGATGGGCGACAAGATCGAATCCAAGAAGCGCGCCAGCGCGGCACGGGTCTCGACGGTGCCGGGCTACCTGGGCGTGATCTCGGACCCGGCCCATGCGGTGGAGATCGCCAACGAGATCGGCTATCCGGTGATGATCAAGGCCTCGGCCGGCGGCGGCGGCAAGGGCATGCGCATCGCGGCCTCGGCCGCCGAGGTGGCCGAGGGCTATGCGCGCGCCAAGTCCGAGGCGGCATCGTCCTTCGGGGACGACCGCGTGTTCGTCGAGAAGTTCATCGTCGATCCGCGCCACATCGAGATCCAGGTCCTGGGCGACAAGCACGGCAACGTGGTCTATCTCGGAGAGCGCGAATGCTCCATTCAACGCCGCAACCAGAAGGTGATCGAGGAAGCGCCGTCGCCGCTGCTCGACGAGGCCACGCGCAGGCGCATGGGCGAGCAGGCCGTGGCGCTGGCGCGCGCCGTGAACTACGACTCGGCGGGCACGGTCGAGTTCGTCTGCGGGCAGGACAAGTCCTTCTACTTCCTGGAGATGAACACGCGGCTGCAGGTCGAGCATCCGGTGACGGAACTGATCACGGGCATCGACCTGGTCGAGCAGATGATCCATGTGGCCGCCGGCGGCAAGCTGGCGTTCGCTCAGGAAGACATCCGGCTGAAGGGCTGGGCGGTCGAAAGCCGCGTCTATGCCGAAGACCCGACGCGCAACTTCATGCCTGCGACCGGGCGGCTCACCACCTACCGCCCACCCGTCGAAGGCCAGCACGATGGCGTCACGGTGCGCAATGACACCGGCGTGTACGAGGGCGGCGAGATATCGATCCACTACGACCCGATGATCGCCAAGCTGGTGACGCACGCGCCCACGCGGGCCGAGGCGATCGACCAGCAGGCGCTCGCGCTCGATGCCTTTGCCATCGAAGGCATCCGGCACAACATTGCATTCCTGTCTGCGCTGATGCGTCATCCGCGCTGGCGCGCCGGCAAGCTGTCGACGGCTTTCATTGCCGACGAGTTCAAGGGGGGCTTCGTGTTGCCGCCGCCTGAAGGACTCACGGCGCAACGCATGGCCGCGGTCGCTGCCTCGATGGACGCGCTGGCCGATGGGGGCGCCGCTGCAGTCGGGCGTCGTGTGGTGCTTCTGGGAGCTGCGGCGCACCGGGTCACGGTCGAGGGCCAGCGCGGCCACTGGCGCGTCGGCTTCGACGATCTGCCGGGGATCGTGCACGAGGTGATATCCGGTTGGATTCCGGGGCAGCCGGTCTGGAAGGGCTCGATCGACGGCGAGGCGGTGGCGATGCAGTTTCGCCGCACCGGCGACGGCGCCACGCTGGCCCATGCCGGCACGCAGGCCGAGGTCTGCGTGCTGTCGGCACGCGAGGCTGAACTGCTGGCGTGGATGCCGAAGCGGCAGCAGGCGGCCACCGGTTCCCAACTGCGCAGCCCGATGCCGGCGATGGTCGTCGCGATCTCCGCGGAAGTGGGCCAGGCCGTGGCGGCCGGCGATCCCCTGTGCGTCGTCGAGGCCATGAAGATGGAAATCACGCTCGGCGCCGAGCGCGCCGGTGTGGTGTCGAAGGTTCACGTGGGCCGCGGTGATGCGCTCGCGCTCGACGCGGTGATCATCGAATTCGAATGAATCCTGAGAGGCGGACTGTATGAAGATAGGCGTGCCGGCCGAGACTGTGCCAGGCGAAACCCGAGTTGCCGTGACCCCGGAGACCGCGAAGAAGCTCGTGGCGCAGGGCCATGTGGTGCGTGTGCAAGCGGGCGCGGGCGTGGCTGCGAGCGTGACCGATGCGGCGTACCAGGCCGCGGGGGCGGAGATCACGGATGCGGCGGGGGCCTTCGGCGCCGAGATCGTGCTCAAGGTGCGCACGCCGGACGAGCGCGAGAGCGCGCTGATGAAGCCGGGCACGGTGGTCATCGGCATGCTCAACCCCTTCGACGGAGCGGGGCTGCAGCGCCTGGCTGCCGCCGGGCTGACGGCCTTCGCGCTGGAGGCCGCGCCGCGCACCACGCGCGCGCAGAGCATGGACGTGCTCTCCTCGCAGGCCAACATCGCCGGCTACAAGGCCGTGATGATCGCGGCCGACCAATACCAGCGCTTCTTCCCGATGCTGATGACCGCCGCGGGCACCGTGAAGGCCGCCCGGGTCGTGATCCTGGGCGTCGGCGTGGCCGGCCTGCAGGCGATCGCGACCGCCAAGCGCCTGGGCGCGGTGATCGAGGCGTCCGATGTGCGCCCGAGCGTGAAGGAGCAGATCGAGTCGCTGGGCGGCAAGTTCATCGAGGTGTCCTACGACACCGACGAGGAGAAGGAAGCGGCGGTCGGTGTCGGCGGCTACGCCAAGCCGATGCCCGCGAGCTGGCTGGCGCGCCAGCAGGTSGARGTCGCCAAGCGCGTCGCGCTGGCCGACATCGTGATCAGCACCGCGCTGATCCCGGGGCGCGCGGCGCCGACSCTCATCACCGAAGACATGGTCAAGTCGATGAAGCCGGGCTCGGTGATCGTGGACATCGCCGCCGGCAAGGGGCCTGGCGGCGTGGGCGGCAACTGCCCCTTGTCCGAAGCCGACCAGACGGTGRTCAGGCACGGCGTGACCATCGTSGGCGAGACCAACCTGGCSGCGCGGGTGGCGGCGGACGCGTCGGCGCTGTATGCGCGCAACGTGCTCGACTTCCTCAAGCTGATCGTGGCCAAGGAGGGCRCGCTCAAGATCGACCTCGAGGACGACATCGTGGCGGCCTGCCGGATGGCGCARGACGGCCAGGTCACCAAGAACTAAGCGAACCCCCGGAGGAGAAGACATGGATCCCGTTTCCCATACCGTCATCAACCTGATCATCTTCGTGCTGGCGATCTACGTCGGCTACCACGTGGTGTGGACCGTCACGCCGGCGCTGCACACGCCGCTGATGGCGGTCACCAACGCGATCTCGGCGATCGTGATCGTGGGCGCGATGCTGGCCGCGGCGCTGACCGAGTCCGGCCTGGGCAAGACCATGGGCGTGCTGGCGGTGGCGCTGGCCGCGGTCAACGTCTTCGGCGGCTTCCTGGTGACGCGGCGCATGCTCGAGATGTTCAAGAAGAAGGATAAAAAGGCACCGGCCGCTGGCAAGGGGAATGCAGCATGAGCATGAACCTCGTCACGCTGCTGTACCTCGTTGCCAGTGTCTGCTTCATCCAGGCCCTSAAGGGCCTCTCCCACCCSACSACTTCGATCCGCGGCAACGTCTTCGGCATGGTGGGCATGGCGATCGCCATCCTGACCACCGCGGCGCTGATCGTGCAGCTGTCGGGCGGCAAGGCGATCGGCATGGCCTGGGTGCTGCTGGGCCTGGTGGTCGGCGGGGGCTACGGCGCCTACCGGGCCAGGACGGTCGAGATGACSCAAATGCCCGAGCTGGTGGCCTTCTTCCACAGCATGATCGGCCTGGCGGCGGTGTTCATCGCGGTGGCCGCGGTGGTCGAGCCCTGGGCCTTCGGCATCACGCCGGCGCCGGTGGCGGCCGCGGTCGGCATCAACACCCCCGACGGGGCCGCCATCATCGACGGCTTCCTGCGCTACGCGATCCCCGCGGGCAACCGGCTGGAGCTGTTCCTGGGCG